>NZ_JBHIQI010000004.1:0-157672 GCF_042196465.1 Bartonella sp. AD13SXNS
TAAAATCAAAACTCAACTATCCCCTTACTACAAATATAACTTATTGATTTAATTATTATTGGTTACCCTTCTTTAAAGTACGTGCTAAAATCTCTTTTTTCCACTTCACTGCTTTACCTATCCTATACGGTTTTGGATATAGTCCTTGAAGCACCCAATTGCGAATTATTGTTGTGGATACGCTAAAAAGCTGTGCACATTCATGGTTGCGATATGTCTATCAGCTATTATTAAAAATCATCTCATTTAGCTTTAGTGAAGGACTTTTTCCTTATTTTTTTATATTACATAAATGGGTGGAGATGCTGGGAGGAGAAAGTCTCCCCATAACTTCAAGCGAATTTTGTCAAAATCCTTTGCATCTCTTCTGCTATTGCTCCTAAAAAGATTTCAACAGCTTGATTGATTTGTTTAAGATGTTGCGAAAAGGTAGCCAATACAACACCAGACAAAGATGCCACCATTGTCCCCGAACGCTCCACAAAACACTTCATATGAAAGAAGACGAAGGCGTTATTCATATGAAAAGAAAATACATGAAACATAACTCATCGTTCAAGTTTATTACAAGACAATATTCTTTACAAAACTATCAAATAGCATTGGTCTATATGTTGAATATGCTCTAATGATATATTGTTTCAGTTGGAAACAGACTACTAAGAGAGGGAGAAAATATTCATTATGTTTTATGTAATAGTTTATTTCACATCATTCATAAAGGTATGTTTTTAAGTAAATTAAGCAATTAGAGAAAAAAATAAAGCATGATTAAATTAATTATAGCTTTTTTGATTAAATATGTATAATACATTATGTGTTAAGTATGTTGATTCTAAGATAATTGGTAGATGTATAATGCTTGATTATAATATCTCTTTTTGTTTTTATAAAAATTTCTACTACGTAAGTTATAGATTATATAATTATTTAAAAACCAATATCTATTATTTTTTCAATTATTACATTTCTTACTTTTATTGAAAAGAACTTGTCTTCACTAGAGATATTGGAAAATATTGATTTTTCAAGTAAAATTCCTTTAAATCATTCTAGATCAACTATTAGAGTTTGTGAATGGAGTTTCGTTGATTATAAATTTGGTTTATTAAAAGTTCTTGTCTTTTAAACAGAGAGGAGATCAATTACTGAAAAATAATAGTGATTAGCGCAATTTTTGCTCCAACAAAAAAACGATATGAGTTTTTACGGGGCCTATTATAGTAATTTTAGTGTTATGAGACCCTTTCAATGTTTCGTTTTTTTAATGAGTAAATATAAGTTTTTAATTCATATCCTGCTTTTTGTAGGTTTTTTTATAGGATAGAATAATGCGAAAAATATCAAAAGAAGGGCTTACACTGATTAAGCAATTGGAAGGCTTACGTTTACAAGCCTATGAAGATTCCGGTGGTGTATGGACAATTGGTTATGGACATACAAGTGCAGCTGGTGCACCAGCTGTCCATAAAGACATGCAAATTACGGAAAAAGAGGCTGAAAAAATCCTTTATCAAGACTTGAAAGAATGTGAAGCCGTTGTTGAAAAAGCCGTTATCGTTCTTTTAAACGATGAACAATTTGCAGCATTAGTATCATTTTGCTATAATGTAGGAATAACAGCCTTTTGTAATTCTACACTTTTAAAAAAGCTCAATAAAGGTGAATATGAAGCAGTACCGGCAGAATTGCAAAAATGGACAAGAGTAGGAGGAAAACGTATCCAAGGTCTTGTTAATCGTCGCGCAGCCGAAGCAGGATTATGGGCAAAAGGGGCTCACGTTGCTCCCAATTATCATGTAGTAGAATCAGAAGGTGTAACAGGTATTTGTAAAATAGAAGCTCTTGCACCAATCATAGGTTCTTTTTCAGGGCTTGGAGGACTTTTTGCGGGAAATGGTCCTGTTCAATGGGTTTTAGCAGGTATTATGGTTTTAGCAGCTTGTACAGCTATGGTCTATATTGCTAAACGCTTTCAGGAACACCGTCTATGATCTTATGGATAAAAAAATATCTGACAATGACGTCAGCGATCATAGCAGCTTTTCTTATAGCTTTAGTGAAAGCCTTTTTCCTTGGAAAAAAAGTTGAGAAACAAAAGCAAACAAATGAAACTTTCAAGATAGCAAAAACACGGCTTGAGGTAGAAAATGAAATTAACAAGAAAAGTGATGCTGATGTGCGCACTAAGCTTTCTAACTGGTTGCGCGACGAATGAACGAACTTCTTGTATTGGATGGCTGCCCATTTATCTGAATCGACAAGATATCAATGTCATTAGTCCGAATTTGGCGAGAGATATTCTAAAACATAACGAACAAGGTGAACGTTTATGTGGTTGGAAACATAAACAGAAAATAAAATGAGATCATTGCCTTCTTTAAAAATATCACTGTCATATCTTGCAAGCTCACGCGCTTCTTTTAAAGAAAGTTTGTAATAGGATAATATATTGATTTATATGTATAATTTAGCGTTATTCATATTGAATTAGAACCTTAAGTATAGTAAAATTCTCTTATTTCAAATCTGTTCATGATAAATCAATCAAAACTATTCACTTTCATGTCACAAACAAGATGAATGTGTGAGTAAAAAACACTGAAAGAAAAGAGTAAAAATACCTCTTTATGAATCTGTTTAAATAGAAGGGCTGTCGCAATGTTGATCAATAGAATAACAATGCTGACTTGTTCATAACAAAGAGTAAATAGTCCATACAATTGCAATTTGAAGTGATTATTTTATAATTATTCTAAAGGGGGAGAGTATGGCTGATGCAACCTATAAATCGGATGTTCATGATGTAATTTATGCTCCTGATCAGTATCTTAAAATACTTGAATTCATTAGAAAAGCAAAATCCGGTCATACAACGGCAATTCCCTTCTATATTGATTGTATAATATCTTATACAAATATTTCTTCAAATAAACCCAATGCGTATTTATGATCTCCATCGCAATTGATATATTCAAAGTAAAGGACATAACGGTTGAAATATTGTATATTATATTATCAGAAATGGGATATTTTGATCCTAAACTTTTTGATACTTATTTATAATTTAGTTCAGATTTTATTGGCCATGTAACCCAAAAAGTCCCTAGAATTGAGCAAAATACGGATTCTCTTAGCCATGATTTATATGACTTTTTCTGGACAGCTTAATTCTCAATCTTACCGTGCGTTCGTGCTTCTTGGCGATGGAAAAATGATAGAGGAATCTGTTTGGGAGACTGTACTTTTTTCAGCATATTATACACTCAGCCATCTCATTGCGATTGTTGATAGAAATCGGCTTCAAATTACGGATAAAACAGATGCCTTAATGAAAAAAGAACTCTTCACAGATCAATTTACAAGTTTTAGATGGCATATTGTAAAAATTAATGGACACGATATAACATAGATTAAAAAGGGCGTTAGGATTACTTTCATTTTATAAAGATAAACCAACAAGCTATATTTATGAATACATTAAAGAGATATGGTATTTCCTCAATGGAAAATGATATAAACTGACATCATAAAGTTTCAATAAATGAGAAATATAATATTTCTGTCAATGAAATTGAAAAAAATTCAATTTATGAGAGAATGCGTTTGTATACTCCTCATCATGACAGCACAAACTTCTATGAAATTTTTCAACCTTGAAGATCTTAATAAGATTCTTAATAAAATAGCGCAATTTGATAAGGATATTACTGTTTTTACGGCGGATTCAAGAATATCTGGACAAATTGATCAATTTGCAAAATGATCTCTAGAATATATTGTAAAAGCTGGAATTGCCAAACCAAATTTAATCGGCGTTGCAGCGGCTCTTGCCTCCTGTGAAAAAAAACATTTGTTGTTTCGCTGGCTTGTTTTTTGACAACACGTGCACTTAAACAAATAAAAACAGATGTTGTTTCTTGTGAAAACCCTGTTTAACTGATTGGCATTAGCGCTGGTATTCATTATAGGCCACTGAGAGCTACACATCATGCTATTTCTGATTTTTCTTCTCTTTGTACTATTATGAACATACACATCATTACTTCTGCCAATAATAAAAAAACAAAAGCTGCAATTTTTTCTACTCTCAGTCTTCCTATAACCCGTTTATATACATTGAGAAAAGCGCGCTGTTAAAAATATTCATAATGATGCTTTAAAAATCGCTATTCATAAAGCTTTTGTTATAAAAAAGAGAAAAGATATTCTCTTCCTTGCTACTGAAGAGACTCACTAGATTTGTCTTGATGCCGCTGAAGAACTCTAAAATTATAAAATTGTATCAACGGTTATAAGTGTAGCAATAACTCGACTTTTAGATAATATATCTGCGTTAGAGTTATGTAAATGCTATAAATCTGTAGTTATTTGTGAAGAAAATTATATCAATAGAAGGCTTGCAGTTGTAATGACTATACCGTTTATGGAACAAAACATTAAATGCCAATTTGTATCATTTAAGATACCAAATAAGCCTATCTGCAATGAAAACTGACTAAAGGTTTTAACACATTATGGAATCAATAAAGGAAGTATAACAAAAGTAATATTAGAAATTACATAATATACACAAAATATTAAACTATTCTCTAATATGCTCACCAGTTCAAAAACATCATAAATCATTAAGGATGCAAGAAAATAAGACAGGTAAGCCTATTAAGTCGCGCAGCTTTGCTCATAGTAAATGAGCTTTTCTAAAAACAGTACACTTTCATTGCTTAAAAACGTACTCCATAAAAAACAATATCATATCCATATAATAATATTATTCAATAAACTTAATATAGATAATATATAGATTATAGAAATATTATTTATTAGATCAATTTTTTATTATAATTATAGATTATAATAATACATATTGACATTTTTAATAATTTTATTTATATACCATAATTAATATTATTCCATATTTAATTAAAACTAAATGAAGTTTATAAATTTTCGTTTTATGCTAATATGGAAAAGAAGTAATTAATGTTTTTATATAGGAGGGAAAAATGCTTACAGCATTATTTATATCTATTTTTTCTATATCAACAGTTGTTTTACCTTTAATATCAGCGCTTGTTCCTTTTTATCCATAGAATGAGCTTTTAATAAAGTAAATAAAAAATATATACAAAGTTATTTGTGTTTTTTCTATGTTGATTATTATTAAGCTTTTTTCTTTATTATTGTAGTGATTGAGTATTTTCTGTGATTTTATAGAAGAGATGTTTTAGCTTTTCTATTTAATGCTTATGGTCAACATATCTGTAAAATACACAATTATGTTCATCTATAAAAAGACTTTCTTTCTCTAAAAGCAGTATATTATACTGCTTTTAGAGCTTAAAAATATCTGTATTCACTAAACTCTTGCGTGTAATATCTTTGATTGTCTGAGTACCGGTGAGTGTCATAGCTACCCGCATTTCGTTGGCAAAAAGATCAAGGAGATGCATAACACCTTTCTTACCAGCTGCTGCAAGCGCATAAACAAAAGCACGGCCAATCATAACAGCATCCGCACCTTGTGCTATCATGCGTACAACATCAAGACCAGAACGAACACCAGAATCCGCTAAAATAGTCAAATGATCCTTTACAGCATCTGCAATTTCAGGCAACGCTCGTGCTGTTGATAATACACCATCAAGCTGGCGTCCACCGTGATTGGAAACAACAATACCATCAGCACCAAACCGTACGGCTTCTCGCGCATCTTCTGGATCAAGAATACCTTTCAGAATCATTTTTCCTTTCCAAAAATCGCGAATCCATTGTAGATCATGCCAACCAATTGAGGGATCAAAATTGGCACCAAGCCAACCAACATAATCATCCAATGCAATCTTCTTTTTGAGATAAGTGGAAACATTTCCAAGATCATGAGGGCGCCCCATAACACCAACGTTCCAAGCCCAATGTGGATGCGTAAAAGCTTGTAAAAAACGGCGTAATCCAGCATAAGGACCAGACATCCCTGAATGCGCATCACGATAACGTGCACCAGGAATAGGCATATCAACTGTAAAAACCAACGTGCGTACACCAGCTAACCAAGCCCGCTCTAGTGCATCACGCATGAAGCCACGATCTTTGAGAACATAAAGTTGAAACCAAAATGCATCTCCAACCACTTTCTGAACTTCCTCAATGGAACAAACTGAAACCGAAGATAGCGTAAAAGGGATCCTTTTTACTGCCGCAGCACGCGCTGCTTTTACCTCACCACGACGTGCATACATGCCCGTTAGCCCAACAGGTGCGAGCACAATCGGTAGACCAAGTGTCTGATCAAAAAGCTTGATTGAAAGATCAACTTCACCAACGTGGCATAGAATCCTTTGACGCAGTGCAAGTGCTTGAAGATCTGTACAATTACGTCGCATCGTTTCTTCAGCATAAGCCCCACCATCAATATAGTGAAAAAGAAAGGGGGGAAGACGACGCTTTGCTGCCTTACGATAATCAAATGTTGAAGAAATAATCATTGATGGCACCATTATTCCTGAATCAAAAGGGAAGATACCCTAAAATGCATAAAAAAAACCGTGTACCTTCCTCTTCAATGTTCTCCCAAAACCCTCTATTGAATTGATAAAGGTAACAGAAATTGCACTTTTCTAAAAAAACTAATTGATAAAAACAACGTCTTTATTTCTCTTTTCCCAATTTAAAATCTCATAGTATAGGAGCAGCATTAATACCGTACCCACTTATACATTGTTCATATACAGTTGAAATGTTATACTCTCTTTAAACAAATACCTCTTCGTGAGCAATTGCTTTACAACTTAGTGCGTTGTCATTTAAAGTAGTTTTTCCCTCCAAAGAGTCCTTATCGTTTATAAAAATAGAAAGTCTATACTCATTAAAGATAAACCATACCCCCCCCCAAAAGATGAAAAAAACCTTTAATTAATACTTTAAATAAAGTTGTCGCGTACATCTAAAAATCTTCTCATATCAATATTCAAAACTGAAACCTGTTACTTGTCATGAAAGTTTATAAAAATATACCGTGCCTAATTTACATAAAGTGTAAAAAACTTTTAATGTTCATACTCATCTAATGTTCATACTCATGAAATGCTTTACCTTTAGTTAAAGCATTTTCTAGCGATATTATATCTTGAGGCTATAAATGTCTTTCTAAAATTAGAACACTATTCATTAAAAAAATTATTCCTGAACTGCCGTGAAAAACTTATTTATCTTCTTTTAATGATAATTTTTATACAAAATAAAATATACTGGCCACTTAAGCTTAAAAAAAAATGAAGCAAAGTGCAACATCCAGTCTTGCTTATTTTCTTTGAAAAGCAAGCAATCCTCTGTTATGTCGAATCAGTAAATTATTGATTTATTATCACAATACATATGCATGACATATTGAATAAAAATTGACTACAGCCAAATTCTTTCATTTTAGATTTTTTCATAATAAAATAAGCAAAACTATTCTTTTCCGCATCATAAACGAGAATTTATATGGATAAAAACGCTTGAAAAAAGAAATAAAGCCTCTCTTATCCTCTCAAATACAAAGCCCTAATCTTGAAAACTGAAAATAGAATGCATAACGCCGGTTTTTTTAAGAACAAAAACTTTTCTTTTATTCACAATATATTTCCTGCGTATATGTTATCAAAATTCGTGGTTTCCAACTCATTTAAAATGCTTAGACAACTTTAAACCCTGTGCTTGATAATGTGATCCAACATCATGTCCATAAAGGGTTGAGGGCCGATTAAGCATATGTTCATAGACCAAACGGCCAATCATTTGACCATGCTCTAAGATAAAAGGAACTTCATGGCTCCGCACTTCTAAAACCGCTCTTGCTCCTTTTCCACCCGCTTCCATATGCCCAAATCCTGGATCAAAAAAGCCTGCATAATGCACCCTAAACTCACCAACTAAAGGATCAAAAGGAGTCATTTCTGCGGCATAAAGCGGAGGCACATGAACAGACTCTCGTGAAACTAAAATGTAAAACTCATCAGGATCAAGAACTAGCTCTCTTTGATCTCGATCAAAAAGAGGTTCCCAAAAATCTAAAACGTGAGCAACGGCGCGTTTATCAATATCAATAACGCTTGTATGATGTTTACCACGATAACCTATAAGCCCGTTTTCATCTCCCTTTAAATTAATGGAAAGTCCAATACCATCAGCACTAATATTAGGAAGATCTTCCGATATCAGTGTTTCTTGCCTTTGCAAAGTGTGCAACTCAATTTCATTTAAATAACTTTGCCCTTTTCTAAACCGAAGCTGTGATAAATGTGAGCCAGTACGTACCAAAATTGGAAATGTTCGTGGACTAACTTCCAAATAAAGTGGACCATGATAACCAGCACAAATTTTATCAAATTCCTGAGCATTATCCGTAATGACACGTGTAAAAACATCTAATCGCCCCGTAGAACTTTTGGGATTGGCAACAGCAGATAAAAATTCTGGTAAAGCTAAAGTTTCCAAAAGAGGAACAATATAAACACACCCCGTTTCTAAAACGGCTCCGTCTTGTAAATCAAACTCATGCAACTTTAACCGTTCAAGCTTATCCAAAACTTTTGCATCAGAACCCGGCATAAAAGAAGCACGTATACGATAAGCTTTCTCCCCTAAACGAAGATCAAGGCTTGCTGGTTGTATTTGAGATCTATCAAATGGATACTGAGCCTTGAGAAAGTTATTATCAATCAAAGCTTGTATATCACTATCTGCTAAAATACCGCTTATACGCGCCATATATATTGCCTTCCCTTTTTACTGTATTTCTTTTTGACCTAGATGATCCGTTGGTGCAAGCCATTTTTAAGGTGATAAAAACTATTTTTTTGTTTTTTCAAACTGATTTGTTAACATAAAATAAAATACTTTGAATAATGAAGAACATTTTGTCTCTCTTTAAAAGTAAACAAGAGGTGTTGTAAAAATAATATTTTCATGCTCTCTTATTCTTGAATGTCGCGCAAATGGTGTTATCATAATTTCTTATAGAACCCTTAAGATTCCTGTTAGAATTTATTATGATTATACGCCATCTTAGCGAAAATATTATTAATCAAATCGCCGCTGGTGAAGTTATTGAACGACCAGCAAATGTTGTCAAAGAACTTGTTGAAAACGCTATTGATGCTGGTGCAACGCGCATTGAAATCATTACAGCAAATGGTGGAAAAAATTTTATCAAAGTTAGTGATAATGGTTGTGGGATTCCTGCAGATCAGTTAACTCTAGCAGTTTCTCGCCATTGTACCTCAAAGATTACCGATGATGTACACAATATCTGCTTCCTTGGGTTTAGAGGAGAAGCCCTCCCCTCTATTGGTTCCGTTGCGAAACTTAAACTCACTTCACGAACAAAAAATGCTGAGAGCGCTGCTGAAATTTCCGTTACTGCAGGAAAAATTGTAGGTCCCAAGCCAGCTGCTGCAAATCCTGGAACAATTGTTGAAGTTCGTGATCTTTTCTTTGTCACACCAGCACGATTAAAATTTATGAAAACTGATCGGGCTGAAACAAGTGCTATTAGCGATATGATTAAGCGAATTGCTATCGCATTTCCACATATCCGCTTTTCTCTTTCAGGACTAGACAGAACATCTATAGAACTGTCTGCTACAGAAAATAATACTCAAGGACAATTACAACGTATTACGCAAATTATGGGAAAAGAATTCGCCCCTAATAGCATTGCGCTGAATGCTGAACGCGAAGCAGTGCGCTTAACGGGTTTTGCTTGTTTGCCATCTTTTAACCGAAATAACAGCCTACATCAATTTGCTTATGTTAATGGGCGTCCCGTGCGTGATAAATTTCTATGGAGTGCACTCCGAGGTGCTTATGCTGATGTCATGCCCCGTGATCGTTATCCTGTCGCTATTCTTTTTATTGATCTCCCACCTGCGGAGGTAGATGTTAATGTCCATCCAGCCAAAGCTGATGTACGATTCCGTGACCCAGGATTAATTCGTGGTTTGATCGTTGGAGCTATTCGTGAAGCATTGCAGCAATCTGGTATTCGTCCGACTTCAACCCGTTCTGAAGCAACGCTAGCTGCATTTCAAATACAACAACCATTGGCACAACAACCATCAGGCAATTTTAAGAACACTCACCAGTTCTCTTCTTATAGCCCACAGCCTCATCATTTTACCAGCGCTTCAATGGTTCACAAACCCTTAGATATTACTAGTTCTTTTGGTTTAAAAGAAGATGCTACTCCTATTATGGAGGGCTTAAATATACCAAGTGGAGATGCATACATTCCAAGCACGATACCTTCATCAGAAGAGTTATCTTATCCACTAGGAGCGGCCAGAGCACAAATTCATAAAAACTATATTATCGCCCAAACACAAGATAGTTTGATCATTGTCGATCAGCATGCAGCTCATGAACGATTAGTTTATGAAGCACTCAAAAATGCACTTTATTCCAAACCACTTCCTTCACAGTTATTACTTATTCCTGAAATTGTAGAACTCTCTGAAGAGGATGCAACATGCCTTTTAACGCATAAAGATGCTTTGCAAAAATTTGGATTAGGCATAGAACCATTTGGACCAGGAGCAATTGTTGTGCGTGAAACCCCTTCCATGTTAGGAGAGATAAACATCCAAGCTCTTATTAAAGATCTTGCAGATGAAGCCGCTGAGTATGATACAACAAACAATTTAAAAGCAATGCTTGATTATGTTGCAGCAACGATGGCTTGTCACGGCTCAATACGGTCAGGGCGTCTTTTACACCCCGAAGAAATGAACACACTATTACGACAAATGGAAGCAACACCTAATACAAGTACATGTAATCATGGACGCCCTACTTATATTGAACTCAAATTGGCAGATATAGAACGGCTTTTTGGTAGAAAATAAACTCTTAACCATTTTGACAAGAAAAATATCTTTAAATTTACTCTCGACTTTATAATATATTTTATGGCACTTTTTTGAATCTCTTGTATCAAGTAAAAAGGAATTATAATGTTTTCCAATGGTGAACGCGAAGCAAAAATTCATTATTCTAATAACGGATATGACATTATAGAATATGGTACCTATACCATTTGTGCTGTTAGCGGGCAAAAAATCCTTATAGATGATTTAAAATATTGGAATCATCACCGCCAAGAAGCATATGCTAGTTGTGAAATCTCCTATCAGCGCGAACTTGAGTGCAACCCATATCTTAAGCAATTGTTAAAAACAACAGAAAAATAAATCCTCGAAAGCTATAAATTTAGCCTTTGCTTTTTAAATAAGAAAATTCAAGGGAACGTTTTCTAAAGCGGGTCATAACCTCCTCAAGGACCATACGACAAAAATCTTTTTGAACAAAATCAACATTCACATCAAAGACAATAAGATTTTTCAAATCTTTTTTCGTATGAATTGTCTGTATACGAATATAATCTTTAGCTGTTGTTGCTAGCCATAAATTGTGCATTTTAGCCTTTTGTATAAGGCTATGTAAATTTTCATCTGTGAAAAAATAGTGGTCTGGATACATGTAAGTTTGCACTACATGACCAGACAGTTCTTTAATAGATTTAAAAAATTTATCTGGATTGCCAATACCGGCAAATGCCAAAAATGATTTTCCTGCAACTTCATCAGAGGCACTGGCTTTAAGATGAGCACGATATAAAGGCTTTCCAGTACGAGAAACAAGAAAAACAACATTATCAAGCACATCTGAGTGACCAATCAATAAAACACTATCCATAAAAGAAAACTGCGTTTTTAATGGCACGCGCAAAGGTCCAGCTGGAAAGACAGCTCCATTACCGAAACCGCGCATCGCATCAACAACGAGTAACGAATAATCCATATAAAGACGGCGACTTTGAAATCCGTCATCCATTAAAATAAGATTACATCCCTCTTGCTTAAGCCGTTGTGCCGCTGCATAACGATTAGGTGATACAGCTACAAAAGCATGCCGTGCAAGTAAAAGTGCTTCATCTCCGACCTTATGTGGAGTATCATATTTCTCATTTACAAGATGTACCCCTTTAACTGATCCACCATAACCACGTGATACAACACCAGGAACAAAACCAAGTTCTTTAGCCACTTTGGCAAAAGCAATAACAACTGGTGTTTTACCCGCACCACCACATGTAAAATTTCCAATACACAAAACTGGAAGATCAATCACGGGAGGCTGTCTTGCCATAAAACGACGTGAAAAATAACCATAACCCCATGAAATTGGAGTTAATAAAAAACGCAAAAAGCTTTTATTTTTCCACCAAAAATGAGGCGCATTAATATGCATATCCACCCTGACGCTGACGTAAACCCGTTTGTATTACAAGGGGTTGTAAAAATGGATCTAAAATCTTTAATGTGCGCTCAAGTGCACCTGCCATACCTGTTGCCACTTCATGAGCCTTATCAACCATTTCTTGTCGCAATGTTTCATTTGTTAAAAGCCTATACACCTGAATAGCAAGCTGTTTTGTATCTTGAACCATATATGCTGCATCACGCGTTAAAAATTGTTCAAACATCTCTTGAAAATTTGAAACATGAGGCCCCGTCAAAATAGCAGAGCCAAATAAAGCCAACTCCAATGGATTGTGTCCACCATTTCCACATAACGACTTACCAACGAAAGAAACTTTCGATAAGCGAAGAAAAAGTCCCATTTCTCCAATTGTATCTCCCCATAAAATATCGGTATTCATGTTTGGAACAGCATCTCTACTCCTACGAATAAAATGCAAACCCTTATCGTCGCATTTTCTGATAAGATCTTCTGAACGTTCAGGATGACGCGGTACAATAATTGTTAATAAATCTGGCAAATAATTTTTAACAATCTTATGGACCTCAAAAGCAATCTCCTCTTCTCCTTCATGCGTTGAAACAGCTGCCCAAACTGGACGATTGCCGATAGCACTACGATAACGTGTAAGCAATGCTTGATTTTCAACCAGTAAAACATCAGCCTTGAGATTACCAGAAAACGTAACAGATTTTACGCCCAGTGTATGGTAATAAGCTACATCTCTTTCGGTCTGACCAATCGCCAAATCAACATCCTTAAAAATATGTTTGGCAAGAATACGCCGTTTTTGCCAAGATTTAAAAGAACGTTCAGACATATGGGCATTAACCAAAATCTGCGGAATACGCATTTTGGCAAGTTCTTTAATACGGAGAGGCCAAATTTCTGATTCACAAATCAAGACGAGATCAGGCTTCCAATGACGAATAAAACGCTGCACTGCAAAATCTAAATCCAAAGGAGCATATTGATGAATCAACCGATGACCAAAATGTTTTTTTACAAGAGTGGAAGATGTCACCGTCCCAGTTGTTAGTAATACATTGATTTTTAATGATAAAATATAATTAATAAGTGGAAAAAGCGCAAGTGTTTCTCCAACACTTGCTGCATGCAACCAAACTAACGAACCTTGGGGACGGGCATGAGAACTTTTGCCTAAACGCTCTTTTTTGCGACACCACTCTTCTTTTCCACGGATAGAACGAAAAAATAAATAAAAAGGAATAACAGGACATAAGCAAAAACCAATTATTCGATAGGTTAAAAGAGCCGCATGTGCCTTTAATTCTACCATTTAAAATCACCTCATCTAGCTATTTTGAGATATCTATATGCTTATTTTGTTAAAAAATTCATCAACACTATTGGGTGCATCAATTATTTTAAATACCATCCGTATCTTGGATAAAAAACGCTTCCCCCATGAGAAAATTCAATACATAAAGGACAAAAAAACGCAATTTTATCGCCATATTTTTTTAAAACTTTCCTATAAAGATAACATATGCACATCATTTGAATCTCTTTTAATGAAATTTTGTCACTTATATCGATTTTATCACTTCATTCTGCACCCTATAAACAATCTTACTCAAAAATAACAAAACTACAATTCAGTTGATTGTAATTTTGAAAATATAAATGATAAGCCTATGACATAGATTGTATCAATTTTTTCAACTCACTGAATAAATATTTCTTATGATTTTAGAGAGACTTTGAATTTTGCACGTTGGTATTTTAGAGAAAAAACTTATTTTTAAATATGTTAGATGTTGTCAATTTTTCAAAAAAAACAACAGACATTACAACCTGTATAAATACAACAAATAAAATATGTTTAAGCGGTAGCTCAATCTTTATGATTTTATCCCAATGCAGCAGCATGTTTAAAACAAAATTGAGGCGGTTCAATGCAGTACGAGCTACTCCAAGCTTTTGTATGCCAGATAGGGGCAAGTGTATTGTGTATCTCTGTTTGGGTAATCTCTGAAACGTGAAAATAGCCTAATTTAGGGAGAATATGAAAACGTAAAGGTGCAAACCAGTTTCCATCTTTACCATCATTTTTTAATTCAGCTTTAGGATTTTCAAAAGTATCTAGAGTAATGTCTTTTCAATAATGGAGATTACGCATTGCTTCATGCTTTTGTTTTTCACGTTCTTTAATAGAGTCACGTCCGTTATAAAGAACAAAACGCCCCAAACAAATAATACACTTGAGTTGCATATTCCCAGGCTTTTTTAAAGAAACATACCCCAACGCCCGCTCCCAAGCCCGTTTCACAACGACTCCCATGAAAGGCATAGCGTAAAATCTATTGAGCCTTTACGCTTGTTGCAATAGCACACCGGCATCATCACACTATTTTTCAACTCCTAATGTCGTGACAACCCTTAGCTCCTAAGACGGTTCATTATAGGCATTTTTGCTCCTTTCTTAAACAATTTTTATTCATATGTTGGCCCCACTTGTGATGTGCAAACACGTGATTTTGATTGATTCAACATAAACAAGTTTGGAATGAGAAAAATCTACGATATTCGGGACTCTCACCCAACTTGCAAAACGATAAATTATATATATAAATCAAATTACTATACCGATAAATTATATATATAAAACTAATCTTTAAACAAAAATTTTGCAAAATATAGAGCTATCATTTTAAATTGTGAAATATAATCTTGTTTAATAGAGAATTTCTTAAAAGTATTAAAACAATTTGAATAAGAGTTTTCAAAACTTTAAATCCTCTCTTTTGAAAAGAAAGCGCAATATATTATTCCTTTTAAGATTGTATATTATCAACATAAAATGATTAACTTATAGATTATAGCTTTAAACAAATACTCAAAAAAACTTATAAGGTAAATTAACTGCAGAAATCTATTTAGTTTCTCTAAATTTCTAATTTTGGTAAGCTTCTAATGACTTTCATGGTTTCTAAGCTTATAGTAATAATTCGTTGAAACAATTCTCATGGATAAGTAAAGTTGCCAACGTTCTCAACAGAGCAGTGATTGGCATCATTAGTAATGTTATGCTTTTTATCAGCCGTAACTAACGCATTAATGTCTTATACCTCATTCAAGCGCAGAGTGACTATTCACACCTATAATTATGAACTTTGAGAAAAACCTGTCATGATAATATTGCTGTTGTAAATAGGTTGATAGAAACTGTCTTGCATTTTTATTAAGCGTAAAGATGGTGGTGCAATAATGGATTTTATACCTTGCACAGACACTATTATGAAATGGGCTTGGGTGTTTTGGGAGATGTTTTCTTAAGAAAACATATGAATTTTAAACAACAAGCATATTCTTTTTTACGGCATTCTATTTTACCCAAAGAACGTACCTATGAAAAGGACGACTAAACAAAAGCATGAAGCAATCTACAGGTTATAATGACCCAATATTCAAGCTTTATTCTGCATCGCCTAACTCAGCATCAAGAAACTGATGCAAATCTACAATGTAATAACGTTGTAATGCATTATCTACACTGCTTTGTGCTTTTGCCTGCCATGCTTCTTGAGCGGATTGATAATCTGAGAAAATACCAACCACATCTAAATCATCAGGATTCTTAAATTGATTACTGTTAAGATTTTTTAATTCCCCACCAAATACAAGATGTAAATATTGTTTTTTTTCGTTGGTTTCAGTCATATGTGCCTCCATATCATTTAGATTATTTTAGCGCGCTTTTACATGATTAAACTAACTTTGTTTGACGAACAACATCTATCATATCTTGACAGCAATTATTTTTACCAGCAATTAAAAGTCCATACTGGTAAGGTTCAATTCCATAAGATAGTAAAGGAGCATCAAGCGATAAAAAACACCCTCCACACTCCTGCAAAATAAGATCAGCAGCGGCAATATCCCATTCATGACAATTCGGACGAACTAATACGATATCAATTTCATCTTGAGCAACAAGAACAATACGATAAGCAAGAGAAGGAAGATAATGGTAAAGACTGACTTGATTGAGAAAATCATCTGGTAATTTTTGTGCGAGCGATTTATCAAGTGAAATTTTATATTTTCGATGAACCTGAAAGGCTAAACGAGGAAGTTTTATCCCATTTAATGTTGCCCCTCCACCCGTTACAGCTGTATAAACATCTCCTTGAGCCGGACATTGTAAAACGCCCACAATAGGACGCCCATTCTCAATAATAGCAACCGAAATACACCAATAAGGATTGCCAGAAAGAAAACCACGTGTTCCATCAATAGGATCAACGACAAAGGAGCGCTTATAATCTTGTTGTTCTCGATTATCTTTTGTTTCTTCTGAAATCCATCCATAATTTGGACGTGCTCCAAGAAGCTTCTCTTTCAAGAAATGATCGACAGCAAAATCTGCCTCACTGACCGGGGAATTACCTTCTTTAATCCAGACATCCAACGTGCATCCAAAATACCGCATTGCTAAATCTCCTGCCTCTCGACAAACGTCACGCAAAAGATTTAAATCAGAAGAATGATGCGTGTTATTTTCCTGCAAGTGTCATCCCTTCAATTAACAATGTTGGAGCTGCTGTACCATAACGCCGATCAATATCATTGGCAGGTGTTAAATGTGCTAACATATGAAGCAGATCAGAGCCTAGCGTTACTTCACTCACCGGATAAGCAATTTCACCATTTTCAATCCAAAAACCGGAAGCCCCACGACTATACTGACCAGTAATAAAATCAATGCCATGACCGAATAATTCGGTCACATAAAATCCATTTCGCAAATCTTTTATCATATCGCAAGGCGATACTAAACCCGGTTCAATAGCAAAATTTGTACTGGTCGGCTGCACTAATGATGCCGAACGCACACCGTGTCCATTTGTTTTAAGTCCCAATTCACGTGCTGTAGATGATGAAAGAAGCCAATTTTTTAAAATACCATTTTCAATAATATTGAGTGTTTGCCCCTCTACCCCTTCTCCATCAAAAGGATGAGAAGCATTTCCACGCAATCGCAAAGGTTGATCGGTTATATTAACATTAGGCTTCATCACTTCCTTGCCTAGGAAATTCTGTAAAAGACTCGTTTTTCGAGCCACAGAGGCTCCATTGACCATAGATGCGATATGCCCTGCAATTCCACGAGCCGTACGCGGATTAAAAATAACATCAACTCCTCCTGTTGCTGCACGAACGGCTCCCAAACGTCGAACTGCACCAAGCCCTGCATTCTTTCCCACAGTGTCTGCGGCCTCTAAATCAGAAAAATGTAAGGCTGTTGTATAGTCATAATCCCGCTCCATCTGGATTCCTTCACCCGCAAGAGCACTACAAGAACGTGAGAAGCAACTAGAGTGATAAGCTCCACAAAAACCATCGCTGGTCACAAGAATAAACCCACTACGGCCATAAGCTGTTGCAGCGCCACCAGAATTGCTTACTCCTTTAACATCAAGAGCTGCTGCTTCCGTTTTTAAAGCATCTTCTGTTAAAAAATGACTGCTTGGTACAAAATCATCAAAAAGATCAAGATCTTTAGGGTTCTTAACCAAACACTCTTTATCAGCCAAACCTTCAAATAAACTATCGGGAGAAGCTTTGGCCATTGCAATAGCACGTTCTGCAAGTTCTTGCGGATAAGACGCTAGATTAGCAGAAACACTTGCTACTTTTTTTCCAACAAAAACCCTTAGAGTAAAATCATTGCTCTCTGCAGATTCTGTCGATTCGACTTTCCCAAAACGAACAGATACACTGGTGGAATGTGCATGAACAATAACAGCATCAGCAGCATCGGCCCCAGAACGCCTTGCTGCTTCAACCAATGAAACAGCTTTCTCAATCTGGTTCTTGTCAGTCATTATAGACTCCCTAAATTGTGTATTATGTACATTGATAAGTACTCTGACAAATTTATTAAATCAGAATACAACTCTTGTGTGTTCATTCATAAAATTATGCACATTTCATACATTCTTTTAATGCATTAAATCACTTCCCTTTTCGCTTCTTTATGAAAAGATGCAATATGTCGTAAAACCTCTTTAGTTGCAAGATTGCTCATTGGACCTTATCATTTTAAACGCCAAATCTGAACTGACCATCAAATCAACAGAACAAATGGCAATAACACTTGAAATTAAGTCAAGATCCTCAAAAATTCGAAAAGCATAAAATGACTTAAGTTACAAGCCTTATGTCCTCTGGATAATCAAACAACTTCCTTCATTCCTATAGCATTCTTTAATTTCCAAGCAAGAATCAAGAAAATATAAACGGAATAAAAAATATTTCCTTTCATTATGGTTTCAACAAAATAAGTATTCATAAACTTCTTTACCCTCATGGACATAACATCACAAAGAGAACTCCTTGTTTATATTTGTCAAAAATAAGCTATAATCATAATATTCTCTCTCGTTTCTAATGCGTCTAATCGAGAGCATCTCATTTTTTTATGCGTCATCCTTAATCGGTTATTTTGTTATTAAACAAGCATAATTTGACCAACTTCTTTTTCCTGAAACAAAAATCCTAAGATATTGAACAGGTTTTGATTTAAGATCAATACTTTTCCCTCTCACCCTTTCATTAAAAAATGAAGAAGCATAACGTTGTTATAAAATAATAATCGATAAAACTTGTATATGATACTCATCATTGTATCTATCCCTCAATCCAGTTTGTAATAAGCATATTCACCTAAATTAATTTTGGAAAATTTATCGCTCATAATTGTCTTAAAAGATTCAGTATATTGATTTATAATGATAATTTAGCGTTATTCATATTGAATTAGAACCCCGAATAACGTAAGATTCTCTCATTTCAAATCTGTTTATCTTGAATCAATCAAAACAATTCGTTTGCACATTACAAGCGGGATAAGTGTGTGGATCAAATTTGTATAAGAAAGGACTAAAAATGCCTCTTATGAACCGTCTTAAGTGCCAAGGGCTGTCGCAACATTTGGGGCTAGCAAATATAATGATGGTGCCGGCTTGTTACTTCATAAGCGTAAAGATAAGGGTGCTCAACGGATTTACCGTTATACCATACACGGGCGCCGGCGTGAAATGGGCTTGGATACCTTGAGAGATGTTTCTTTAAAACAAGCCCGTGAAACTGCAACCCAATGGCGCTCTGTTTTACGTGAAAGGCGTGACCCCATTAAAGAACGCGATAAACAAAAGCGTGAAGCAATGCACAATCTCTGTTATTTAAAAGATATTACTTTAGATACTTTTGAAAGCCGTAAAGCTGAATTAAAAATGATGGTGAGACTTGTAATTGGTTTTTACATTTACGGATTCATATTCTCCCTAAATTAGGTTGTCTGCCCGTTTCAGATTTATTTATAATGATAATTTATTATTTTGTACTTTGTATAAAAGAGCCCAAAATCATAAAATTCTCTCCATTTCAAACCTATTCATTTTGAATCAATCACAACTATTTGCTAGTCTATCACGAATAGGTGGTGTATGAATGAAAGCTATTTAAGAAGGAGTCAAATACCTCTCATGAATGCTCTTAAAATGCAAAAGCTATCGCAACATTAGAAACCGGCAAATATCATGACGATATGGACCTACATCATAAGAGAAGCAATGAGCTTCTGAAACTTTCTCATTTTCAATGAAGAGAGCATCTTATAAGCTTTTATATATAAAATAAAATTCAATGAATTTCATAAGATTTTTAGCGCAAAATTAATCCCGTAAGATGCTTTGACACGATTTCAACAGCTAACTAAAAAATGCTCCGTGGCTCATTGGTTTATCGTATATTCATAACTGGTTTCATTCTAATAATAAGTTATAATTTCTGCACCTTTTTTAAGGTATTAACTTCTTTATCAATGCACACCCTTACGAGATGATTTTGTTTTCAGTAAGAGCACGTCTACTCATTTCAATCATTGCATCACGAAGATGTAACTTAATTTTTGATCCAATAATCATTCCAAATACAGGAGCAAGTAAGCCAGACATAGTTACAGTATGACGAATTTTGTTATTTGAAGAACCAGATTTTGTTGAACAAATATATTCATGATCAAAGCTCATGCGTGTAAAAGGAAGTCTAGCATAATCAGAAAAGCAAACGTTTTTTATAACTTTATCAAGCGTAAAAGTTACTTTCGGTCCTTTTTTAGGCTTCATGCGTCCTACAGTGCCTTCTTTGAAAGCACCAGAAAACTCTACCCACTCAAGTTCATGATCCCAAGAAGGCCATTTTTCTACATCCTCCCATATAGCCCAAATTTGCTCAGCACTTGCTTTTGTGCTAATTTCTTCGCTATATACCCATTTAAACATTTAAAGCCCTCTTTGTTTACCAATAATTTCCGTTAAATATCCCTAAAAGATAATGTCAAAGGTATCCTTAAAGCCTTACTAAAAGTAAAAAACTGAGTCCATCCCCAATTTATTTGCACCTGTAGGCATTAAACTAACAAGTGATACTCTTAGATTATAATGTATAAATATTTAGTACAATAAGAAGTTTTTGATCTAAGATAGCTTTTCATCATATGTTCAAACATCTAGATTGTATGACTTCTCCCTGCTTGTCTTTAGCATCAATAAAAATAAGTGGTTTTTCTTCATATAATTAAGCTACAACTTCTAACCCTAATAGTTTTCATAAAACCTCAGTAGAATAAATTAATACCAATTTACCATTTTAAGATTATGCTCTCATTAAAGAAAATCACACAAATTTTTAAAAAAAATCTTTTTTAGATGCTTGATCAAAAATAAAATAAATTATTAGCCATTAGAAATCCCCATTGCTTTGCTAATTCGAGCTGCATCACAAACTGTAATTTCAAAAAAAACTTGTCGCGCTAACAATCCCCAATGAGGATTAGTGAGAAATTCAAGTTCTTGAATCTCCTTTAAAACAACAGGTTGTGCTTGTTTATTAAAAATAACATCTTTCCGAAAAGGTGTAAATTGAGGCGCTTGTTCCACTTGATAAATATGGTTATCTTTAAATATACACTGAAACTCTATTGTTTGAAGAATTTGTCCTGTACCCATTTCACACCGTGGGTAGTAAATGAAAACTTCATCTTCCTTAGATGTTTTTCGAAGTGATCCAGCTTTACCATGACAAACTTGAAGAAAGCCAAATTCGGCTGAAAGCCGCGCGTAAGCTCTAGAAATCACCGCTATCCAATGTTTCATTTCATATGCACTCTTTCACAAAATACACGATACTTTCTATAATACGTGAAATATCTTTTTCAAGTTATCGAACAATGAAGGCAAGAATGGTTCAACGTTGAAGATACCAAGATAAACTTGTGAGAATTAAAACTGTAAACTGCTTATTCATCGTTGATCATAACGGAGTTCCCTAAAATTAAACCAATAAAAGCCATAGCACTTGGAGTGAAGTTTTCCCCTATGAAAAACAGCTCTTGAATCAAAAGTAAACTTTGAAACTGCTAAAAAATCTTGCAAAAAATAAGCTTCCTTCCAGTATATACCAAAAGTGATACATTCCGTTGCTCCCAACCCTCTCGTTCATTCTATGCTTGCTATACCTTTAACGCACATAACATAGAAAATCTGATGTAAAAAATAAAAATATATAAGGAAAGGATTTTATCTGATATAGTTGCAAAACCCTTGTTGAAAAGATAGAGTTTTTATGATTTCTTACTCTATAGCTTAGCGGGCCATAAAATAATCATTCTAAAAAGCTCTATAAAATAAATTATTCCCTATTGGATGAAAAACGAGAGCTTTCTCAATATCAAACCTGTGATTGCAGTTTATAGAAACGTATTGCTGTCTCGCCATAGAAACGCTCATCGTCTAGATAAAAAATATCAGGTAAATGAATAATCGTATCTTTCTTTTCTTCGAGCACGAAGAGTGTATCGGCTTTTGCCCAACCTCCTCGCAAAGCTTCTACAAAAGCACGTTCACCTAAACAACGGCTATAGGGAGGATCAGCGCAGATAACATCAAAGGGAAGCATTGTTCCAATATTGCCAAGTTTGGTTGCATCACGACGCAAAATCCGTCCAACCCCTTGCAATTCAAAAGCTTCGATATTTTTTTGAAGTACCCCACGCCCCTCAACTGAATTTTCAACAAAAACAGCAGCCTTTGCTCCACGTGAAAGTGCTTCAATGCCTAAAGCCCCCGTACCAGCAAAAAGATCAAGAATGCGTTTATTGGTCCAAAATTGTTCTTCACGGCTAGAAAGAATATTAAAAAGGCTTTCACGTGTACGATCACTCGTTGGGCGAATCGACTGATTAACAGGCGAAAATAAAACACGACCAGCAAATTTACCGCCTATAATCCGCACGCGGACCTCCAAATCGCTTCGAAGTTTTTGCACCATCACTCTGTGATTTAGATTTTTTCATAGCACCACCAAATGATTTTACTTTTTTCTTTCTCTCAAAAGAACGCTCATCATGACAACCTTTTATCATTTTCTCTTTATCCTTTAAAAAGCGATCTTTCTTACCAAAGGGATGCGTCTCGTCATAAGATATTTTGCCACGTTTTTGAACAAAACTTTCCCTCTTCTCTTTGTGTGACGAACTTTCTTTTAGTTTTTCCTTGCCTCGATGAAAGGACTTTCTACCATCCAAATCGCTCTTATAACCATGCGATTTCTCCTCACTATAGGAAGGCTTTCTACGTGCACTTTGCGGACGTGCACCAGGAGCCATCCAAACATTAGCACGGCGAGAACGCGGTAGAAAACGCTCTACTTTTCCTTCTTCACTTTTCTCCTTTTTTACATTTTCATGAGATTTTGTACTTAATCGTGCACGACTATGTTCAACAGAACCATCTCTTGAGCGACGTCGTATCACCCTTTCACTTGAGAAAACCCAACCATCATTTGCAACAGAAAGATCTTTCTGGCTTTGCTTTTCTGCAACAACTACAGAATTTGAAAATGGCTTAAGAATAGGAGCATCAAAATCTGCATTGGCTTGCATAATCAAACGCTCCCCCAACTGATCTCGTAACATCCGCCCTTTTAACTCTTGCACAGCTCCTTCTTCTAAATCAGAGAGATGAAATGGACCATAAGATACACGTATTAATCGATTAACTGATAATCCCAATGCACCTAAAACATTCTTTATTTCACGATTTTTTCCTTCTCGCAAAGCAACAGAAAGCCACATATTCGACCCTTGTTCGCGTTCAATTGATGCTTCAATTGAACCATAAAAAATACCATTAATCGCAATACCATTTTTAAGGTTATCCAGCGCACTCTGTTTTACTCTTCCATGAGCACGGACGCGATATTTGCGGACCCACCCCGTTACAGGAAGTTCTAATACACGCGCTAAGCCACCATCATTGGTTAAAAGCAAAAGCCCTTCCGTGTTAATGTCAAGCCTTCCAACAGAAAGAACACGCGGCATTCCTTTTGGTAAATTACTAAATACTGTAGGTCTGCCTTCAGGATCACGGTTCGTGGTGACAAGACCTGCTGGCTTATGGTAAAGCCATAAACGCGTTCGTTCTATAGGAGGTAAAGGTTTGCCATCAACTTTAATAACATCAGAGCGGCTAACATTAAAAGCTGGCGTTTTCACGACTTTACCATTCACAGAAATACGACCTGAAACAATCATCATTTCTGCATCTCGACGCGAAGCAACACCAGCACGCGCTAACCTTTTAGCAATTCGTTCACTCTCATTATTTTCATTCATTTGCGTTTCAAACCAATCTTTGCAAGTATGTTCAGAAAATTATTCACATGCACCATACCGCTTATCCTGAAAAATGAAGTAGCATAATCATTTATCATTTTCTATCCTTTAACGACAATAATGTATCTGTTGACTTGCAAGTTTGTTTTAAACTCTTAAAAAAAATAGAGGTATTCTTTTCATTATAAAAGCGTAATAAATTATTCATTCCATAGCATTCCTTATCGAGATAACCTTTAGATTTTCTATACCTTCAGTAGAAAGAATATTATGACTTTGACACCCATGGAAATAGCCCTTTTAGAAGCGCAAGAAGCTGCAAAAAAAGATGAAGTTCCCGTAGGTGCTATCATTACACGTGGAAAAGCTATCATTGCACGCGCTGGTAACTTTATAAAATCTGCATATGACCCTACAGGACACGCAGAAATACGCGCAATCCGTATGGCTTGCAAAACATTGCAAAGCGAAAGGCTTCCTGATTGCGATCTTTATGTAACACTTGAACCTTGTGCTATGTGTGCTGCTGCCATTTCATTTGCACGCATACGACGTCTCTATTACGCAACAAATGATCCCAAAGGGGGAGCTATAGAAAATGGCCCACGTTTTTATCAGCAACCAACCTGTCATCACAAACCTGAGATTTATTCTGGTTTTAAGGAAAAAGAAGCGGTTCAATTACTTAAAGACTTTTTTGTACAAAAGCGATACTAAAAACAATTCTTCATCCATAGCTTTCACTCTTTAGAAACTATCCTATTTCTTAAAAAAGATTATTCATCCTTCTGATATAGCGAAAGCTATTTCAAAATATTTTTTCTCTCACACTCTTTTAATACTGCATATTTAATACTGCATATTGTTTCTATTATACAACATATTGATTTATAAAAATAATTCATTTCTTTTTATATAAAATATTTTTATATAAACTATAAAGTTCAAAATATCGTGGAATACTCTCATTTCAAATGACGTTGAATCAATAAAATCCTTTATTGGCACATCATAAGTGAGGTTACTGTCTAGATAAAAAACGATTTAGAAAAGACTAAAAATGTCTCTTATGAAAGCTCTCAAATGCAAAAATTGTCACAACATTGGAGTCTGAAAAACAAAATGATGGTATAAGCTCTCTCCTTCATAAGAATAAAGATGCTAATTTTCAATGGCTTTCATGTTATACTATCCACACAAACAACGTTGTGAAATGGACTTAAAAGATATTTCTTGTTAAAAAAGCAACGCCGAACCACTCTCTCGATGCTATAGCCATATTGCTATTTCATGGAAATAACAACCAGCTTGCAGCAGCATTATAACGCTGCATGAACGAGAACTTGGTGTCATAAGTAATGAGAAGAATACTTCGCATACTTTTATTTTGTCTTTTTCTTATCGACCAATAGGTGCAATTTTTGCCGGTTGGCGATAACTTAAAGGTGGTTCAGTGAGATAGCGACGGTATTTTGAACTTCCAACTTGTGCTCTCTGACGACGTAAATATTCTTGTCGTTGCTTCGCACTCAACTGTGAAGGATTTTTTGAACCAGCGCCATTAACTGACGATCCTTTGTGAGGAAAAGGAGTACTTTCTCGATGCTGCTTCGATGCTTCTATTTCATTGACAGATTTATCTTGTTGTGGCACCGGTAAAAACCTGCGTGAACTAGGACTTGGTATCACAAGTTTTGGATGGGGCTTCATAACAATCTGGCTGCTGTTATTTGTTGGTGTAAATGAAGCAATATTAGCAACATCTTCAAAAAACTGTATTGAAACTGGCTTATTGGTACCATAGGTAGGGGCATTACATCCCGTTAAAGAAAAGCATATACCTAAAATTCCTATTGGAAACATTTTTACTTCACGTTTTCTCACTGCTTATTCCATTCCCTAAGTATATGGCTGATTAACATTCCCGCTATTTATAAGAGAACGGTCCATACACAAATTTCCCCCCTACAGATAAAACAACGGAGCTTGTTTCGTACCATAAAAAACTATATTCATCAATACAAGAAATCTACTTACATTTCTTTCTTGAGTTAAAATTTTAAATCTTACCAAGAAGCTGTAGTTCCTGCAAAGCAGCAGCATCACGAGCAGATACATCCGGATAAGCTGGATCACTCCCAACATCTTGTGTATAACGCCATGATCGAGCACATTTTTTTCCCAACGCTTTCTTTGGATATACACCAACACCTTCAACATCATCCAAAGTAAACGCATCGGAAGGCATTGTATCCTGCGTAATTGTTAGAGCACTGGTGATACAGATCTCCGCCATATCCACATTTTCTAATGCCTCTCGTAAAACCGGATTAGAAATAAAAACAACAGGCGCAGCTTCCAAAGAAGATCCAATACGCTTATCAGCGCGTTCGAGCTCTAAAGCACCTGTCACAACTTTACGGACCTGCCGAATTTTTTTCCAACGCTCAGCCAAAGATTGGTTTTGCCATTCTTCTGGTACAGAGCGAAATTGTTCCAAATGCACTGATTGGCTTTCTGGGAAACGCTCTAACCAAGCTTCTTCCATAGTAAAAGGCAACATTGGAGCAAGCCATGTTACCATACACTCAAAAATCTCACGAACAACCTGCAAAGAGGCCTTACGTTTTTTTGATGAAGGCGCATCACAATAAAGAGAATCCTTGCGGATATCAAAATAAAATGCCGATAACTCAATGATTGAAAAATCCAATAATGCACGCATAATCTTTTTAAAATCAAATTCATCGTAAGCGCGATGAATCAACTGATCAAGTTCAAAAAGCCTATGCAATATAAATTTTTCAAGATCCGGCAGTGCACCATAAGATATTTCTTCTCCATCATCATGTGCTAAAGTTCCAAGCATCCAACGAATTGCATTGCGTAGTTTACGATATGAATCCACATTTGTCTGAAGAATTTTCTTGCCTAAACGCTGATCTTCCCAATAATCTGTTGTCATCACCCAAAGACGAAAAATATCAGCTCCAGATGTTTTAATGATCTCTTGCGGAACAACCGTATTGCCTAAAGATTTAGACATTTTCTTACCATTCTCATCCAAAGTAAAACCGTGTGTGATCACTGCCTTATAGGGAGAGCAAGCACGCGTACCACAGCTTTCCAAAAGAGAAGATTGAAACCATCCACGATGTTGATCAGAGCCTTCAAAATAAACATCTGCAGGCCATTTTAAATCAGCCCGATCTTCTAATACAAAGCTATGGCTTGCTCCAGAATCAAACCAAACATCCAAAATATCATGAACCTGCATCCAAGGCTCATGCGCACGGTCACCTAAAAAACGTTCACGTGCTCCTTCAGCAAACCATGCATCTGCCCCTTCTACTTCAAAAGCCCGTAAAATACGTTCGTTCACGCTTTCATCTTTCAAAACAACACCATCCTCATTCGCAAAAATACAAATAGGAACTCCCCAAGAGCGCTGACGAGAAAGAACCCAATCAGGACGATCTACTATCATAGAAGCTAGACGGTTTTGCCCAGAAGATGGTACAAAACGCGTTTTTGAAACAGCTTCCAAAGCCCGACTGCGTAAAGTTGAACCATCCCCAAAATCTTTATCCATTGAAATAAACCATTGCGGCGTATTACGAAAAATAACGGGTTTTTTCGAACGCCAACTATGGGGATAGGAATGTTTTAAACGACCGCGTGCAAATAATCGATCTGCTTTAATTAAAGCGTTAATGACCTCTTTATTGGCGTCACCTATTTTTCCATTATCATCAATAACACGTGCTGCTCCCCCTTCACGATCCGGTCCCAAACCCGGAACATCTTTCGTATAGAAACCCGCATCATCGACAGGAAATGGTATAGATGAATCAATCCCTGCTTGCTCCAATAGAGGCTTATAAGCATTCCAAATTTCAAAGTCCTCACGCCCATGACTTGGTGCTGTATGGACAAAACCTGTACCAGCATTCTCTGTCACATGCGACCCCTCAAGCAATACTATCTTATAATTATACCCTCCCGC
This sequence comes from Bartonella sp. AD13SXNS, assembly GCF_042196465.1. Lineage (NCBI taxonomy): Bacteria > Pseudomonadati > Pseudomonadota > Alphaproteobacteria > Hyphomicrobiales > Bartonellaceae > Bartonella > Bartonella sp. AD13SXNS. The sequence continues at coordinate 28,014 of NZ_JBHIQI010000004.1, forward strand.
CAAACCTTTGAGTGGATGAGAAAGAACAAGAGCTTTCAATTCATCAGTAGAAATAACACGCAAACGCTTCAAAACAAGTTTGGCTTTTTCTGCACAACTCATCGCTAGAGCATCTGCAAAGAGAAGCTTTTCTCCCGCTTGAGGACCAAAATCATTTTCAGCACTTTCAATTTCGTAAATACTATAAGAAATCTGCGAAGAATAACTCACTGCACGGTTAGCAGGAATTGTCCATGGTGTTGTTGTCCAAATGACGACATAAGCACCATATAAATCATCAGAATTTGCTTCAAAAACAGGAAACTTAACCCAAATCACCTCTGATTCATGATCATGATATTCAATCTCAGCCTCTGCCAAAGCCGTACGCTCCACAACAGACCACATCACCGGCTTGGAACCACGATAAATCTGATCTGACATAGCAAATTTTATCAATTCACTAGCAATGCGTGCTTCTGCATGAAAAGCCATTGTAGTGTAAGGTGTGTTAAAATCTCCCACAACACCAAGGCGTTTAAATTCTTCGCTTTGAACGGTTACCCAATGTTGTGCAAATTCACGGCATTCTTGACGAAACTCATTCAGAGGTACCTCGTCCTTATTTTTTCCCTGTGCTCGATATTTTTCTTCAATTTTCCATTCAATTGGAAGCCCATGGCAATCCCAACCAGGAACATAATTTGCATTAAAACCGCGCATTTGGAATGAACGAACAACCACATCCTTTAGAACTTTGTTTAAAGCATGCCCGATATGAATATGACCATTTGCATAAGGTGGACCATCATGAAGAATATAAAATGGGCGATCTTTTGCTTGTTGGCGCAATTGCGCATAAAGCCCTATATTTTCCCAATGCGCCATCAATTCAAGCTCTTTTTGCGGAAGACCTGCACGCATGGGAAAATTTGTCTGTGGGAGATAAAGAGTTTTTGAATAATCTATTGTTTCATTTTTCACAGTCATTGTGAAATATTCCTGTCCACTTTTACGAGTTTACTTTTGCATAACTTCCCTGAACCCTGCAACTCTGGTTTTTATCTATAGGGAAATCCGAGCTTATCATTCGTATTAAGCAGCGATCAAGAAAATATATCATTACACTTTATGGGCTTTAACATGAAATTCACAAGAAAAGAAACCAAAAAATGATTAAAAAAAATAAAGGCTCCACTATTAGTGGAGCCTCTTAGAAATTTACTCTTAAAAAAGATCAAAATTTGTATGCTACACCAACACGGAAATCATTGGTTTTGTAATTAACTTCAAGTTTTTCTTTTGCAAATTTCTTTTTACCAAAATCGGAATAACGATATTCTGCACGTACAATCACATTATCCAACATCGCGAAATCAATGCCACCACCCAGAGTGTAACCAATCATGGTTTTTGTCTCATCAGTTAAGTTTTTAGAAGAAACGACACTTCCATCCTCACCCTTAACAGATATTGATACAGTGTCTTGGAACTGCCCATAAGCAATACCACCAGCAAGATAAGGCATAAAGCGATCAGCAGCAAAACCGATACGTACCCGTGTAGCACCACCCCAATTTTGTTTGAAAGTATGGTTTAAAGCTTCAACTTCATCTTCTTGATCCAGAGCAAGTTCAGAAGCAACCTTTTTGATTTGTTCTATACCGTATACACTGGAATTGCTCTTATCTGCCACTTGGGGACTTTGTTCACCGTGTCCAGCCATATTCTGTCCACCATGAGGATGAGAAGTATGTGGGTGAGAACCATGCGGATTAGCACCAGAGCCGTATCCACCGCCGTGAGGTGTACCATGTGGATGAGCATGTCCACCTCCATTAGAAGCAACGCGCGAATGAGAGTTATTACCACTATAACTCTGAATACTATGACGACCTCCGCTTGTTCCATTAGAAGCCTCTTTCTCAGATCCAGATGATCCTGATCTCGCTAGTATAAGTGATGAACTCGGTACCGTTTTCTCTGCTGCTGATGGCTGTACTGATGTGGGTGCTTTTGCTACTGGCTCATTTGATTCTTTTATTGAATGAGAGGATACTGGTGTTTTTTCAACCGTTTGTGTGGGTTCTGATCTTACAGATGCTTTGGGTTCACTTACCCTCGCTTCTGATGGTTGCTCTCCTGTAGATGACCTTGCCAAAGAAAGCGGTTCTGACGCTTTTGATATCGATCCTGTCTGTACACTGAGAGATGCTGATTTTGCTACTACTTTTGATACATTCTCTCCTAATGATGTTTCTCCTGTATCTGATCTTAATAATGAAGGTGATACTGGTTTCTCTGAGTTTGTCCCCGTGGTGGAAGATGTTTGTTTAGATCTAGCTGTTTGCTTTAACACTGCTGTTGGGCTTGACCTTCCTACTAATTTTACTGAATTAGTGCTGCCAGCTGCTGGTGATTGCACAGTTTTTTCTGATTCTAATAACGTTTGTGTTGTAGAATTTTCTGGCGCTTTTGGATTAGCGTCAGTTTCTGTTAATCCTTTTGATTGTTGTATTTCTCCTTCTGCTTTTGTTTGTACATTTAGCGGTGATAGTACTGATACTGTTGATATTGATGCTTTTGGGGTTACAACTTCTGCTGATCTGCGGGCTCTTCCTACTGCATTCTCTACTGTAGCGTTATTAGATGCACCTATGGTTATGGTTTTTGTGTGTTTTTTTCCAGATAACATTAAATCCGTATCAATACCAAAAACAAAGCTGTCACCGAGATCGATATTAGACCCTGCATAAAAACCACCTGCAAAACCTGAAAGTTTAGGAGAGAACTCTTTATCCAGCGAGAAATTCTTTTCTTGATCAACAAGAGCCATATCAGCTTTGCTCGAAAAACCACCAGCTTGGACACCTAAATAAAGACCTGTCCATGAAAAAGTAGGTGCAACAATGGTAGAAGCAATCGATGATGCTGGCTGATGAGGAATCATAACATCAGCAGCTAGTGCTGTAGACGCTGAAATTAAAGAAAAAATAGACGCTGTTATTAAACGTTTTGTGTTCATAAAATCTCTCCAAATATCCAAAATGAAATGTATATAGAGCATCTTTTTTGAAATATCTGTAGCAAAAATAACACACTCACAAAAAAATAAAGGATTTTTGAAAATAAGCTTTCTTAACTATTTAGTTTGGTATTCAATGAGAATTTGTAAATTAAATCACACTAAAATTATGTGTCTTAAAGTTGGATTCATTTCCATTAAATTTTCGCATAACTGTTAATGATAATATTCTTTATAAATTTCTTTTTACCGAAATCTGAATAACAGCACTCTGCATGCAATAAACTATTATCTGTTATTGCAAAATCAATGCCAGTGCAAACAGTGAAATAAAATATTGCCTTTTTTAAAACCAAGCACCCTAAAAGTTTCATGAAATAAAACATTCATAAAAAAAAACTTTTAGATTTTTTTCAGAAATCTTGTCATTCTAACACATCACTTTGATTTATAAAGATAACTTATTGTTTGTATGTTTAATAAAAAAATCTAATACCGTAGGATTCTCTCGTTTAAAACCTGTTCCATGTTGAATCCATCAAAACCATGTCTCTGTGTATGTCATAAACGGGATGGAGCATGTCAATAAAAAATATTAAAGACAAGATTAAAAATACTTTTTATAAACGCTCTTAACAGCTAAGGTCTGTCTGAAACATTGGTGGCTAGTACAGTGTATGATGGTGCCAGTTTACTCTTTTTATTAAGCGTAAAGGTCGTAGTACTCAATGGAGTTATTATATTGGGGGATTATCGCTTTATACTATTCACGAATCTTGACATGAAACGGATATGATATGCCCTGAGAAATATTTCTTTAAAACAAGCGTGTGAATACGTAACAACGATATAGTCCGTTTGGGGCATTTTGTTTTCATAAGAGGTGTGATCCCATTAAAGAATGCAATAAATAAAAGCGCAAAACAATGCATCATCCTCACTATTAAAAAAACATTGCTCTCAATGCTTTTGAAAATCATAAAACTCAATTAAAAGAAGAAGACAAAGTTGAAAACTGATTTTTATCTTTATAACTTTATATGCCTCTCCAATGAAACTGTATTTCCGTTTCAGAGAGTACTCTAACAGGATATATGTAGTACGATCGCTCTAAACTAGCATATAAAAGGAGGCTAAAGTTAGTCACTGGTTATGATCTTTTCCTGTTTCTGAGATTAATTGAACGCTTTTCACTTAAGCGTGAAATAGCAGCAGTGATATAAGATTTTATTAATCAGTAATTATAAAATCTCTATATATGTAACCAATTTGCTTATGGAGAAGCAAGCCGGCACCCTCACACACTTTGCCAGCTCGTGAGTGTTGCTACAGCCCTTTCATTAAGACGGTTCATAAGAGCCATTTTTAGTCCTTTCTTCTATAGTTTTTATCCACACATTCATCCTACCTGTGATGTGCAAGCAAGTGATTTTTATTGATTCAACATACACAGATTTGAAATGAGAAAATTTTACGGTATTCGAGAATCTAATTCAACATGAATAATGTTAAATTATCTTTATAAATCAATATTTTGTATGACATTTATAATAGACAACTTTTTTCTTTAAAGCTTTATAACACAAAATGAAACAATAAAAACAAGAAGGGATTAAGAGAGATTAAAATAAATGGCTAATAAAATAAAGGCCCCGTTAAACGAGGCCTTCGTATTTTTTTGTGCTTATAATCTCATTTTTAGGAAATTAGAACTTGTAAGCGACACCTACCCGAAAGTCATTGGTTTTGTAGTTGAATTCACGTGTATCGTTTGCGAATTTCTTTTTACCAAAATCGGAGTAACGGTATTCTGCACGTAAAAGAACGTTGTCTGTCATTGCAAAGTCAACTCCACCACCAATAGTAAAACCAACCATTGTCTTCGTGTCATCAGCCCAAGTACCACCAGTCAAATCTACATTTTGCTTAACTGGTGGGTTTTCCACCACATCAGCTTTCTGCTCAACTTTAGCTCTCTCTCCTTTTCCTGCAACTGACTGAATGCCCTGTACCTGTGCATAGGCAATACCACCAGCAACATAAGGCATAATGCGGTCAATAGCAGCAAAACCGATACGAACGCGTGTAGCACCAGACCATTTTTCTTTATAACTGTGTTTTTCCGTTACTTTGTCACCTATTTCAAACTGCTGCTGATCTTTTAGTTCAACCTTAGCTTTTTCAAAGGCATTATTAAAAAATGCCACATCTTCTTTAGTAAGAGTCAATTCACGGGCTGTTTTTGATTCTTCACGGTCTGCCCAAACTGCATCGGTTTCAACACCCAGAATGAGACCATTTCCGAGGTCTACGTTAGATCCTGCATAAATACCACCCATGAAACCAGAAGGACTAGGTGTATTATCTTTTTTGTAAAGTTCTTTGTCTGCTCCTGGAACAGATAATTTTGTTTTACTTGAAAAATTGCCAACTTGACCACCAAGATAAAAACCTGTCCAAGAAAACGAAGGGGCTGTGATAACTGCTGGTGCGGCTTCATAAGGAATCATGACATCAGCTGCATGTGCTACAGAAGATGAAATCAAAGCGACAACAGAAGTTGCTATTAAAGATTTTGTATTCATAATTTTGCTCCTAAATTAACTACAAGATGATCCTACAAGATTATAAACGGAAAAGCTGTAGTAAAAATGTCACAATTGTGCAAATAAAAAACCGAGAAAACAGCGCTTTTGTAAAAGTCAAGATCTTTTGGAAATTTAATTTTTTATTAATACTTTGTATTCATAATTGCGCTTTTGACAAAATTAGAACTTGTAAGCAATACCTACACGAAAGCCATTGTTTTGTAGCTTAGTCTATCCTTTGCAAATTGCTCCTTACGAAAGTCTGAGTAATGGTGTTCTGCACGCAACAGAACGTTGTCTGTCATTACAAAGTCAACACCTAAGATGAAACTAACCAGTGTCTTTGTCTTCATCATGCAAATTATCAGAAGCGATCACTTGACCAGTATTATCAGCCAGTCTCTTTTTTCACTTTAATTGCGGGAATGCCCTACATTTGCGTATAAGCAATACCATCAGCAAAATAAGGTATTATACGATTAGCAACTGCAAAACTAATACGGGACCATGTTACACTAAACCATTTTTCTTCTTCAGTAAAAATTATAAACTATTGTATCATCATCGTGAAGCTTTTCTGCATCAGCCAAAGTAACGCCAGCATTTATAAGATTTTGGCTAAATTTTTATATCTCATACGCCTCAAGATCCTCTAAGTGCATTTTTGTATTTCCACGGTCGTGCCCAGACTGCATCTGTTGCTACACCTAAGATGAGGACATTTCCAAGATCTACGTTGGAACCAAAATAAATACCACCCATGAAACCAGACGGCTTAGGCAATCCATATTTGTATGGAGTTTTTTCTTTTATCTCTAAATAAAATAGATCAACTTGACTTGAAAAGTTGCCAACTTAACCACCGATAAAAAACCTGTTCAAAAAAGTAGGAGCAGCAATACCTGTTGGAGCTGCTTCACCAAGGATGATAGCATTAGAAGCTTGTGTCGCAAAGTTGTAGTTATAGTGATAACAGAAATTATGATTAAAGATTTTATATTCGTAAACTTTGCTCCTAACTTATTTAGGAACAAAGTATTATACAACTACAGAAAAACGCTGTAGTCAACATGATACAACCATAGGAAATGAAAGACAAACCCAAGATAAAATCATTTCATAACTTCACTTCGTACAATAAATTGTAAGTTATAAATATGCATAAGATATTGATTTTACATCGTAGTTATTGTCTCTCGTTTATGAAAATCTTTTTAAGAAAATCCGAAGAATATATTTTACACCGCCAATAAATATGGGGTGTGTGATAATATAGCAATAGAAAAATAACAGAGGCTCCGTCTTCGACAGAGCCTCATAACAATTTATTTTGTCTTCATCATTTCGTTTTTACGAAATTAGAATTTGTAAGCAACACCTACACGGAAATCATTGGTTTTGTAAGCTATTTTATCCCCATCCTTTACAAATGCTTTTTTACCAAAGTCTGAGTAACGGTATTCTGCACGCAACAAAACATTGTCTGTCATTGCGAAATCAACACCACCACCTACAGTGAAACCAACCATCGTTTTTGTTTCATCAAACACTTTAGCAGAAGCGATTTCAGCACCTTCAGCTGTCGCTGCCTTAAGAGAATCGACCAATTGCAGCTGCGTATAAGCAATACCACCAGCGAAATAAGGCATAATGCGATCAACTGCTGCAAAACCGATACGAACGCGTGTTGCACCAGACCATTTTTCTTTTATGGAGATGCCCTTTACACGTTTGTCAGTCGCCACGATACCAGCAATAGTTTTTCCTGTAGCAGGTGTAGCTTTAGCTTCTGTAAGCTCATCTTTGAAAGCTTGAAGTCCTGCTTCCCCAATGACTGCTGAATGCGCTTTTGAATCTTCGCGGTCAGCCCAGACTGCATCGGTTTCAACACCTAGAATGAGGCCATTTCCAAGATCTACGTTGGAACCTACATAAATACCACCCATGAAACCAGAAGGCTTAGGTGTCCAGTCTTTATTTGTAATTTTCTTTTTTGTTTCTGAATTAACTCTATCAACTTTACCTGAAAAGTTGCCAACTTGACCACCGATATAAAAGCCTGTCCAAGAAAATGAAGGGGCTGCTGCGATGACTGCTGGGGCTGTTTCACGAGGGATGACAACATCAGCAGCTTGTGCTGCAGAAGCTGCCGCTATAGCGATAACAGAAGTTGTTACTAAAGATTTTATATTCATAAACTTTGCTCCTAATTTATTTATGAGCAAAGTGCTACAAGATTACAGAAAGAAAAGCTGTAGTAAAAATGATACAGTCACAGAAAATGGAGGACACATCCCAGACAAAATCGCTTCATAGCTTGATTTTGTACAGGAAATTACAAACTTTATATATAAATAAGTTACTGATTTTAAATATAATTCTTGTTTATTGTCTATGATTTTTTTAAGAAAATCTGAAGAATATCTTTTCATATCCACAATAAATTATGTGTTGTGTGATAATATAGCAACAGAAAATAACAGAGGCTCTGTCAAAGACGGAGCCTCTTCGTTATTCAACTTACCATCTGTTAAAATTTGTAAGCAACACCTACACGAAAATCATTCGTTTTGTAAGAAGTCTCATATTTATCATTTGAGAATTTCTTTTTACCAAAATCTGAGTAACGATATTCTGCCCGAACAATAATATTATTGGTCATTGCTAAATCAACACCAGCGCCAAAAGTGTAACCAACAAGGGTCTTTGTTTCATCAGACAGAGTACCAGAAGCGATTACTTTGTCTGAATCTTTATCTGTTATTGAAATCAACGCACTATCTTGAAGCTGTGTATAAGCGATACCACCAGCAACATAAGGCATAATGCGTTCAGCTGCAAAACCAATACGCACGCGCGTTGCACCAGCCCACTTTTCTTTAAAAGTGAAACTGTGGGTTCGTTTAGCGCCAGGTTTCAGCGCATCTTTACCAATATTAATTGCAGCGTCTTTTAATACCTTGTTAATATAATTGATGTGTTCTGGGGCAATGACATATGTTTTTCCTGTCTTCGTGTCATCTTTATTAGACCACATGATATCTGTATCAACACCTAAAATAAGGCCATTGCCGAGATCAATATTGGAACCTGCGTAAAGACCACCCATGAAACCAGATAGTTTAGGCAAATAATCGTCATCTACTGGAATCTTTTGTCCTTTAGCAAGAATATCCATCTTCGTTTTACCCGAAAAACCACCAAGCTGCCCACCAAGATAGAAACCTGTCCAAGAAAAAGTTGGAGCAACAATAACGGGAGCAACAGGGGTTGGACGCGGGGGAACAATAACATCTGCTGCCTGCGCCGCTGAAGCTGAAACAAAAGCGAAAGCAGAAGCTGTTATTAACCATTTCATATTCATATTTTCTCTCCATAGCTGAATATTTATTTGAACACACCATTTCATATAGAGCCCTATCTCTAGATATCTGTAGCAAAAATGATACACTCATAAAAAAAACAAAAAGCCACTCCAAGCACCTTTAATTGCTTGATCTGTAATAAATAAGAATTAAACTATGCCACTGCACAAAGGATCTCTTTTCGTCACATTTGCTCTCCTTTATGAATTTTGCAAAAAATCTGTGCTCCCCCCCTCCGTGTAAAGCATGTACTATGGCTATGAAAGATCATATATTGATAATGAAAAAGTGTCTTTTATATTTCATCGCACTATTGAAGATGCTCTCATTTATATTAAAATAATGAAAACCATTCCCCTGTACATCACAAAAGAGCAAATGTGTGTGGATAAATAAAACTATTAAAGGCTAAAATGCCACCTATGAATACTCTCAATATCAAAAATAGCGAGAACTGTTAAAATATTGAGAACAGCCAAATGCAACCGTTCTATTTAAATTCATACAAACAACGTTTTTAGCTTCATCCTTCGCATAACAAAATGTGAATAGCTCTTTGATTGTTTTTTCATCATTGTAAAGAATGCTTGTACCGCACAAAATAAGATCTCCACTACCCTATGGACTGCAACAAAATTACCATGCAATTTCATCACGCTTGCTCTTTGTTTTTAATTTAGGAATTTATTCCTTTTTGACATACTTACCATTTTTTTCTTCTCTCAATCTATAGTAAAGTCTTTTCAGAGCTTCAGCCTTATTTGTAGGCTATCATTTCATACTTCTTTACAAGACTAAATTGAAAAAAAATGCCTAAAGACAGACAACCGGTATGATAAACATTAAAACTTTATAGAAATCTCCTTAAAGCTGAAAAAATGAGAAATCTTTCTTAAAGTTTTCAAACATACCTTTCTTAAAAAATCATAGATTTAGCAGAAAAAATATCTGATATTTTGAATCATAGACAAATGAATATTTTATAAATTCTGTAGTCGAAGCATACCATCAAAGATCAAAAATTTAATATTTTTGTTTCTTCACGCGATTTTGATGAAGTATCCTCTCAGATCCTCTCTGCAAACAGCTTAGTTTCTTGTCGAGAGAATTTTTCTTAGCTCCTTCCCCATGTGATTCATTTAACTAAAGGCTCCCTCTGAACAAGCCCTACTCTAAAAACACTTAATCAAGGAGTTTTATATGCACTGTATAGTCACGCTTAAAATGACAGTATTTACAGCATAATAGCGTAACCCAAAATCCGGAGGCTATATTTATCCAAATCCATGAATTTTGTAACGAGGATTGCCATTATACAGAGTACTCTTGCACCGAAATCCACTTCCCCATATCTTTCCAAATAGTACTCTTCCCCCCTCCGTACACAATTATAATACCCTTTGCGAACAACTGCTCCTCCACTTTTCAAATGATAAAAAATATCTCCTCTCTTCAATTCCCGATCATACGTTAGATCTCTTGAAGTTGTTTTTTTACTTTTTAATAACTCATTGGACTTCGTGCAAATAGGTTTGGTCGTCCTCTTTTCCCTGATCCTCTTTTAGGATAATGACCTCTTTTTTTACCAGAATGTAACACAGGGACTAACTTAGCTGCTGTTATGCATTGGTTGTTATGCGTGCAAGAAAGTTCCATTTGAACAACTTCAGAGAAGATCTTGCTCAACTGTTCACTAGAAAAAAGATCTATAGGAGGAACAAGAGAAGGTACACCCTCTATTAACTTTTGAGAAGACAAGAAAGAAGCTCCCTGAGCTACAGAGATTGAAGCAAACGTAGCAAAAGCCGTAATAAAATATTTTATATTCATAAATTTAACCTCACAAATATCCATAATGGATTTTACCTAGTGTCTTCATTGCAAATTTCCAGAAAAAATAGCATGTTTATAGATAAAAAGTGAGAATCCTCAAAAAACAAAACTTTGAGGCATTTTAATTTTAAAATAAATGCAAATTGCCCCACTTTACAAACATAGAAATCACTTGTTTGGCAATGCATAAAAGCACAAAATATCGTCTGGGGCGAATAAACTACGCAAATGTCATATCAACATATTGATTTATAAATCCCCCTATTGAATGAGCACTCTCAGTATCATAAGATTATCTTATTTTAAATTCGCTCATGATACATTAAGCAAAATTATTCGCTTACATGTCATAAATGAGGTTGATATATGGATAAGACTCTTGAAAAAAGGGGGGGCTTCCGAATCTGTTTAAATACAAAAGCTATTGCAACATTTTGATTTAGTAAAAAGTGCTCTTGCTGACTTGTTTCTAGCAAACTTTTCTAGGAGTCGTTCCTTGCATTGTTCAGTATAATCGTGGTTATCTTTATACATTAATCATATAACATATTGATTTATAATAATAGTTTAGCGTTATTTATATTGAATGAGAACCCTGAATACCATAAGATTCTCTCATTCCAAATCTTTTTCATGTTGAATCAATCAAAACCATTTGTTTGCACGTTACAAGTTGGGAGAGCTGTGTGGAGTGAAACTGTACAATAAAGGACTAAAAATGCCTTTTATGAATCGTCTCCAGTGCCAAGGGTTGTCGCAAAATTGGATGTTGGCAAAATGTGTGATGGTAGCGGCTTGTTAACTCCATAAGCGTAAGATGGTAGTGTTCAATAGATTTTATATTGATTGGAGGCTTTATCGTTATATCTTTTATGAGCGCCACCGTAAAATAGACTTGAGTGCCGGTTTCTTAAAAAAAAGCACATGAATTAGCAACATAAATATATTCCGTTTAGGGCATTCTGTTTTACACGAAGAACGTAAATCCATTAAAAAACATGAGAAACAAAAGCATGAAGCAATACGTAATCTCTATTATTTAACAGACATTTCTTTAAATACTTTTGAAAGTCGTAAAGCAAAATTAAAAATGATGGTAAAGATGAGATTTGGTTTTTACATTTACACATTCATATTCTCCCCCAATTAGGCTGTATACCGGTTTCAGAGATTTAAGCCTTCTAACCTACCGTATGTTTCCAGCCTCTCCTTAAAACCGCTTTTTTCAAATAAAAGCTGTTACAAACACAAAAAATATAAATTCGTCAATGTTACTTTTATTGCCTAAATTTCCATTGAAATAGAACTTAAAAATTATATTGTAACTCTTGAAAAGACGAGAGAACAAAAAACTGCTTGTATATTATCAGCATTTTATCCTCTCGCATTAACTAATTAACGCCATTTAAAAGCCAATTTCTAAAGTTAGCTATGCGCAAAAATATCAACTTCCGCCCATCCTAAAAGATCAAGCCTAGCTCTCATAGGTAAAAATTGAAAGCATGCCTTGGCAACACTTTCTCGCTCTTCACGTCTTAAGCGTTCTTCAAATATAACTTTTAAACGATGTAAATATAACACATCCGACGCAGCATATTCAATTTGTGCCTGTGATAACGTTTCTGCTGCCCAATCCGAAGATTGTTGCTGTTTAGAAATATTCACATTCAGCAATTCATTACAAACTTCTTTTAAGCCATGACGATCCGTATAAGTACGCGTGAGTCTAGAAGCAATTTTTGTACAAAAAACAGCTTCTGGCATAACACCAAATGTATGCGCTAAAATAGCAAGATCAAAACGCCCAAAATGAAATATTTTGGTAACCGCGTTATCTTCAAGAAGCTTGACCAAATTAGGTGCACTCTTTTGTCCTTTAGCAATTTGTATAATATCAGCAGTACCATCTCCGGAAGAAAGCTGCACAACACATAAACGATCACGATGCGGTTGTAAGCCTAAAGTTTCGGTATCAATCGCAATAGCATCAGTTTTATAATTGTCTAAGCTTGGTAAATCACCTTGATGAACACGAATCTCAGCCATTTACCCTCCTATTTGCTAAAGCTGCAAGAATACGCGCCCAAGACCGCTGCCCCTTATGAAACGATTTTAAATTATACTTTTCATTGGGAGAATGAATACGATCATTATATAATGCAAATCCAACCAGAACAGATTCCATATCAAGAATTGACTGAAAATCTCCCACAACCGGAATTGATCCCCCCATAGCGTCGAGTATAGCAGGATTGCTCCATTCTTGCGACAAAGCTTCTTTTGTGGACTTTATAAAAGGTGAATCATAAGGAATTTGAATTGCAGAAGAACCACCATGCCCCTTAAATTCAACAGTACAATCAGCAGGAATAAGACCGCACACATAATGACGGAAAGCTTGGCGTATCTTCTCTGGATCTTGCTTATGCACTAAACGAAAAGATACTTTCGCATTCGCTTGAGAAGCAATAACCGTTTTTATTCCTTCTCCTTCATAACCACCACTAATCCCGTTAACTTCTGCTGTAGGACGCGCCCATACAAGTTCTAAAATGCTCCGTCCTTTTTCACCAGCAGGAATGGAAAGTCCTATAGGACCAAGAAAATTTTCAGCAGTACAATTCAGGGCATTCCATGATTGCAAAATCTGTGAAGGTGTTTCTTCCACTCCATCATAAAAACCTGGAAGCGTTACACGACCATTGTCATCATGAAGTCCTGCTAAGATTTTTGTTAAAATATGAATAGGGTTGGCAGCTACCCCTCCATAAGCACCAGAATGCAAATCACGATCGGCTGCCGTAATCGTAACCTCTTCTCCTAAAATACCCCGAAGAGTAATACAAACAGATGGTGTATCGGCATCCCACATTGCTGTATCACAAACCAATGCACAATCAGCCTTAAGTTCATCCCTATTTTCTTTTAAAAAAGGAACAAGAGAAGGAGAACCACTTTCTTCTTCTCCCTCAAATAAAACAGTAACCTTAATGGGAAGTTGCCCCGTTTCTTTCTTAAATGCACGACATGCCTCAACAAAGGTCATGAGCTGACCTTTGTCATCAGAAGCGCCACGAGCACAAATAACTTTTTCTCCATCTTTTTCCTTTAATGAAGGATTAAATGGATCATCTTCCCATAAATTTAATGGATCAACAGGTTGAACATCATAATGTCCATAAAATAACACATGCAGACAATCATCTGAAGGTCCTGGATGATGTCCAACAACCATTGGATGACCTGGTGTATCACGCCGTGAAGCCTCAAAACCTATTGTTTTTAAATCTTCTACCAACCAATCAGCTGCTTTACGACATTCATCCTTATAAGCCAAGTCTGTAGAAATCGATTGGAAACGTAAAAGAGAAAAAAGGCGTTCAAGGCTCTTTCCTATATTCTCATCAAGATGTGTTAATACTTTATTCAGCATAAAAAAAACCTCTCAAGCCTCGTATATTCGTATAATTGTAAAAACCTGACTTTAAGCCTCTTGTAGGATTTTGCAAGACACCTTATTCATTTTTGACACTGTGAGCAGTAAAAACTTGAACGCCCAGCCTGTAAAATACGTATAATAGGCGCTCCACATTCCAAACATTCCTTGCCTTCTCGTCCATAAACTGAAAAAGCGTGTTGAAAATAACCAAGTGAACCATCTATATGCATATAATCACGTAAAGAAGAGCCACCAGACAAAATGGCTTCAGAAATCACATTGCGTATATTTTGTGCTAAAGAATCTGCAAATTCACGTGCACGTGTCGTTTTTGATGCCAATGTAAATGCACTACGTTGTGGAGATAAACGACTCCGCCAAAGTGCTTCGCAAACATAAATATTCCCAAGACCCGAAACAATAGACTGATCAAGTAAAACGCCCTTGAGAGACATTTTTTTATTAACAAAAGCCTTTTGTAAATAACGACCAGAAAACGAATTACTCATAGGTTCAAGCCCTAGCTTATTTAAAAGCGGATGTTCATAAAGCTTGTCCGTATCGACTAAAAGCATAAACCCAAAGCGACGCACATCATTATAAATAAGATGATAAAACTCACCATCCCTTGTCTGAATATCCATGATAAAATGGTCATGCTTAACCAATTTATTTCTCGTTGAAAAAGCTTTTCTCAAAATATCATGCTCTATACGCCATGAACCAGACATTCCTAAATGGCTTAAAATCGTTTCATTATGAGAAAGATGAAATAATAAATATTTCGCACGCCGACCAAGTTCTATAATTTTCCTGCCGATAAGGCGCTCAGAAAAAGCCTCAGGAAAAGGAAAACGTAAATCTCTGCGATTAAGTTTAATAGACACTATCTTTGCATTAGTTACAACGGACTCAAGTCCACGACGAACTGTCTCTACTTCGGGAAGTTCAGGCATTACTCTTCTTTAATAATTATACACTTTCCAATCGTATGACTGATAAATTGACTTCTTCCCCCCTCCTTTAAAAACGGAGACTCCCACAACATCTGGTCTGTAAACAATCCAGTTTCTTGTTGAGTGGCTTTCTCTTGGTTTCCTACTCATGAATTTACTCAACTAAAGACTCTACAATCAAGCCCTGCCTTGAATATACACCACGCACTTTAAAAATACTTAACGCGTTAATGAAGTTTACATACCACCCCACCTTAAATGACAGTGTTTTACGGCATTACAGAATTAAGCCCATTCACCCTTACGAAATACAGGAACTCTTTCATCATCCTGAGTAATGCCATCTATATCAATTTCACCAGAACCAATCATCCAGTCAATATGAATGACACTTTTATTACCACCACGTGCTGCAATCTCTTCTGCTGTCAATGATGCCCCATCTAAAAAGCATTTGGAATAACACTGCCCTAAAGCAATATGACATGCAGCATTTTCATCAAATAAAGTATTATAAAAAAGGAGATCGCTCTTAGAAATCGGTGAAGAATGCGGAACAAGAGCAACTTCGCCTAAGCGACTAGCCCCTTCATCACTTTGCAAAACCTGCTGCAAAACTTCCTGACCTGTTGATGCACGAGCCTCAACAATACGCCCCGCTTCAAAACGCATCTCAATATTATCAATCAGTGCTCCTTGATAAGAAAGAGGCTTTGTCGAACGAACAAAACCCTCAACCTTATGAGCATGAGGCGTGGTGAAGACTTCTTCTGTCGGAATATTAGGATTGCAAACAACACCATTTTGAGCTGCAGATGCACCACCATGCCATTCATGATCATCTGCCAAACCAACTGTTAAATCGGTACCTGGTCCCGTAAAATGCAAAGCAGAGAAACGCTGATCATTAAGCCAAGATGACCGTTGCTTCAAAGCTGCATTATGAACACTCCATGCATGCACTGGGTCCTCTTCTGTAACCCGTGAAGCAGCAAAAATTGCATCTGCTAATTTCTTAATCGCCTCATTAAGTGGTAAAGAAGGAAACATCGCCTCAGCCCATCCTGCTGTTGGATACGCAACAATCGACCAATTCATAGCAAAATTAGATATTTTTTTAAGAGCAGGCTGGTAAGCTAACGAAGTCGCCTTATTTAAACGCGCAACCTTGTCAAAATCTTGATTGGACAAGAGCAACGGATTATCACCAACAATCGCTAAACGTGCTGCCCCATTTTCATAAGCCTTCGCCATTCCCTCATAGAGCCAAGAAGGAGCACAATCAAAACTAGCCGTATGAGCATTTTCAAAACGTGTAAGCGATAACATATCATCACTAAAAATTGGTGTAATGACATTCGCGCCAATCTTATAAGCATGATATGCAATACGCCGAACAAAAGGGAGGGCTGAAACTGGAGCAGTCAAGACAAGATCCTGCCCCTCTTGTAAATTCAGCCCCACTTTTACTGTAATTTCTGCAAGACGATTAAGCATTTCAGGCGAAATTGTCTCATGAATATCAAAGTACATTACCAATACCCTTCTTTAAATAAAATGCGTTCTTTACGTCGTCATATTATAAATTGTTTTTCAGATCCTTTGAGTTCACTTTCTCTACCTATATTTATGCGTATCATTATCGCCAAAAGGTTCACTTAATTCATAAACCGCAATGGGTGTATAACCCTTCTTTGGTCATGAAAAACTTACCAGTTTCCGTGCCGTTTTTCTAACATTGCAACAATTGCATTTAACTGATCTGATGAAGGTAACGCCATAATCGGTTTATTTTCTTCTTTCCTAGCTGGATGTTGAGGCGCATAGGCGGGAATGGGAACTTTATCAAGCTTTACCATAGCAAAAGATGTAGGATGGACAGTCTCGGACTGTGCTACCTTTGTCGAAGAAGACACACTCTTTTCTGTTGTTATTCCCCTATTTTCTAAACCTGCATCCATAAAGCTTGGTGCATTACCAGAACGCTCTTGAGCAAAAGCATACGCAACATCATAAGGGCGATTATTCGTAGGAATTTGAAGTGACCCATCGCGTGATCGTTTTTCATAAAAAGCATTTCCTCCCGCAACATGAACATAGTGCATGTTTTTATAAGGAAAAGACAAACCTGCCGTATGAAAAAACTTAGCGTTTTTAACTTTCTTATCTCGCTCACCCCGCAAAACAGCATCAGCAGCCTCTCTTACTCGAGCAACAGATGCTTTCTCCGTCATAGGACGCGTTAAAACACCAGGAGCAAACTGCTTATATTGACCAACAACACCACAAATCGTCTTAGGATAGGCGGTTGAATTAACACGATTCATAACAACCGTCCCAACGGCAATCATTCCTTCACGGCTTGTGCGATTTGATTCAAAATACATCGCACGCATAAGGCATTGGCGCTCTGTCAATGGATACGTAACTGTTTTTTCCTTATTATTATTTATTTTTCCAGTATCTAAATGATTTGAAGCGCACCCCACAACAACTAACGGTGCTACGCAACAGGTCACAAAAACATTCCAATGACTTTTTTTCATCTTATGCAACACATTCCTATAATCTTTAAGCTATTCAAATTTTGAAATGAGCTTTAAATATATCTCGAAATAAAGTATACAGCTAAGTGTTACCACTCAGTAAAATTTTAATACAAGTGGTAATAAAAAGTGTCTAAGCGAAATAAAAAATTTAAAACTCTTAATTTATAGATCAATATTGTCGCTCCTCATGGGGAAACATAGGCCCATAAAACCCCTTACGTTTCAATCCAAAGAAAATAATATGCTTCCCAATACGCTCACCTCATTCTACATACGAAAAAGATTTAGGTATGAAAACTTTTTGCATCAATATTGAAAAAAACAATACAGATATCCCCTTAATATAAATTTTAACAAAATAATCAGAAAGAAAACTCCCCTCCGGTCACAGTATGAATAATGATATCATTCAATAGACAAATATGTCAAATCAAGAGTTAACAACCTGCCATGCTCCTCTGAAAAATTTTTATTGCTCCTTTGTGCTGTTTCATAATATATCATCATATTCCCCTCCTGTAGCTATACTGTAAGAAAATGCCCCATAGATCTACAAACCTATTTTATACATCTAAGAAAAATTTTAATCTATTTTCTTCTCTCCTACCCCAACTTTATAAGTAAGATCATCGCGAGGACGATCAGAAGACATATGATAACCCGTTATGATATAATGCAACATTTCAGCAATATTGGTAACATGATCACCAATTCGTTCAATATTTTTTAAACAAAACAGTAAGTGCGTACAAACCGTAATATTGCGCATATCTTCCATCATATACGTCAAAAGTTCACGAAAAAGAGAAGTATACAAAGCATCAATCTTTTCATCGCGCTCCCGCACAGCGTCAACACGCTCTAATAGGCGACTCGTATAAGCATTTAACACTTCTTTTAATTGATTGAGCGCTAAAGCTGTAATTGTTTCAAGTCCATGATAAAAGGACGCAGATTGACGTATTTCTGAAAGTGCAACAGTCCTCTTAGCAATGTTTTTGGCCATATCCCCAATCCGCTCAAGATCAGAAGAAATACGAATAGCTCCAATAATTTCACGCAAATCGACAGCCATCGGCTGGCGTTTGCATATAATAGCAACCGCTTTTTCATCAATGTCACGTTCTGCTTCATCTAAAAACACATCATCGGCAATCACTGTCGTTGCAAGTTGAAGATCACTACACACAACCGATGCGACAGAACGTTCAATCATCCTTTCTGCATGGCTCCCCATTTCTGTAATCCTTACTCTCAAATATTTTAGTTCTGCATCATAAGAACG
The DNA here is from genome assembly GCF_042196465.1 of Bartonella sp. AD13SXNS. Taxonomy (NCBI): domain Bacteria; kingdom Pseudomonadati; phylum Pseudomonadota; class Alphaproteobacteria; order Hyphomicrobiales; family Bartonellaceae; genus Bartonella; species Bartonella sp. AD13SXNS. Next base: position 47,033 of record NZ_JBHIQI010000004.1, read on the forward strand.
GACAGTATGTTTCATAGACATATCTTACACTCCTCAATTCACCTATCCAAAACGCCCCGTAATATAATCTTGCGTCCGTTGCTCTTTTGGTGAGGTAAAGATCATTTCAGTCGCACCAACTTCTACCAAATGCCCTAAATGAAACATAGCCGTATATTGAGAAACACGTGCGGCCTGTTGCATGGAATGTGTTACAATAACAATTGTATAATTTTGCCGTAACGCATCGATAAGCTCTTCAATCCGTGCTGTCGCAATGGGATCAAGAGCTGAACAAGGCTCATCCATCAAAATAACTTCAGGACTAACCGCAATAGCACGTGCAATACACAAACGCTGTTGTTGTCCCCCCGATAAACTTGTTCCAAGATCATGAAGACGGTCTTTTACTTCCTCAAACAAACCTGCCTGCCTCAAACTCTTTTCAACCACATCATGCAATTCAGAGCGTGTTTTAACCAAACCGTGAATGCGTGGACCATACGCAACATTCTCAAATATAGATTTTGGAAAAGGACTAGGCTTTTGAAAAACCATTCCAACACGAGCACGCAATTCTACAACATCAATCCTCTGATCATAAATATTCTCCCCATCTAAGGTAATAAGACCCGTTATTTTAGCACCTTCAATTGTATCATTCATACGGTTAAAACAACGCAAAAAAGTTGACTTCCCGCATCCTGATGGACCAATCAAAGCAGTCACTTGATGTTCAGGAATATCAAGTGTAATACCATGGAGTGCCTCTTTGTCTCCATAAGAAACCTTCACATCCTGACCACGCATTTTAATCTTCATTACAAAACTCACCTTACAAAAATCTTATCGAAATTGTTATTTTATTAAAATTATTGGCGGCGTTCAAATCGTCGACGTAAAAAAACCGCAGAAATATTCATGATCGCAAGAAAAATCATTAATACAATAATAGCCCCTGACGTCTTTTCAACAAAAGCGCGCTCTGCTTCACCTGCCCACATAAAAATTTGAACAGGCAACGCTGTTGCTGGATCCATGGGAGTCGTAGGAATATTAACAACAAAAGCAACCATTCCAATCAAAAGCAAAGGCGCAGTTTCACCCAAAGCCTGAGCTACTCCAATAATTGTACCTGTCAAAATACCAGGCGCAGCTAAAGGAATAACATGATGAAAAATCATTTGTGTTTTTGATGCCCCCAAACCTAAAGCTGCTGCACGAATAGAGAGAGGAACAGCACGCAAAGCAGAACGTGTTGCAATAATAATCGTGGGGAGAGTCATGAGCGCTAAAACAAGACCTCCAACAAAAGAAGCGGAACGTGGTAATCCCAAAAAATTAATAAAAACCGCGAGTCCTAAAAGACCAAAGACAATCGAAGGAACAGCTGCAAGATTATTGATATTAACTTCGATAAAATCTGTAAATTTATTTTTACGTGCATATTCTTCCAAATAAAGAGCCGTTGCTATGCCTATCGGAAGTGAAACCAATAAAACAATGCCTATCATATAAAGAGAACCAATAATCGCAACCCCTAACCCAGCAGTCTCAGGACGACTTGAAGCGCCAAGTGTAAAAAAACCAACATTAAATGTTTTATAAAGCGTACCATCATGCGCTAAACGCTTTATCCATTCTATTTGCCGATTAGAAACTTTACGGTTTTTTTCTGCTACATGCAGATCAATCTGCCCCTTATAAGCAGAATCGATATCCGCAGCTGCCAAAACTTTGATTTTTTGCATTGTGCCAATCAGTCTTGGATTCTTTGTCACCATTTCACGGAGTTGAACACGTACACCACTTGAAAACATACGGCTAACATCCCGCAGAGAGGCTCGATCATTTTGATCGATATCAAGTTTCTTGGCTAACGCATTGCGTACAAGAATTGGATAATTCGCCATTATGAGGACCTGTGGATTTGTTTTATGTTGACCACCTGGATCAATAATCTTTTCATCCAAATAAATCGATAATGTCATTTGACTCTGCAAAAAGGCTGTATAACCTTGACTAATGATAGACCATAAAAGCGCAAATAAAAAAAACAAACCAATAAAAATGGCAATCAAACCATAGGCACGAAAACGACGTTCAGCCCAATACCGACGTTTGAGGCTAATATTGCGACGAGGCAAAAGAATTTTTTCATTCATTCATATTGTTCCCGATATTTACGCACAATATAAAGAGCTAGAATATTCATCAAAAGTGTCATGACAAAGAGTGTCATTCCTAATGCAAAAGCCACCAAAGTTTGTGGAGAGTTAAACTCAAAATCACCAGTCAATTGATTAACAATCTTAACTGTCATCGTCGTCATTGCTTCGAAAGGATTGAGTGTTAAGTTTGCAGCAACACCCGCCGCCAAAACCACAATCATTGTTTCACCAATTGCACGCGATGCTGTCAACAAAATTGCTCCCATAATCCCTGGAAGCGCTGCCGGTATAACGACTTTCTTAATTGTTTCAGATTGTGTTGCTCCTAAACCATAAGAACCTTCACGTAAAATGCGTGGAACAGCTGTTATAACATCATCCGACAAAGAGGAAACAAAAGGAATCAACATAATTCCCATCACAACTCCAGCAGTCAAAACACTTTGCGCCATAATAAAACTAACCCCGTCTGAGAGAGAAGCAGAGAGATCTCGTAAAAATGGTCCTACAACCTTCAAAGCAAAAAAGCCATAAACAATCGTTGGAATGCCAGCAAGAACTTCTAACAATGGCTTCACAATTGCTCGCAATCGCGAAGAAGCATACTCGGCCATATAAAGAGCTGAAAATAATCCTATAGGTACAGCAAAAAGCATGGCAACAAATGCAATATAAAGCGTACCAGCAAGAAGTGGTATTAAACCAAATTGTCCTACTTCACCGCTTGAACCGCTCGCGGAAAAACGCGGATCCCAAACCGTTCCTAAAAAGAAATTTGAAAAAGATACAGACTGAAAAAAGCTTATTGTCTGAAAAAACATAGAAAGTGCAATGGCTATTGTCGTCAAGATAGCAACGATAGAAGCACAAACCAGTCCAATAATAATCAAAGATTCAACCTTATTACGCGCACGCTGATGAGGAGCAATTTGCATTATTCCACAGATAAAACCAAAGAATGCAATAGCAAAAAGGAAACCATAACCAATGAACTGAAGCTTTTCAGAAGAAAATACCCATGACTGTGCCATTTTGTACACATCATCCGATACTTCATCAGGTAAAACAAATCCCTTCGCGAATAATTGTGCCTGCACTGTCTTATAGGAAGCGGTAGAAAGATCCCCTTCAAAGTGATGAAGCATTTTGGCAAGACTTCGAAGAGTCTCCCAAAGTAGATCATGATTTACAGGCTCTGTTATATGCGCACTATATGCCTCAAGCTCTTGAGAGGCATTATATTCTAAATAAATTGTACTCCCAGCATCCCAAAAAATTAAAAAAATAAAAGCTGGAATAACAGTAATCAAAAATGTCCACCAGCCATAATAATACGCACGAGAATGCATTTTATGTCGTCTGTATTCAAGAAAGCGTGCGCGCATATAAGAAATACAAAAGCCACAAAATCCAAGAATTAATAACAGCAAAATAATGAAGGAAATGCGCATTTTATCTTTCAGTTTTTATAAAAAAATAACACCCAAATTTCCTATCCCAGAAATCCAACAAATTTTCCCTGCAAATTATTTCAATGTCATTACTCGACCAGCAGAAAAATCAGAACGCTGTGCTTGACGTTCCTTTTCAGGAGAAACAATCAAACCATATTCAGCCAAAGGACCCTCTGGACCAATCATTTGATCAGAAAGAAAAAAATCAACATACTCTCGCAAACCTGAAATAATACCTAAATGTGCTTTCTTAATATAGAAAAAAAGTGGACGAGAAACTGGATATTGTCCACTAGAAATCGTCTCAACTGTTGGCGCAAAACCGTTAATATCGGCAACCTTTAGCCTATCAGCATTATTTTGATAAAAAGACAAACCAAAAATACCAACCCCTGTTTTATTAGAAGTTAAACGCGCAAATGTTTCAGAATAATCACCATCAATATCAACCGCTTTTCCATCCTTACGTACAGCAATACAAGCAGTGTGTATCTCCTTATCATCCATTCCTAAAGACTTCATCACCTCAACTGCCCCACTCTCTTTACACCCCTCAATAAGTAATTTTTCCTCAAAAACTTCACGTGTCCCATGCTTCTCTCCAGGAATATACGCTGCTATCGTCCAATCAGGAAGAGCACTATTAACTGTACTCCATTTCAAAAAATTATTCGGTTGCAATTTTCCGTCTATAATAATTCGAGCAGCAAGGGCTTTATAAACATCTACTGGCTGTAATTTCCAATCAGGCCCCTTAATATCTGTTGCAAAAACAATGCCATCATACCCAATACGTATTTCCTCAACATCTTTTACACCAGCATCAAAACAAGACTGTAATTCACTCGGTTTCATTGCTCGCGAAGCATTAACAATATCAACAGTGTTCTCCCCAATACCACGGCAGAATTCCTTAATACCAGCTCCTGTTCCTCCCGATTCGATAACAGGAACCTTAAAATGGGGATAAATTTCTCCAAATGTTTCAGCAACAATCTTTTGATAAGGTAAAACTGTAGATGAACCAGTAATCTGTATTTGATCGCGCGCATTGCCTCCATTTGCTGACAGCAGTAGCGCAAAAATCAATCCCACTCCAATTGATAATACTCTGTTCATCTATAAACTCCCTAAAAATTGGAAACAAAGCCTCTTAATTTATATCATACGGTCATTCTAGTTCACATTTGCAACATAACAAATATAAAAAACAACATGGATCATTTTTTTAAAACCATGTTTTTGTCCTCTGTCAAATAAATTCATTTGAACGCTTGAACTCAATAACATCCCAAAACAAATGAGCAACATCTGTACCGCAGAAGCGTTTAATTTCACGAATTCCCGTAGGAGACGTCACATTGATTTCTGTTATATAATCTCCAATCACATCAATCCCCACAAAAAGAAGACCTCGTTCCTTTAAGGCTGGACCAATGCGTTCACAAATCTCATAATCACGTTTTGTTAACTCAACATTTTCCGCGCGACCTCCAACATGCATATTAGAGCGCACATCTGTTTCTGTCGGAATTCGATTAATAGCTCCAACAGGTGTACCATCAAGCAAAATAATCCTTTTATCTCCTTTTCGTACTGCCTCTAAATAGCGCTGAACAATAAAAGGTTCGTGATAAATTTCTGCAAACATTTCCAACAATGATGCTAAATTACGATCATCTTGTTTTAAATAAAAAATACCAGCGCCCCCATTTCCATAAAGTGGTTTAACAATAATATCGCCAAATGTCTCTCTAAAAGCTGTTATTTCTTCAATATCTTTGGTAATTAATGTTTCTGGCATCAGATCAGAAAATTCAGTAACAAAAATTTTTTCTGGACTGTTGCGTACCCATGCGGGATCATTCACAACGAGTGTTTTAGGATGAATACGCTCTAACAAATGGGTTGTTGTGATATAATTGAGATCAAAAGGGGGATCTTGGCGTAAAAGAACCACATCCATATCTGTTAATTCCGTGCGAACAGGCTTTTCTAATTGATAGTGGCTTCCCTCTTTATCATGTATAATCAATGGCTCTAGTCGTGCAATCACACAACCATCGCATAGAGATAAACGATCTGGTGTATAATGGAAGAGAGAATGTCCACGTTCTTGTGCTGCTAAAGCGAGTGCAAATGTCGTATCTCCCTGAATCCGAACTGTTGAAATATGATCCATCTGAATGGCAATTTTCATAAATAAATCCTCCCTATCCTAAAAGCAGACTGGTCTATGCATCATAAACTTAGTAAACAATAAAAGAACTATGACAAGAGAAAATTTATGACACAAGAAACAGATACAAAATTAAGCAACGAAGAAATCGAACGCTATGCACGCCACATCATTTTGCCTGAGATTGGTGGTGCAGGGCAACAAAAGCTAAAAAAAGCACGTGTTCTTGTTGTGGGCGCTGGTGGTCTTGGGGCTCCTGTCTTAACCTATTTGGCTGCCGCAGGTGTTGGAACCCTTGGAATTATCGATAACGACATCGTTTCACTTTCTAATTTACAACGCCAAGTTATTCATAAAACAAATGCAATGAACAAAAGCAAAACAGACAGTGCTGAAACCACTATAAAAGCAATAAATCCCCATGTCGTAGTTGAAAAACACACCCTACGCTTAGATAACAGTAATGTGGATAAACTGCTCAATGCTTACCACATCATTGTTGATGGAAGTGATAATTTTACGACACGCTATCTTCTTGCTGATCACGCTGCCCAATGTAAAAAACCTCTAATAAGTGGTGCTGTAGAACGTTTTAATGGCTCATTAACCGTCCTTATGCCATATAAAGACAATAATCCTCACTATCGCGATTTATTTCCCACGCCTCCTGCTCCCGATACTATTCCAACATGCGCTGAAGCTGGAATCATCGGTGTTTTACCCGGCGTTATTGGAACCCTACAAGCAATGGAAGTTATTAAAATGATCACAAACATCGGAGAGCCATTAGTAGGAAAGATTCTTCTCTATAATGGATTATTAGCGCAATTTAATATTATTACTTATAAACGCTCAAATTATTAAAGAAAATGCCGTAGCTCTTAAGAATTTTGGAGAATCTTGATGATGTTCTCTCTTCTGTTCTCTTATATTCTTTTAGCATATTCTAAAACTGGAAATAGCGATATTTTACTTAGCGCCATTGGAACTCTACATGCAATGAAAACTATTAATCTTATCGCAAATATTGAAAACCTTTTGTAGAAAAAATCCTTCTTTATAATGAATTATCAGCGTAATTTCATGTCATCTTTTATAAACGATTAGATATTCGTGCAAACGTAGCTGCCATCAGTGTTCTTATGTAAAGAATTTTTGAGGGGAATAAAAATACACTCAGCAGGACCATATTCAACTCTCTCTCCATTCACGCATAATAACCTCTTCATGTGACAGCGCTTTAATAACTCTAAATCATACCCCATAAACAGATAACCTCGTGATACTTTAGTTATTAATGATGTAAAAATGTCTGCACGCTTGCATCAAGACAAAACGTTTAGTTTATCAAACATCAGAGCAATCCATTTGCTCTGTTCCTAAAAAATACAGAGGTAATAATGGCGCATAGAAGAGAAAAGATTAACTTCACGCAGAGCTTCAATCATAAAATCATCGCATTCAAAAGTAAAAAATTGTAGTTCATAAATTGACAATTCTTCAGCAATAATTTCACTTACAAGTATATGTGGAGAAAGTGAAGCAAACCAATCTTAAAAAAAATCTGAATACTCCTCCATAAAGAACGTATTTTCTTATAAATAAAATTGCTCATGTCAATATTATAAAAAGTGATCTGCACCTTAAAAAACAACATTCGTATAAGTGTAAACTCCAATGTTGTTTTTCCTGAGATCTCTCTGTATAATTTCAAGTGTTTAACCAACACGAATTATAATATCTGTACCCTAACAGCATCACATAATCCTTTTATTCACTGTAAAAATTCTTTTTAACTAGGAACCAAACACAAATTTTTACTTTGCACCAGATAGGTGCATTCCTATCTGTTTAAAGAAGTTGTCCCTTAGATTTATTGCCAACAATTTCTTTTGTATGCTGTTAGAAATTTTAGAATTCTTGATTTGTTGGACCATTTTCAATAATTTTTTTCCTCATCACAGACACACACTGATTTATAATCTATTGCTTCATATATTAAGTGAGCGCCTCAAATACCGTAATTTTTTTTATTTCATTTCTTTATATTCACTCAATCAAATCACACCCCATAAGGGGGAATAGCATGTGAATAAAAATATGTAAAACAGAAGTAAAAATGCCCTTTATAAACTATCTGAATAAACAAAGACTATTGCAACATTAGGAACTGGAATAATATGATGGAGCCCTATAGATTATCCCATTCACGAGTGCCATCGTGAAATGGGCGTGGGAAGCATCGAGAAAAATCTCTTTAAAAAAAGTGGGTGAATGTGCAAGGTTAAATATGTTCTGTTTTGCAATGAGAGAAGTGTTTCCCTTATTAAAACATCGGTAAGAGCTCTTTTGATAAAACCTTGAAATCAAAATTACAAAAAAATAGACTTCTTTCTAAACTAAACATCTATAATGTACGTTATTTTAGCTCGTTCGCTTTGTTATTATCCATTGGTAAAGGAACGGGATGATCCGATAGACTGCGTAAATAAAGCAAAAGATCGGCACGATCTTGGTCATTTTTAATTCCACGAAAAGACATAATGGTCCCCGGAAATGCTTCACGTGGAGAACGCAAATAACGATCTAACGTTACAAAATCCCATTTTTGATCAGAGTGCGCACGCAATACCCGTGAATATGCAAAACCTGCTGCTGATGCCAAAGGGCGGTCAACAATTTCCCAAAGAACTGGACCTACACGCCCTGCTTCATTGCGTCCAGAAGTATGGCATATGGCACATTGGCGAAAAACTTTACGCCCATTTTCAAAATTACCTTGTTGAAGGCGGCTATTTAGTGATAGAGAAACATCAGTTGCTTTCTGTTTTTCTTTAAATATATCGTTCTTGGTAACTGTATGATAATATTGAACCGATGTAGGCTGATCATAAACTATATTGCTGAGTGTGGAAATTCCCACAACAATGACCAACACACATAAACAAGCAGAAACAAAATAGATAACTCTCCAGCGATTCATAAAAACTCAAATGTTCATGGTTTCATTACCATTTTTAGTATAAGCTTTTTCTTTATAACACACAACATCCTAAATGCACCACAGACGACGTTTGGAATCTTGCAATGGCTCTTGAACCAATTATTCTTATTCCTGCCCGTATGGGCTCAACCCGTCTACCTCAAAAAGCTCTCGCTGAAATCGCTGGAAAGCCGATGATTGTTCATGTCGCAGAACAAGCAAAAAAAGCCGCATTAGGTCGAACCATCGTTGCAACAGATCATCATGATATTGCTGAAGCCGTTACAGCTTATGGACATGAATACATCATGACATCTTGTGATCATAAGTCTGGATCTGATCGTATTTATGAAGCTTTAATGCGCATTGATCCTGCACAACGCTACAACGCCATTTTAAATATACAAGGTGACCTCCCAACGATAACGCCTCATGAAATCATTCATGCACTACGCCCTTTAGAAAATAGCTTTACCGATATTGCAACCTTGGGTGCTCAAATCATTGAAGAAAATGAAACAAGAGATCCCAATGTTGTCAAGATCATTGGGACACCGCTTTCTCAAAATCGCCTTCGTGCTCTTTATTTTACTCGCGCCACAGCACCCTATGGAGATGGTCCTCTTTATCACCATATTGGAATATACGCCTATAGGCGCGAAGCACTTGAGAAATTTGTATCATTCAAACCCTCGCCACTTGAGCAACGTGAAAAACTTGAACAATTACGCGCATTAGAGCATAACATGCGTATTGATGTAGAAATAGTGGATACAATCCCCTTAAGCGTCGATACACAACGTGATCTTGAAAGGGTACGAAAAATTTTAGCATGAAGACACTTAAAAAAACCAATAAAATTTCCTTCCAAGGAGAATACGGCGCCAATTCTCATACAGCGTGCCTCAATATGTTTCCCAATATGGATGCTGTACCCTCTACTACTTTTGAAGATGCGCTCAACTTAGTGGAAAACGGGCAAGCTGATCTTGCTATGATTCCTATTGAAAATACTCTTGCTGGCCGTGTTGCGGATATTCATCACCTCTTACCGCACTCTTCCCTTTATATCATTGGTGAGTATTTTTTGCCTATCCATTTTCAACTCATGGTTCTACCAGGTGTTACACATGATGAAATTAAAACCGTCCACAGTCATACGCATGCCCTAGCACAATGCCGAAAAATCATACGAAACAATGGTTGGGAACCTGTTGTTTCTGCGGATACCGCTGGAGCTGCAAAGTTTATAAAAAAAAGTGCTCAACGTTCACAAGCGGCCTTAGCGCCTCTGATAGCAGCAGAACTCTACGGACTTGATATTCTTGAAAAAAATGTTGAAGATAGTCCTCATAATATTACTCGTTTTGTCATCCTTTCGCGTTCTCAAAAACGTGTGCCCAAACCCCAAAATGGCGAAAAAATCATCACAAGTCTTCTTTTTCGCGTGCGCAATGTCCCTGCAGCCCTTTATAAAACACTAGGAGGATTTGCGACGAATGGTATTAATATGACAAAATTAGAAAGCTATCAAATTGGTGGAAATTTCAATGCAACACAATTCTTTGTTGACATTGAAGGACATCCTGAAGATCCTATGATGAAACTTGCCTTAGAAGAGTTGTCTTTCTTTTCTGCAGAATTGCGCATTATCGGTACTTATCCAGCACAAAATGATCGAGCATCGCATATATAAAAGAAATTAAGCTACCATCATTTTTTGCTTATATCGAAAAGAATCGTAACAATCCCATGACGTAATGTGTCTTGGAGAAACTCGTTTTTTCTCATAAACATCCTTCATGAACACTAAAGAAGAAAAAACAACGCATAACAGAATATATAAATTATTTTCATAATATTTTCTCACAAATTATATCATGAAAAACAGCAATTTAACTCGTACAAAGACCAATATTAAAGAAACTCTAGCAAAAACAGGAAATAAAACGCTTGTACCATCTATTTCACTTTCATATATCAAGAAAATTCTTGCGAAGGATCATTTCCTATGACAATTTATTCCAATAAAAATAATGAACTTCTAATTTAAGTCTAAAAATAATGTAAATTATCCATCAGAGTATATGCATAACAGAGCATTCAAACCTCTGAGAGAAGTCATTCTGGACATGATTTAAAGCTAGAAAATGCAACTTATCCCTACTTTTGATATTAAATTCTAACTTTCATATTTATAAAAACTGATTTATAATTCATCCTGTTTTAAGAAAAAAGAGAGGATAATGAAAAAAATCTTCACGCAAGGATTGTTAGCTGCAAATATTCTCGTCTACTCTAGTGTTGCATTTGCTGGTTTTGGTGAGAACAAATGGTTTTTTGCGCCAGATGAAAGTGTTACAATTATCCCCTCCGATATAGTCCGTCAAGGAGCTGAATATTCTTGCGAGGTGTTTGAACCGAAGAAAGTATCCTTTACTTTATCGTACTCCACTCCTTCCGATTTAAACAAATTGAAAATTGTTGTTGATGATGAAAAGAAAATAACCCATGATAAAGAAAAAAAGATCTTTACCCTAAAAAATATAAAATCTCTTCATATAAGTTTTCCTTCGTCAGGACATTATATTTTTAAAAATATTACGAAGAAAAAAGTTATTGGAACACATTGTGACACAGGAGATTATGATTAACAATATTTCTATAGCATCTAAATTTGAGTAGAGTTATTCTTTTTTCAGGTGTTTTTTTTCAAAATAGGGCATAATGAGCTATTAAAACTTATCGCTGAAGAGGTGTTTTGTACTGATATGGAAAACCTTAAGCTGCTCATAAGGTTAGATATTAAAGAACTTTTGCGACAACTAAATGACTAAACTTAAATTGTTCTGTACTCTCTACCATCAGAGCTAAGTTTTAAATAAGAATATAACTTTTACCTTCGCAACTGCTTCATTTTAAATAATATAAAGCACACCATACAGAAATCGCTTATAGATTAAGAAGAGAAGAAAAAATTTCTTTATAGACGTATTCCTCACTGCATTTTTAATCATATTCATTCAAGCTTTTTGTAAAAAACTCATCTCGCTTTTCTCTTCTCTTTAAAAAATCTAATTATTTAAAGCTATAAAATGTCGTGTATATAAAATACCGTTTTTACAGTTATGAAGTCATAAATCTGTGCCACCCTTATTATTCTATAGCTTTTAATGCTGCATCTCTTGCATAAGTACAGCCCTTAAAAGATATATGAAATCTTTCTCAAATAATGAGAACTCATACATTGATCTATTTTGTGATGAGTATCAATGTTTTTTAATTAAGAAAATAAGCACTCAAGAAAAAAGAGCGGTAACATCTACTCAGTATTTACATTCATATATGTTAAAAGAAAAAATATTACGTACTTGATATGCTCATTCACTATAGAAATGATGAAATTTTCTTATAAGTCAAAATATTGATTTATAAATATAATTCTCTGTTCTGCATATTAAATAAGAGTCCTGAATATCGTAAGATTCTCTCATTGCAAACTTGTTTATCTTGAATCAATCAAAACCATCTCCTTGCACGTCACAAGCGGGACGAGTGTGGAGATAAAAACTGTATAAGAAAGGAGTAAAAATGGCTTTTATGAACCGTCTTAAGTACCAAGGGCTGTTGCAACACCCACGAGTTGGCAAATATTAATGATGGTGCCGGCGTGCTTCTTCACAAACGTAAAGATGGAATTTCTCAATGGATTTATACCTCAGAAGCAGTATGTATACACTTTACAAGTGATGTGATGAAATCGAATTAAAAGTATTGAAAAATATTTCTTGTAAAAGCATGAATGTACAACATTAAATGTATTCTGTTTGAAGTGCTCTGTTTTGTATGAGAAGAGCGATACTATTAAATTAGTATTTATAATTATTCATCAACAATATTCTTCCTCTAAATTTCTTATTTTAACTCACTGCACGATCTATATGCTTTATTTTCCTTTTTTGCCGTTGCAAATTTTAATGATTCAACTTTATAATTTTAGAACAGACGGAGCTATCCTAAAATTCTTACAGGCAAGTTTGAACGAATGATTATAATTATACATTCATATTATCTTAAACGAAAAAAATATTTTCATCCCCAATAAATATGAAAAACTCCTGCTATGAAAACTGATCAATCCTCAATCTCTTTGTTGTTTATATGTCAATAAATTAAACGCAAAGGAAAATTCTTTGTCGTTCTTAGGATATTTTTCGTTTCCGAGCTTGATTTTTCATTCCAAATCGACAATATGAACTTGGGAGGTTGGTGGTGGACGAACTACTCGCCAACTGGGTCAGGTCTGGAAAGAAGCAGCCCCAACGGGTTCTGGTACGGGTCATCGTGCCGACCTCCTATTTTGCTGAAGAAATTATTTTTATGCTGTCTTTTAGCGAGGTATTTTTAATCTTCAGAGTGGCTGTATGCAGTGAGTAGAGGGTTTTGATTGTCTTTAAATAAAGGCTCCCATAAATAATTTGATTAAGAAAAAATCCTTTTATATGAGAGTACAGTATTGACCTATGCTTTTGTATTATCAAAATATACGCATAACAAACTTCGAAGTTGGAAACATTCATGGAAAGTGTACCGGTAGAAACAGCCTATCGTGTTCTTGCTCGTAAATATCGACCACAAAACTTCTCTGATCTCATTGGTCAAGAAGCTATGGTGCGTACTCTCACCAATGCCTTCGAAAAAGGTCGTATTGCACAAGCGTGGATGTTAACAGGAATTCGTGGCGTAGGTAAAACCACAACAGCACGTATTTTGGCACGTGCGCTCAATTATAAAACAAAAGATATTGACCAACCAACAACCATATTAGACTCTCTTGGTGAACATTGCGTACAAATTATCGAAGGACGCCATATTGATGTTATAGAAATGGATGCCGCTTCTCATACGGGCATTGACGATATTCGTGAAATTATTGAACAAATACGCTATCGTCCTGTTTCTGCGCGTTATAAGGTTTATATTATCGATGAAGTCCATATGCTCTCAACACAAGCCTTTAATGGTTTGTTGAAAACTCTTGAAGAACCACCATCCCATGTAAAATTTATTTTTGCCACAACAGAAATTCGCAAAGTTCCTATTACAATCCTTTCACGTTGCCAACGTTTCGATTTGCGACGTATTGAATCAAAAGCTTTGAGTGCGCATTTGCGCCAAATTGCAAAATATGAAAAGGTAGAAGTAGAAGAGCAAGCACTCTCTATGATTGTTCGTGCTGCAGAAGGCTCTGCACGTGATGCATTATCCATTTTTGATCAAGCGATTGCCCATAGCAATGGCAATGTTAATGCTGTTGAAGTGCGTACAATGTTAGGGTTAGCTGATCAAGCACGTATTATCGATCTCTTTGAATTTATCATGAAGGGTAATGTTGTCAATGCATTACATGAATTACGCAGTCAATATGATGCAGGTGCTGATCCTCTTACTATATTGACAGAACTAGCCGATTTTAATCATCTGGTCACACGTTTACGTTTTACACCAGAAATAGTGGAAGATTTCTCACTAACTGAAGAACAACGTTTAAGAAGTTTAGACTTTTCAAAAAAACTTTCCGTTCCTGTTTTATCCCGAAACTGGCAAATGTTACTCAAAGGCTTACAGGAAGTTAATCAAACTGCACGTCCACTTCAAGCCGCTGAAATGCTTTTAATTCGTCTTGCTCACACGGCTGACCTACCAACTCTTGATGAAGCTTTAAAAAAGCTTACGCAAGAAAAAACACCCCTCACACTCGTTACAAACTCTTCTCATCAAGAATCTACGAATGCAAATAATATAACAAAAGAAACAACGGTCGATGCCCATACTTTCTCAAGCGTTACCAATACATTACCCGATCTATCAGATTTAAAAACATCCTTGAAAAGCCAATTAGATAATTCCTTACAACCGGAAAATTTAGTTAAAAATCAAAATCCTGAAAAAACCAACGCCCACGAAGTAACAAAAACTCTTGAAACTTTTCAATCTACTGATCTTTCTGAAAAGATTGAAAATTTATCGCATTGTGTCACACAAATAACAGAAGAGATTGCTGAACCTAAAACTCTAGTGATTAATTCCTTGCACGATATTGTTAAATTAGCTGAACAGCATAATGATGTTCCTTTCAAACTCCTTGTTAAAGAATTTGTTCATCCTGTTTCTTTTGATGCTGGGCATATTACCTTAAGACTTTCTGAAAATACTCCACAATTTCTTGCTCATGATATAGAAAAAAAAATATCTCAATGGACTAAAAAACGCTGGACAATAGCTTTTGTCAATGAAGGAGGTGGCCCAACCTTACAGGAGGAAAGTATAGCGATTCAAAAGACTCTTTTTTCCAAAGCAGAGACAGATCCTGACATCGCAAAAATCCTTAATCATTTCCCAGAAGCAAAAATTGTCGATATTCGACTCAATAAAAAAGAAAATGATCTTGATTTACTTCCTAATACCTTTAAAAATGCTGATATTTTTCAAAATAACAGTAATATCAATGATGAATAAGGATACCTCTTCCTATGCGTGAAATGATGAGCATGATGAAAAAAGCCAAAGAAATGCAAGAAAAAATGCAGCAAATTCAAGAGGAAATGGCGAATTTACAAGTGGTTGGTGTTGCCGGCGGTGGGCTTGTCAGTGTTACATTAAACGGCAAAAATACCATAACCGCCATCCAAATTGACCCTTCATTACTCAAACCGGAGGAATCTGAAATTCTTGAAGACCTTGTTATGGCAGCCCATAATGAAGCCAAAGCAAAAATTGAAATAGCTATGGAAGAAAAAACTAAAAGCATGACAGCAGGGCTACCACTCCCATCAGGTTTCAAGCTTCCATTTTAATGAATCCGATTTTTTCCGTGGAACAAAAAAAATATGTCTAAATACATTGCAGGACCTGAGATTGAACGTCTCATTCAAATTTTAGCACGGATACCAGGTCTTGGTCCACGTTCGGCACGTCGTGCTGCGCTTCATCTTATCAAAAAAAAGGAGACATTGCTGGAGCCTTTAGGAGCAGCAATACAAGCAGCTATAGAAAAAGTCGGCATTTGTTCTGTTTGTGGAAATGTCGATACTGTTGATCCTTGTTCAATTTGTACAGATTCGCGCCGCGATGATACAACAATCATCGTTGTTGAGGATATTGCTGATCTGTGGGCTCTTGAGCGCGCAAAAACTTTAGCCGCACGTTACCATGTGTTGGGTGGACGACTCTCCCCCTTAGATGGAATAGGTCCTGACGAACTCAACATTGCCACCTTAATACAACGTGTTGTACAAAACCCTATTACGGAGATTATTCTTGCTGTCAATGCGACTGTCGAAGGACAAACAACTGCTCACTATATTACCGATCAGCTTTCTAATTTTTCAGTTAAAATTACGCGACTTGCTCATGGTGTTCCTGTAGGAGGCGAGCTTGATTATCTTGATGACGGAACTTTAGCAGCAGCTGTACAAGCACGAACGAATCTTTAAAAATTTCTTTCTCTTACCTGTTATCTCGTTTTATTTACTATCATTTCTTTTTATGGGGAAATATTAAAATGATCAAAAAACATCTCTCACTTTTAAACGACTTTGGTCCTGGTATTTTAGTATGTTTACTCATATCAGCCTTAGCTTATGGTTTAGAAGTTGTAGAAAAACAGCTTTTCGCAGAAGCATGGCTTGAAAGCCTTGTTTTGGCAATTCTTTTAGGATCGATTATCCGTAGTTGTTTTCCTTTGCCAACATATTTTCAAAAAGGTATCACCTTTTGTGCAAAAACACTTCTCGAAATTGCTATCGTTCTTCTAGGAGCAAGCATTAGCATTAACGCAGTCCTTTCAGCTGGCTGGAATTTGCTTGCTAGTATCATATTCGTGATATTCGTAACGATTATCCTGAGCTTTACCATCGGCCGACTTTTCGGGCTTTCCACACATTTAGCAATGCTGGTCGCTTGTGGGAATGCTATTTGTGGCAATTCAGCTATTGTTGCCGTTGCACCTGTCATAAAAGCAAAACATGACGATGTAGCCGCATCAATTGCTTTTACCGCTCTTTTAGGGGTTCTTATTATTTTATTTCTACCCTTTTTACATCCATCTTTGAATTTGTCATTTAGCCAATATGGCGTGCTTGCTGGCATGGTTGTTTATGCTGTACCGCAAGTTTTGGCAGCAACAGCATCTATCTCTTTTGTAAGCGTCCAAATTGCAACAATTGTCAAATTAGTACGGGTTCTCATGTTAGGCCCTGTTATTTTTACTCTATCAATCATTTATCGCCGATCAGCACAAACACGCTTGCGTTTACATACCCTCGTCCCATGGTTTATCATTGGCTTTATTATCATGATGCTTGTTCGCTCAAGTGGTCTTATCCCTGAAAAGGCTATCAATCCCATCAAATTTATTGCCCAGTTGTTTACTGTTATCTCAATGGCTGCACTAGGATTAGGTGTTGATATCCGATCACTAAAAAAAGCAGGATGGCGCGTCATTTTGGCTTCAACCTGCTCCATAATTATTCTCGGTATTTGTAGCCTTATCATGATACAATTGAATGATTTAAATCATATAACATTTTAAAATGTGCATTGATTATTATTTTTTCAACGTAGTATGCAATCAACCCAAAGTCCTCATTATTATTAAAATCAGTTCTTTCATAAACCAGAAAAAGTTCTAAAATACTGCTCATTATTCTATATTCTATACAAAAAATTGAAAGAGCTGATATTTAAGTGAAAACTGTCAAATTTGTTTTTCAGTCCATAATGATTTGCAACGGGGTAGTATCAAAATATGTAACTCATACAAAACAATGCCATTTCTTTCATCTTCTCTCATTACGCTGAGGTTTTTATACAAAGACGGATAGAATATGTTCTTATTTGGAAAAAATGTGGGATCATAACTTTTCCTCTTTTAAATTACTTTTACTTACTATGTAATACAAGTAGCATCAACGTACTATTTGATAGCTTACAAGTTGTGACAACTCTTACATTTAAACGATTCGTGAAAGGAGTTTTTATTCTTTTCTTCAACAGTTTTGATTCATACACTAACTCCGCTTGCTAATATATAAGCTAATAACTTTAATTGTTTCACCATAAGTAGATTTAAAATAAGAGAATCTTACAATACTCAAGGTACTCATTCAAAAAGTGAAAAAATAAGGATTAAATCAACATCTCGTTCTATCCCATAAAAAGATATTGTTGCTTATTGGCACTAGTAACTTTCTTACAAATGAAATATACGATAATGAAAAGATTAAAAATACAGCAGGACTTTTATTTATCGTTTTATTCAACTAAAATATTTTTATGCTTATCCTTGCCATAGATACTGCTTCAATTTATTGTGCTGTTGCGCTTATTCGTCATAAATCTGTTATTGCGCGTATCAATGAGCGCATGAACAAAGGACATGCTGAAAAACTTATTGGGCAGATTACACAAATACTGACACAAGCCAATATGACGCTTGATCAAGTTGAGCGTATTGCTGTCAATATTGGACCTGGATCATTTACTGGTGTACGTGTCGGTGTTGCAACAGCGCGCGCTTTGGCATTAGCACTTGAAATACCAGCTATTGGAGTGAGTGCTCTTGAAGCGTTAGCAGCACAAATCATAAACAGCAAAAGTACAGTATCGGCAATTACTGTTGTCATTGAAGCAGGGAGAGGGATGTTCTACCATCAAAATTTTCATAATGATCTTACACCTTTGGGAGAGCCGGGATTAAAAACAATTGAAAATATCCTCGAAGATTTGCCCCAAAAAGCCCGACTGACTGGTCCAGCTGCTGATGTCGTTGTGCAGCATATTAAAAACCATAAAATAAACGAAAAAATTATCCTAGAAAAAATCCCCTGCGAAGCAGCTGATATTGTAAACTATGCTTATCTTGCCGCCAAAAAACAACCACAAAATTCACCTCGCCCACTCTATCTACGCAGCGCTGATGCAAAACAACAAACCAATTTTGCTTTACCACGAAAAAAATAATGTCCAAATTTTCATTGACAAAAAAGAATTTTGGAATTGCTCCGCTACAAGTTCATGATAGTGCTGCTCTTCATCAAATTCATCAACATTGTTTTACCCCGTCTTGGGGAAAACAAGCTTTTGATAATTTCTTAACAGATCACTCTATCTTTGGGTACAAAGTCTTTCTCATTGATCGCTCTGATCAAATTTTAGGCTTTTGTCTCTGCCGTCTCATCCTTGATGAAGCAGAAATCATCACAATTGCTGTTCATCCTCATTATCGTCAACAAGGAATTGGTACCTTTCTTATCGATCGTACAGTTTGCCATCTTCACGACAAGGGCGCCATAAAATTATTTTTGGAAGTAGAAGCCACAAACCTTTCTGCTTTGAACCTTTATCAACGCTTCAAATTTCAAAAAATTTCTGAACGTCCTGCCTACTACCTATCAAAAAATGGTCGTGGTGATGCAATTATCATGCAAAAAACTTTTAAGCAAATAGATTGAGATTTGTGTAAAAAACATTTACACATGCGCTATGAATAAAGTAAATCCTAAAAATACGCCTCCTGTTGCTCCTAAAAAGGTTTTTATCAAAACTTATGGATGTCAAATGAATGTTTATGATAGCCAACGGATGACTGATAGTCTCAGTTCACAAGGCTATGTGACAACACAAACGCCAAATGATGCCGATCTTATTCTTGTTAATACCTGTCATATTCGTGAAAAAGCAGCAGAAAAACTTTATTCTGATCTCGGTCGTTTGCGCGTTATGCGTCAAGAGCGCGCACCTGATAAACCCTTGACAGTTGGTGTAACAGGTTGTGTTGCACAAGCTGAGGGAAGTGAAATCTTGCGCCGTGCTCCAATAGTGGACCTCGTTATTGGTCCGCAAATGTATCATCACTTGCCAGAATTATTAGAAAAAGCCAAACAAGGAAAAAAAATTATCGAAACAGACTATGCTGTTGAAGATAAATTTGCTCATTTGCCGCCTCATAATAAACATGCAGTAAGAAAACGGGGTGTTAGCGCATTTTTAACAGTACAGGAAGGGTGCGATAAATTTTGTACTTTTTGTGTTGTTCCCTATACACGGGGTGCTGAAATATCACGGTCTGTCGAGCAAATTACCGAGGAAGCCCGCCAACTTATTGAAGCTGGTGTTAAAGAGATTACGCTCCTTGGACAAAATGTCAATGGTTGGCATGGACAAAGTGCTGATGGCAAAACTTGGCGTCTTGGCGATCTTCTTTATCATCTCGCAAAACTTGATGGTTTAAAGCGTTTGCGTTACACAACCAGCCACCCGCGTGATATGGACGATAGCCTTATTGCCGCGCATCGAGATCTTGATATGTTAATGCCTTACCTCCATCTGCCTGTTCAATCAGGTTCAGATCGCATCTTAAAAGCCATGAACCGACAACACAAAAGTTCTCATTATCTTCATCTTATCGAAAAAATTCGGACTGCACGGCCAGATATTGCCTTTTCAGGCGATTTTATTGTAGGGTTTCCAGGAGAAACAGATGAAGATTTTGAAGAAACCATTAAACTTATTCAACAAGTGCAGTACAGTTCAGCTTATTCTTTTAAATATTCCCCCCGACCTGGAACAGTGGGCGCTACAATGAAAAATCATGTTGATGAATCTGTAAAAGATGCCCGACTTCAACATTTACAGCACCTGCTCCTTGAGCAACAAAATGTGTTCTTGCGTTCTAAAATTGGTCAAAAAACGAACGTTCTTATCGAAAAACCTGGGCGTCACTCAGGGCAAATGGTAGGGCGTTCCCCTTGGCTTTTACCTGTTGTCGTCGATACAGAAGCCTCTACGGGCACCGTAATAGAAATTCATATTAAAAATGCAAGTTCGAACAGTTTTGTCGGGGAAGTAACCAATAGATAGCCATGCCTCTAACACCTTGTTCACAATAAATATTTTGGAAAACTCTTTTATTTTAAAAGAAAATGATTACATCTAAAGCGTGCACTTTTGCGAAAGAGAGTTTGTCTTTTATAGAGTTTACTCAAAAAGATGTGTGGTATTTATGTAGAGATGGAGAATAGGCTGAAAGCTTCAACCGAAAAAATAAAGCGCGTTAAAGAAAACGTAAATATTGCCCTTGAAAAGACTGATCCCTTGGAACAAGTAAACGCTTCAGATACAAGCCAAGTTGTTTTGATTTTTGAAAACAATAAATATGCAAAAGTGGTTTTTGGTAAATTTGACGAAAATCTTGCTTATATCGGAAAAAAACTTGAACTCAGTATTCATCCGCGTGGTAATGAAGTCTTAATCCATGGAAGTATTTCTGTTATAAAACGTGCGCAATATGTATTGCAGCAGCTTTATGAACGTGCAAAAACACATCAAGAGCTCACTTTATCAGATATAAAAGGAGCGATTGCTATGGCAAGTATACCAAAAAAGCAGAAAGAAGACACAATAACACACCAATCTGCAACAAAAAGTACACCAGCACAGTTGAGAACTCATAAAAAAATAATTCATGCACGGACTCCAACACAAGATGCTTACATCCACGCTATGGAGCACACGGAACTTGTGTTTGGTGTAGGTCCAGCAGGAACAGGCAAAACGTATCTTGCTGTTGCTCATGCCGCAATGCTTCTAGAACGTGGTATCATTGAGCGAATTATTCTCTCACGTCCTGCTGTTGAAGCTGGAGAACATCTTGGTTTTCTTCCCGGTGATCTCAAAGAAAAAGTTGACCCATATTTAAGACCACTTTATGATGCTCTTTATGATATGATGCCTGCTAAAAAAATAGAACGTATCTTAGCTTCTGGTGTCATAGAAATTGCTCCTCTTGCCTTTATGCGCGGACGAACACTTGCCCATGCTGCTATTATTCTTGATGAAGCACAAAATACTACGCCCATGCAAATGAAGATGTTCCTCACACGTCTTGGAGAAGGAGCGCGTATGATTGTTACCGGTGATGTAAGCCAAATCGATTTGCCTACAGGGCAAAAATCAGGTCTCACTGAAGCAATCCGCATTCTTTCAAATGTAGAAAATATTGCAATTGTGCGTTTTGAGGAAAAAGATGTTGTACGCCACCCACTTGTTACTGCTATCGTTCGCGCTTATGATCGTGATTCTAGAATACACAATAAAAAAAAATCACTCGCGTGCGACACATTAAAAAATGAATTTGATTCATCATGATTATTATTGATATAATGATTAAAAGCGCAGGGTGGAATGATGAGGAAATGCTTTATAATATCACCGAAAAAGCATTAACGACAACAATGCATCATGTTTCATTGGAAAATGTTGTAAGCGAAATTAGCCTGCTTTTTACGGATGATGAACATATGGCACAAATCAATGCACAATGGCGCAATAAAAACAAATCCACCAATGTATTATCCTTTCCTGCTTTTCCCCTTAAAGCTGGAAATCCTCCTGGTCCCATAATGGGTGATATTATTATTGCACGAGAAACTGTTGTTCTCGAAGCGGAGAAAGAAGGAAAAACATTTCAAGACCATTTAATGCATATGATTGTTCATGGCATCTTGCATCTGCTTGGTTATGACCATGAAACTGATAATGAAGCACATCAAATGGAAAAGCTTGAAAGAGAAATTCTTCAAAAGCTTTCCATAAAAGATCCTTATGCTGAATTGTCTATAAATGATAAAATTTAACTTTTAAAATTAATATTACGAGCATACCATTTAAGCCTCTCATTCATCTATTATAAAAAGAAAGTTTAGAAGATTTCAAAACCATGGCCAACAAAATAAATGCACAAAATAATAGTCCTACATCTTCTAATAATGAAAAAAATCCCTCTCAACAAACGAATCATACAGAAAAATATTCTCTGATGAATCATTTATTTTCATTCTTACGTGGTCGTAATTGTGCATCTACGTCACTGCGCGATGACCTTACCGTTGCCCTCACGACTGACAATGAAAAAGACACCGCCCTCTTCTCACCTGAAGAACGTACTATGCTGCATAATATTTTACGCTTACGTGAAGCACGCGTAGATGATGTTATGATACCCCGTTCTGAAATTGAAGCATTAGAAATAAACACTTCACTTGGAGAAGCCCTTAAGTGTTTTGCAAAAATTGGTCATTCTCGCATACCAGTTTATGCTGAAACTTTAGATGATCCGCGTGGTATGATCCATATACGCGATATTCTTAACTATATGATTCGCTTTATTATCACCCCAACAAAAACCGAACAGAAATCCGATTTTCTTCAATTAAACCATACAGACTTGCATACCCCAATCGGTGAATTGGATTTGATCCGAACCGTTCTCTTTGTTCCCAGTTCTATGCTAGCAAGCAAATTATTAACACGGATGCAAACCACACGAACACAAATGGCTTTAGTTATTGATGAACATGGAGGAACAGATGGTCTCGTTTCAATGGAGGATATTGTTGAATTAGTCGTTGGTGATATCGAAGATGAACATGATAATGTTGACAATGCTATCGTACGCGAACCCAATAATAAATGGCTCGTTGATGCAAGAACTGAACTAGAAGATGTGGAGAAAGCTCTTGGACCTGATTTTATCGTAGGGGAATATGGTGATGAAGTTGATACTATTGGTGGTTTGATTGTCTCCATTCTTGATCGCATTCCTGAAAAAGGTGAAATTATCGAAGCTGTACCTGGCTATAGATTTCGTATTTTAGAAGCTGATAAACGTCGGATTAAGCGATTACGCATTTTTCGCATTCCAGAAAATGAGAATCTTGAGAACAAT
Source organism: Bartonella sp. AD13SXNS (assembly GCF_042196465.1). NCBI lineage: Bacteria > Pseudomonadati > Pseudomonadota > Alphaproteobacteria > Hyphomicrobiales > Bartonellaceae > Bartonella > Bartonella sp. AD13SXNS. The sequence continues at coordinate 70,587 of NZ_JBHIQI010000004.1, forward strand.
GCCATTCCTAAAGAATAGTCCAACGTTTTTAAACAATTTCATCGTTTTTTTATTCTCTGTTACCGGCTGGAAGCGCCAAGCATTGATCTTTCTATGCGGTGCTTTTACTTCTTTTGCACTTCCACCCTTTTATTTAACACCTCTTTGCTTTTTAACTTTCCCTCTCTTTATTGTTTTACTTGACTCAATACAGTCCTCCCCAAACAATAAAAAACATTTTTTTACCTACGCTTTAAGCTGTGGAACCTTTGGTTTTAGTTATTTTATTTGCGGACTTTGGTGGCTCTGCAATGCTTTGTTGACAGATCCAGATTCTTTTGGTTGGGCAGTCCCACTAGCCATTTTATTTCCTCCTCTCTATCTTTCTCTTTATTGGTTTTTTTCTGGTTTCATTGTCGGCTTATTATGGACAAAAGGAATAGCACGCTTTTTTGTTTTAGCCTTTTCTTTAGGATTAGCCGAGTGGTTGCGTGCGTTCTTATTCACAGGATTTCCATGGAATGCTCTTGGCTATACAGCCATGCCAACCCCAATGTTCATGCAATCTGATGCCATCGTGGGACTGTACGGAATGAATATTCTTGCGGTCTTAACCTACAGTTTGCCAACAGTTTTACTCACAAATGAAAAAAAGAAAGCTGCACTTTCTCTTTGCTTAGCACTTATATTTATTCACTGTAGTTTTGGATTTTATCGCCTCCATACGATAGAGAATACAGCTGAAGATCAAAAAAGAAATTATTGGGTGCGCATTGTTCAACCTTCTATCCAACAAAATATAAAATTGCGCGATAATACACGAGAAGCCATGTTGGAAGCGCATATGAATCTGAGTGCAACACCAGCAACTGGTAAAAATCCAGAACCTGATTTTATCATATGGCCTGAAGCATCTGTTCCTTATCTTCTCTATGATCAATCATCTATCACAATGCACATTGCCTCTCTTTTAAAACCTAAACAATGGGCTATTATCGGAGCAATACGCGCCAGTGATGATTTACCCCATTCCCAAACACAATATTTTAATACAATTGTAGTCATTAACGCTCAAGGTAATATTTTAAACACTTCCGATAAACTTCATTTAGTCCCTTTTGGTGAGTATCTTCCCTATCAGAATTTATTGAAAAAAATTGGATTGCACATCCTCGCTGATAATATTGGTGGATATAGTGCTGCACATGTGCGCGAAACTGTCACAATGCCAAACGGATTTTCTTATCTACCCTTGATTTGTTACGAAGCAATATTTCCTCATGAAATGACTTTTAAAGGTCCTCCGCCTCAAGCAATCATTAATGTTACAAATGATGCATGGTTCGGTGTAACACCGGGACCCTATCAACATCTTCAACAAGCACAGCTTCGTGCCGTTGAACTGGGAATCCCCCTCATACGTGCAGCCAATAATGGAATATCAGCAGTTATTGATTCTTATGGACGAATCGTTGTAGCTCTTCAACAAAATGCTGTGGGCATTATTGATTCAAAAATTCCATCATCCATTACCCCTATAGGAAGCAATGAATACAGAACTTTCTCTACTTTTATCTTATTCATCCTTATGCTATTGTGTCGTATTGGTTTTGGTTTTACAAAACAGCTTAAATGATTCAAGTGCTCCTTGTGCGATATTATGTTGCATATACCGGTAATATTGGGAAAAAATATTACATATTATTTTAATTATATGATAAATCAGCTTCGCATAAATCTGATGTTGGTTTAAAAGAAAAGTGCTGGAAATTAAAGAGTTGCATTATGACCGAAACTAGAAAAAAACCTGACCCTATAGATATCTATGTTGGAACTCGTATTCGTTTACGTCGTAATATTTTAGGACTTACTCAAGAAAAACTAGGTGAAAAATTAGGCATCACTTTTCAGCAAATCCAAAAATATGAAAAAGGAACAAACCGTATCGGTGCCAGTCGTCTTCAAGCGATAGCAGAAATTATGGATGTTCCTGTTTCTTACTTTTTTGATAAAGGACTTACCTCTCAACAAGTAGAAGGTTTTGCTGAAAGTGATCACAATTTTATGGACTTTTGTTCTAGCAGCGAAGGTATCCAACTCATGCGGGCTTTTACAAATATTTCTGATGCTAAAGTGCGTCGAAAAATCATTGACTTGGCAAAAGCACTTTCTGAGGAAGATTTGACAAATAAGCTATAAAATTAAAATTATATTTTTCTCTCTTATTCATATAAATTCGCATTAACGATTTGCTGTGGAATTGGCAAACCGTAGAAATTTTAGTAGGCAATTAATTGAATCGTTGGTTTTCTTTTTTGAAGGAGTTCCTATGCCGCATCAAGATTATCTTTTTACGAGCGAATCTGTATCAGAAGGGCATCCTGATAAAATTTGTGATCGTATTTCTGATGAAATTGTTGATATGATCTATAAAGAAGCTCAAAAGACTGGTACTGATCCGTGGTTAGTCCGCGTTGCTTGTGAAACTCTCGTCAGTGTCAACCGTGTTGTTATTGCCGGTGAAGTGCGTGTTCCCGATACACTCTTAAAAAAAGATAAAAATAAAGAATTTATCTATGATAAAACTGGCTTTCCACTCATTAATCCTACGCGTTTTCGTACAGCAGCACGCCGTGCTATTCGTGCTATTGGCTACGAACAAGCCGGATTTCATTGGAAAACTGTTAAAATTGATGTTCTATTGCGCCCTCAATCAACGGACATTGCAAGAGGCGTTGATAATGCTACAGATCGGCATGGTGAAGAAGGAGCAGGTGATCAAGGCATCATGTTTGGATATGCTTGCCGTGAAACACCAGATCTCATGCCTGCACCAATTTATTATGCGCATAAGATTCTCAAACTTCTTGCCGCAGCCCGTCATAAAGGAGAAGGAGAAACTGGAAAATTAGGACCAGATGCTAAAAGCCAAATAACCATACGTTATAAAAATGGAAAACCTATAGAGGTAACATCCATCGTTCTTTCAACGCAGCACCTCGATGAAAGTTGGGATTCCAACAAAGTACGGACAGTGGTTGAGCCATACATTCGTCAAGCTTTACATGATATTCCCATTTCTGATCAATGCAGTTGGTATATAAACCCAACAGGAAAATTTGTCATTGGTGGTCCTCAAAGTGATGCCGGATTAACAGGACGCAAAATTATCGTGGATACTTACGGAGGTGCAGCACCCCATGGAGGCGGTGCTTTTTCAGGAAAAGATACGACAAAAGTTGATCGTTCTGCAGCCTATGCAGCACGCTATCTGGCTAAAAATATTGTTGCAGCTCATTTAGCAGAGCGGTGCACCATTCAACTCTCCTATGCAATTGGTATTGCACAGCCTTTGTCTATTTATCTTAATCTTCATGGAACAGGGAAAGTTGATGAAAAAGTTATTGAAGCAGCCATTCGCAAAATAATGGACCTTTCACCCACTGGAATTCGAAAACATCTTGACCTTAATAAACCTATCTACACAAAGACAGCTGCTTACGGTCATTTTGGGCGGAAACCAAAGCACGATGGTTCGTTTTCATGGGAAAAAACCGATCTCGTGAAAACACTTCAAGCAATGATTTAAGTCGCATGATTAAACATAATACACGCAAGAGTGAAGCCTTTTTTGGACGCAGACAAGGAAAACAGCTCCGAAATAGTCAGCTCGCGCGTATAAAAATGCTTCTCCCACATTTTAATATTGATTTAAATGTCCCTCCTCCCTCAAACTTTACATCCTTATTTTCAAGCAAAGTAAAAGAAGTTCGACTTGAAATCGGCTTTGGTGGAGGTGAGCATTTACTCCATGAAATGGAACATTTTCCACAAACCGGTTTTATCGGCATCGAGCCTTTTATTAATGGCATGGCGAAAATATTGTTGTCCCTTGAACAACATAAACACCATCAAAATCGTCTTCGCCTCTATAATGATGATGCTACGCGCCTCCTTGATTGGCTTCCTGATAACTCGCTTGATGGAATAGATCTTTTCTATCCTGATCCTTGGCCGAAAAAGAAACACTGGAAACGACGTTTCATCAACATAAAAAATCTTAACCGTTTTGCTCGCGTTCTTAAAAAGGGGAAAAAATTTCGCTTTGCTAGCGATATAGACAGTTATGTAAACTGGACCTTATACTATTGTGCACAACATGATCACTTTGAGTGGAAAGCAGAAAGCCCTCAAGACTGGAAAAACCCTTATCCACTATGGAGAGGAACCCGCTATGAAGCAAAAGCTCTCCGCGAAGGACGAACGCCAACCTATCTTACCTTTATCAAGAAATAAATGATCAAGCGCTTTTCTCATAAACAACTTGAAAAATTTTGAATTTAAGAGTATCAATGGTTAAATTCTTGGTCTTATGATGAAGAGTGGGCCGTTGGACCCGCTCTTTTTTAATATCATAAAACTGATGAAAACAACTTGGATTAACTGTATGAACGAAGCTGAAAAAATAAGCAATCTTGATGAACCACGCCTGTTTGAAGAAGATGGTATCGAAGCACAGGTTGCTGCTCTTGTCATACCATTGTTTAAACCTTTAGGTTTTCGTTTGGTTCGTGTGAAACTTCTTGGACAAAATGGTTTAACACTTCAAATTATGGTTGAACGCGCTGATGGTTCTATGACCGTAGAAGATTGTGAAACGGTTAGTCGGACTGTTTCCCCCCTCCTTGATGTACAAAATGTTATTGAACGCAAATATCATTTAGAAATCTCATCCCCTGGAATTGATCGTCCATTGGTAAGAAAATCTGATTTTTTTCATTGGCAAGGGCATCTTGCAAAAATTGAAACCAAAATAACAATTGATGGGCGCCGAAAATTTCGTGGGACACTTACAAATATCACGCAAAATGGATTTATTTTAAACACTGATAAAGCTGCTTATGGAGAAGCCATGTATACCCCTATTTCATTTTGTGATATCATAAATGCGCATTTAGTGCTTACTGATGAGCTTATTCGCGATGCATTGAAAAAAAATAAAAATTTAAGTCAACAATTCATTCCCGAAGATAATCATAACGACTCAATACAGACGCTCAATTTCGAAAAATAATAATATCACTGGGAAATACCCATCGTGTGGCACAAAGAAGGAGAAAATTGATGGCTACAAGCGCTAACAGGCTTGAAATTCTGCAAATTGCAGATGCTGTTGCACGTGAAAAGTCAATCGACCGTGAAATTGTCATTTCTGCGATGGCTGACGCTATTCAGAAAGCAGCACGTTCTCGTTATGGTCAAGAAACCAATATCCGTGCTGAAATCAATTCCAAAACAGGTGAAATTAAATTACAACGCTTGCTTAAAATCGTTGATGTCGTTGAAGACTATACAACGGAAATTACTTTGTCGGATGCACTCAAACGTCAAGCAGAAGCAAAAATTGGTGATTTTTTTGCTGATCTTTTACCTCCTATGGATTTTGGACGTATAGCGGCACAATCTGCTAAACAGGTTATTGTACAAAAAGTACGTGACGCAGAGCGTGATCAGCAATATGAAGAATTCAAAAATAAAGTTGGTGAAATTATCTCTGGAACAGTAAAGCGTGTGGAATATGGTAATGTTATCGTTGACCTAGGGCGCGGTGAAGCTATTGTGCGCCGTGATGAATTAATTCCCCGTGAATCCTTCCGCTACGGAGACCGTATTCGTGCTTTTGTTAATGATGTACACCGTGAAACGCGTGGACCGCAAATTTTCCTTTCACGCACACATCCCCAATTTATGGTAAAACTTTTCACTATGGAAGTGCCAGAAATCTATGATGGTATTATAGAAATCAAATCTGTTGCCCGCGATCCAGGTTCACGAGCTAAAATCGCCGTTGTTTCACGCGATGGTTCCATTGATCCTGTTGGAGCATGTGTTGGAATGCGAGGAAGCCGTGTACAAGCTGTTGTTGCAGAATTGCAAGGCGAAAAAATTGATATTATTCCTTGGTCACCTGATGCGGCAACATTTGTCGTTAATGCACTGCAACCTGCTGAAGTTTCTAAAATCATCCTTGATGAAGATGCTGAACGTATAGAAGTTATTGTGCCAGATGATCAACTTAGCCTTGCTATTGGACGACGTGGACAAAATGTTCGTTTAGCGTCGCAGCTAACAGGATGGAACATTGATATTTTAACGGAAAAGGAGGAATCTGAAAATCGTCAAAAAGAATTTACTGAACGCAGTAAGTTGTTTATGGAATCCTTAGAAGTTGACGAAATGATCGGACAAGTTATGGCGTCAGAGGGTTTTTCTTCTATTGAAGAAATCGCCTATATTGATCTTGAAGAAATCGCTTCTATTGATGGTTTTGACCATGAAACTGCTAATGAAATCCAAAGTCGTGCCCGCGAATATCTTGATCGGCAAGAAAAAGAGCTCGATGAAAAACGTAAAAAACTTGGAGTTTCTGACGAATTGCGAACACTTCCTGGAATGACAAGTGCTATGTTGGTTGCTGTTGGTGAGGATGGTGTAAAAACAATAGAAGACTTTGCTGGCTATGCCGTTGATGATTTAGCCGGCTGGAGAGAACGTAAAGAAGGTCAAACACAGAATTTTTCTGGTATTCTGACCCCTTTTGACATTACACGTGCTGATGCAGAAGCTATGGTTTTAGCCGCACGTGTACAAGCAGGCTGGATAGACCAAGCTGATCTTGTTACAGAAAATCCTGTAGAAAGTGAAAATTCTGCAGAAAATGAAAAAACAGATGATTTGAATGTGGATGCACTTTAAATGAATGAACGGACTTGCATTGTAACCAGAAAAAATGCTTCAGTACAAACGCTGATCCGTTTTGTTATTGGTCCCAATAACCAAATTGTTCCTGATCTTAAAGCCAATTTACCAGGGCGTGGCGTTTGGATTTCTGCCCATCACGCTGTTATTGAGAAGGCAATCAAACAGAAAGCTTTTCATAAAAATTTTAAAACAGATGTTGAGGTTGCACCAAATCTTGTGCATATTATTGATACGCTTTTACTAAAAGCTGCTCTTTCAAGCCTTTCCATGGCAAGAAAAGCAGGAGCCGTTGTCGCAGGGGCAACAAAGGTTGACTCCGCTATTCGCTCTGGTCAAGTTATTCTTGTACTTCATGCCAAAGAAACAACAGAAGATGGAAAACGAAAAATTGCACAGGCCATCCACACAATACAACAACAAACAAATCGCACTATAAAAACCATATCTTTATTTACAAGTGATGAAATGCGAGTGGCTTTTGGCTCTAGTCCTGTAATGCACGCAGCTTTATTGGATACAAAGGCTGCTGAAGGATTTCTCAAAATGATACATAAATTGATCACCTATCGTGATGACAAACATAGTAAGCTTGGTGAGATGACGGCACAAGCCGTGAAGGAAGTACAATGAGTGAAAATAACAACGACAAAACAACAATCAAGAGGACACTAACTCTCAAGCGGTCTGTCTTGGAAACGAGCACGGTCAAACAAAATTTTAGCCATGGCCGTACCAAGGCTGTCGTTGTCGAAACTAAACGGCGTAAAATTACGCGACCTGATGAAAAAACTGAAACCCTACAGCCCATTACAAAGCCGCATGTGGCTCCCCAGCGCTCTAAACCACGTTTTGAGGAAAAAAAGCCTCAAGAATCTGTAGCCAAAAGCAATCTTTCATCAGCTGAAATGGAAGCAAGACTTCGCGCATTAGAAGAAGCACATATCCAAGAAAGAATAACGCGAGAACAAGCCGAAGAAAAAGCAAGACGCGCTAAAGAACAGGAAGAAATTTTACAGCAAGAAATTAAAGAAAAAGAAATACATCCCCAACAAGAAGAAGAAAAACTGCCGGTACAGACTCCACCTGTTCCTCCTCTCATCGAACAAACAGATATTCCTCTTGCGCCTAAAAACACAACTGTGATTGAAAAACGCAAAATAGATGAAGATAAAGAAGAAGAACGGCATAACCGACGTTCTAATCTTTCTAAATCAGAAATACGCGTGCCAAAAGTTATCAAAGGGGCTGATGAGCGACGTCGTGGAAAACTAACTCTTAATAGCGCACTGGATGAAGAAGGAAGCGCACGTGGGCGCTCAATGGCTGCAATGCGGCGCAGACAGGAAAAGTTTAAGCGTGCACAAAACCAAGAACCAAGAGAAAAAATTTCTCGCGAAGTTGTTCTTCCTGAAACGATTACCATTCAAGAGCTCGCACAACGTATGACTGAGCGTTCTGTTGATGTGGTTAAATTTTTAATGAAACAGGGACAAATGGTGAAACCTGGCGATGTTATTGACGCAGACGTTGCCGAACTCATCGCTGTTGAATTTGGCCATACTGTTAAACGTGTTTTAGAATCTGATGTAGAGGAAGGTATCTTTAATGTAACAGATAATCCTCAAAATATGCTGCAGCGTCCCCCTGTTGTAACTATTATGGGCCATGTCGACCACGGAAAAACTTCTCTTCTGGATGCTATTCGTAAAGCAAATGTTGTTTCTGGCGAAGCAGGTGGTATTACGCAGCATATTGGTGCCTATCAAGTAGAACAAAACGGTCAAAAAATTACCTTTATTGATACACCAGGGCATGCTGCATTTACCGCTATGCGTGCCCGTGGAGCTCGTGTTACCGATATTGCCGTTCTCGTTGTGGCCGCTGATGATAGTGTCATGCCCCAAACTATTGAATCAATCAATCATGCCAAAGCTGCTGGTGTCCCTATCATTGTTGCTATCAACAAAATTGATAAACCAGCTGCGAATGCACAAAAAGTACGTACAGAACTTTTACAACATGAAGTGTTTGTTGAAACTATGGGCGGGGAAACTTTGGACGTTGAAGTTTCTGCTAAAACTGGACAAAACCTAGATAAACTTCTCGAAGCTATCCTTCTTCAAGCTGAAATGCTTGATCTGAAAGCAGATCCTCAGCGAACTGCAGAGGGCGTTGTCATTGAAGCCAAATTGGATCGTGGACGCGGATCTGTTGCAACAGTTCTTGTTCAAAAAGGTACATTACACCCTTCTGATATTATCGTTGCTGGCAATGAATGGGGTCGTGTGCGCGCTTTGATTGACGACCGTGGTCGCCATGTCAAAGAAGCTGTTCCCTCTACACCAATTGAAATTTTAGGCATGCAAAGAACACCACAAGCTGGAGATCGTTTTGCTGTTGTCACACATGAAGCAAAAGCACGCGAAATTTCTGAATACCGTCAACGATTAGCACGTGATAAAGCTGTTGCTCGACAAACGGGTTCGCGTGGTTCTCTTGAACAGATGATGACAAAATTACAAACAACTGGTGTTAAGGAGTTTTCTCTTATTATAAAAGGAGATGTGCAAGGATCAATTGAAGCAATCGCTTCAGCATTAGAGAAGCTAGGAAATGATGAGGTTCGTGCGCGTATTGTACATTCTGGTGCTGGAGGAATTACTGAAAGTGATATTTCTCTTGCCGAAGCTTCTAATTCAGCTGTGATTGGTTTTAATGTTCGAGCCAATAAACAAGCGCGTGATTTTGCTAAAACACAAGGAATTGAAATTCGTTATTATAACATCATTTACGATCTTGTTGACGATATCAAAGCCGCCATGTCTGGATTACTCTCACCAGAACAGCGAGAAACCTTCCTTGGTAATGCTGAAATCCTAGAAGTCTTTAACATTACAAAAATCGGAAAAGTTGCTGGATGTCGTGTTACAGAAGGTAAAATAGAACGAGGAGCGGGTGTTCGCCTTATCCGTGATAATATCGTTATTCACGAAGGAAAGCTAAAAACACTCAAACGCTTCAAGGATGAAGTCAATGAAGTACAAAGTGGTCAAGAATGTGGAATAGCCTTTGAAAACTATGAGGATATGCGCGCAGGAGATATCATTGAGACCTTCCGTATCGAACATATTAATCGCACATTATAAAATAATCCAATAACTTTGCCCTAGTGTAAAATGAGAAAAGTTATTGGATTATATAAACAATGTCTCTTTTTTTCCTTATCTAGATAATCAAAAAAGAGGTCTTGTGGCAAGGATAAAACTTTGATGAAAAATGCAGGGCCATCACAACGGCAACTTAGAGTAGCAGAGCAAGTACGTCACGCGGTAGCGCATATATTACAGCGTGGTATTTTGCTTGATGATATCTTGAAGGATATTGTCATTTCTGTCTCTGAAGTACGCATGTCACCAGATTTAAAAATTGCTACTTGTTTTGTATCACCTCTCAGCACTCTTAAAAATACTTCCTGTACCGATACCGATGTCGTTGATACTCTCAATAAACATAGTCGTTTTCTCCGTGGAGAAATCAGTCATATGTTGCGACAAATGAAATATATGCCTCAACTACGTTTCCGACTTGATAATAGTTTTGATAATTTTTCAAAAATTGATGCCCTACTTCGTTCGCCTGAGGTTGCGCGCGATCTTCACCATAGTGATAAAGATGAGGTTTAAAGTATGGTACAGCACCGCAAAAAAAAGGGACGTCCTGTTTCTGGCTGGGTCATATTTGATAAACCAAAGGGAATGAAATCCACAGAAGCTGTCTCACAAATCAAATGGCTCTTTCATGCACAAAAAGCAGGACATGCCGGTACGCTTGATCCTCTTGCTTCTGGTCTCTTACCCATTGCATTGGGTGAAGCAACAAAAACCGTTCCTTACGTGATGCAAGGCAAAAAAACTTACCGTTTTCATATCGCTTGGGGACAAGAGCGTTCAACAGATGATCTAGAGGGAGAAATAACCAAAACATCTCTCAAACGTCCAACTCAAGAAGAAATACTTGCTCTTCTTCCTCAATATACAGGTATTATTTTGCAAACACCTCCACAATTTTCAGCAATAAAAATTGCCGGAAATCGCGCTTATGATCTAGCGCGTGAAGGGGAAATCGTTGAAATTCCACCCCGTGAAGTGGAAATAGAAACTTTCAAGTTAATAGAAACTCCTACCAAGGAGTATTCTGTCTTTGAAATAACCTGCGGGAAAGGAACTTATGTGCGCTCTTTAGCACGCGATATGGGACGTGATCTGGGATGCTACGGGCATATTGCTGACTTAAGACGTATTACCGTCGCACCTTTTGATGAAGAGGATCTCATCACATGGGATGAACTAAAAGCAGCTAGCCCGCTAAATAAAAATACTACAGAGGAAAATAATAGTTCTTTTGAAAAAAAATTCACAACACTCGATGGGCTCTTAATTGAAACGAGCGCCGCATTGGATTGCCTCTTTCATTATACCCTTAATGAAACCCAAGCACAAAGGGTTATGAAGGGGCATTCTATACCCTTGTGTCATCACAAAATACCTCTTGATGAAGATGAAATTTGTGTCCTCTATAAGGAACAACTTCTTGCTATCGGCACCCTCGACAAAGGTCTATTTAAAGCAAAGCGGATTTTTACAATTTAATCGATTCTTTCTCCCTTTTGCGGAAAAATCATTTTTCTCTCTCAAATAAAGAAAATGTGTTGCTTTTCATTGTCTCCATTTTTCTTATTCACATCAAAAATTAAGTTAACGATACAAGCCAACACCATCATACACTTTGTCCCCCCTAATGTCACAACAGTCCTTGCATTTAAAAAGATTCATAAGCGGCATGTTATATCCCTTTTTCAATCTCTTTTTACTCACACGTTAACCTCCGTTTGTAATGTGTCAGCGAATGATTTGGATGGATTCAACCTAAACACATTTAAAATGAAATAATCCTAAGATATCTAGACTTTTACATTCAATATAAAAAACAGTTATTTATTCTTATAATCAATGTATTGGAATCATATGCATTGCATCTAACCTTAAAAACTCAAGAATCTATATCATGTTAAATCACTCATTTGATCATTACAGTACACACCTCCATAATCTCTTTTTGGCGAAAAGAATTGTTTCGAATAGAAAAACTCAAACCTTAGGATTTAAACGCATTTTAAGGATAATCCCTTCCAACTATCTATCCAATAAAAATTGATCGTTGACCACTTAAAAATGGTATCATTATGCTTACAATTGATCATTCTAATTGTCATGAAAGCATGCAAAGGTTTTGTAAAAACATCTGTAAAGAATAAGAAATTGTCAAGCTAGGGATTATCTTATCGTTGTTTTTTGTATCGAATAAAAAGCTGGTATATCTCTTCATTCCATAGTTGGTATATTTTTTATTTCATGACTTTATTTATCTGATAATACTATATTCCTTCTCTTGCTTATAAAGCAATATTCAACCCTAATACTGTAACATTTTTGAAAGAAAGATTAAAATGGTTGGTATTTTATAAACAGTTTCAACCTTCTATTCCAGATATGAGTAAAGATATATCTGGTTGAGTAATGTTTAAAAGGATAAGACAACCTCATTTTGAAAAAATAGCAAGCAAAAACAAGCTATTTTTCATCTTACTATTGTCCCTTTCATTCGACTCTACTTTTTAATAATAGGGATTACGCTTTGTCTTACGTTCTTATTTTTCTCGTCTTTCAATATGATTATTTCTCACTCAAAATAGGACGCCTAAAATAAAAAATTGTTGTGCTGCTTATTCACATGCTTTTTTAAGAAACATTTCTCAATGCATTCGAACCTATTTCACAACAACGCTCGTAAAATATATAAAATTCATTGCGCATGGCCCCATCTTTACGCTTAATAAAAATATAAGCCGATATTATCATTCTATTTTCTAATTTAAAGTGTCGTAATAAACCTTGGCACTCGAAATAGTTTATTAGAAATCCTCCTTTTTCTATTATTTCTATCATACCCACTCTTACTTATGACGCACAAGAAAATGGTTTTGATTAATGCGATATAAAGTGAGATAAACAGATTTGAAATGAGAAAAGCTTAAATTTTTGAAGACTATTACTCACCATAAAAAATGATAATTAGTCATTATAAATCAATGTATTAATTATTGGAATACCCATTTTTTTGTTGTTGCAATTATGCAAACAAATTGATCAAAATAATATTAACATAATTTAATGTTTTACAAAAAAAACTGTTTTAACCCTAAGGGAGATGATCGGAGGAGGATTTTAAAAGCATCTCATTGGCTTGGGGTATTGTTTGGCGTTCAATCATGCGGTGTACTCTTATACCGTTAGGAGCACAATTTAAATGACGCAAACGCTTATTGACTTCAGCATCCGCTTTTGTACGACGATGATTATGGCGTAAATAATCTACCCATGTTGGCATATGATAAGCCTCTGTCCAATATTCAGGTCTTTCAAGATCTCGTAAAAGGACCCATTGACGCGCACCATCGCGTAACCGAATATGACGTCGTCGCGTCATCACTTTGAGAAATTCTTCGAGATCATTTTCATGAATTTGATAATCGATCATTATCATGATCGGGCCACTTCTTGCTTTGAGATCGAGTAATAGTTCCGGCTCTCTAAAATGATCAAGAGGATTTAAATCTATCTGAGGAATTTCTTGAATTCTAAACTTTACCCCCGCAAAAGCACCTAAAATCAAGAATAGAGAACAAACGCTCAAAGCAATTGTTGGAGAATAACCATCAGCCAAAACTCCCCAGATTGCACTTCCAATAGCCATCCCCCCATAAGATGCCGTTTGATAAAGTGCTAAAGAACGAGCTACAACCCAGCGTGGTGTAGAAAGTTGTACAGATGTATTAAACAGTGATAATGCCAAAACCCAACATAAACCTGCAGGAAATAAAGCAATATGGCTTATAATCAGTGAACGACTTATTCCCAATAAAAAGCAAGAAAAGGCAAAACCAATAAATGAACTTGCAATAATTGTTTCTGAACGAAAATGATGCCGTACAAATTCATTAATAATACCTGCTGTCATGGCTCCTAACCCAAAACAACCCAGCAACGTACCATAAAGAAGAGCATTTCCTCCGAGAACTTTATGCGCAACAATTGGCAAAAGTGCTAAAATCGAAATTGCTCCTATACCAAAAAGGAACGCTCGAACCATAATACTTAAGAGATTAGGTGACATCGCAACATAACGCAAACCATCTGAAACAGCTCCTAATAGTCTTTCTCGTGGCAATGGGTTGTTGTTATAATTCGATTTCCAGAAAAATAACGCACCAATAAGAGGAATATAGCTTATAGCATTAAACAAAAAAGCAGCAGATGCACCCAAAGTTGCAATGATGGCACCACCAATCGCAGGGCCAACACTCCGCATCAAATTAAAGCCAACGCTATTCAAGCTAACAGCAGCAGGAATATTCTCCCTACTCACAATATCTCCTATCGTTGCTTGCCAAGAAGGATTATAAAAAGCCGTGCCACATCCAATCAAAAACGTAAAACATAATAAAAGCCAAGGTGTGAGAAATCCCAAATAGGCTAAAACAGCTAAACTCATGGATATGACCATCATCATAATTTGCGCGCACAACATAATTTGACGCCGATTAAAATTATCGGCTAAGGCCCCTGCCATCAAAGAAAACATAACAAGTGGTAACGTTGTCGCACTTTGAACAAGCCCAACCATGGAATGCGAGGAACTAATCAACGCCATTAACCACCCTGCTCCAACAGCCTGTATCAATCCCCCTAAATTAGAAATAAGAGTCGATGACCATAAATTTCGAAATACCGAATTACGAAAAAGTTTTAACGTTGAAATGCTCTGCATCTTTTTCCTCCAAATCGGTATTTATCATTTTTTTACCATACACACACAATAATTTTTGTATCAAAAGGATGCATAATTCTTTAAAAATTCTCATAAAATCCTCTTTAAATCAATATTTCTAAATAAAAGCCCTTGATTTAGAGAAAGACTTCAAAATGCTGTTAAGGACTAGTATTTTAACCTTCTTTCCTATATAAGAACGAGAATAGGTAAGAGTCTTCGACTCTTCTTGTTTCTTAACAGACCCTTGCTGAACGACATCTCGGCTGTGGGTGACTTTATGTTTCTTCGTTTTTTGAAAGGATAATACGATGTCGATTACAGCTGAACGTAAACAAGCTCTTGTCGCAGAATACGCAAATAAAGTTGGTGATACAGGATCACCAGAAGTACAAATTGCTGTACTTTCTGAACGTATTTCTAATTTAACAAACCACTTTAAATCTCATAAAAAAGATAACCATTCTCGTCGTGGTCTTTTGAAGATGGTGTCTCAACGCCGCCGCCTTCTTGATTATCTTAAAGGAGTTGACCAAAATCGTTATCAAACACTTATTAAGAAGTTAGGTTTGCGTCGCTAAAAGAAAAATGGGGGTGGTATTTAAAAAAACCACCCATTTTTTTCAACGTGTTTCTTTCAGTTAAAATTTTTAAAAACTGATAAGTTATTATGGGATAGGATTGCTTACCATTTCACACTTAATGCGGTTTTCTTCTTTTTTTCACCAAAAAGATAGAAGTAACTTGTTGTCTACCCCAGAGATTGAAAATATGCTACGCACAACCAGAATTTGAGCAATCAAAGATTTAAACACTGGTCATTAAGGATAAAAAATGTTTAAAACGCACAAGATAGAAATTGAATGGGCCGGGCGTCCGCTCACCCTTGAGACAGGGAAAATAGCGCGTCAAGCTGATGGTGCTGTGATTGCCACCTATGGAGAAACGATTGTCTTAGCAACCGTTGTATCAGCCAAAAGCCCAAAGCCAGACCAGGACTTTTTTCCACTCACCGTTAATTATCAAGAAAAATCCTATGCTGTTGGTAGAATACCTGGTGGCTATTTGAAACGTGAAAGTCGGCCAAGTGAAAATGAAACTTTAGTTTCACGTTTGATTGATCGTCCAATTCGTCCCCTCTTCGTTGAGGGTTATAAAAATGATACACAAGTCATTGTTTCCGTTATACAGCATGATCTCGAAAATAATCCCGATATCCTTGCAATGATTGCATCCTCTGCCGCATTGACCCTATCAGGTGTTCCTTTCATGGGGCCTATAGCTGGTGCTCGCGTTGGCTATTGTAACGGACAATATGTTCTCAATCCTCATATCGATGAAATGCCGGAATCCAAACTTGATCTTGTTGTGGCTGGAACAGAAAGTGCTGTATTGATGGTTGAATCAGAAGCACAAGAATTACCGGAAGATATCATGTTGGGCGCCGTAATGTTTGGTCACAAAGGACTTCAACCTGTTCTTGATGCCATCATCAAACTTGCTGAAGTTGCTGCAAAAGATCCTCGTGATTTTGTTCCTGAAGATCTTTCTAGTCTTGAAAAAGCGATGCAGAAAATGGCAGAACAGGATATACGAAAAGCTTACACAATTACTGATAAGCAAGAACGTTACGCCGCAATTGATGCTCTAAAAACAGAAATTATCAGTAAATTTATGCCAGAAACAGAAGACGACTGTCAATTCAGTACAGACCAAATTGCAACCGTCTTTAAACAATTGCAAGCAAAAATTGTTCGTGGAAACATTCTTGATACTCAAAAGCGTATTGATGGACGCAATCTTTCTACCGTGCGCCCTATCCAATCAGAAGTAAGTATTTTACCCCGCACACATGGATCCGCACTCTTTACCCGCGGAGAAACACAAGCTATTGTCGTTGCAACCCTAGGAACGGGTGAAGATGAACAATATGTTGATTCTTTAACGGGTATGTATAAGGAAACATTCCTCCTTCATTACAATTTTCCACCATTTTCAGTGGGTGAAACAGGACGCCTTGGTTCTCCTGGTCGTCGTGAAATTGGACATGGCAAATTGGCATGGAGGGCAATTCACCCCATGTTGCCAAATAAAGAATCTTTTCCTTATACCATTCGTGCTGTCTCAGAAATTACTGAATCCAATGGATCTTCTTCTATGGCAACGGTTTGTGGAACGTCACTTGCTCTCATGGATGCTGGTGTTCCTCTAGCACGCCCTGTTGCTGGTATTGCTATGGGCTTGATTAAAGAAGGAGAACGCTTTGCTGTTCTTTCTGATATTTTAGGAGATGAAGATCATCTTGGAGATATGGATTTTAAAGTCGCAGGAACAGAAAATGGTATTACTGCCTTGCAAATGGATATCAAAATTGATGGTATTACCGAAGAGATTATGAAAATTGCGCTTGAACAAGCTAAAGGTGGCCGAATCCATATCCTTAAAGAGATGGCGAAAGCTTTAACCAGTGCGCGTGCTGAGCTGAGTGAGTTTTCTCCACGAATCGAAGTTATGAATATTTCTGTCGATAAAATCCGTGATGTTATCGGCTCTGGCGGTAAAGTTATTCGGGAAATCGTGGAACAAACTGGAGCAAAAATTAATATTGAAGATGATGGTACCATTAAAATTGCTTCTGCTGATGCTAAAACCATTGAAGCGGCAAAACGCTGGATCCATTCTATTGTCGATGAGCCTGAAGTTGGTGCTATCTACCAAGGAACAGTTGTAAAAACTGCAGAATTTGGTGCATTTATAAACTTCTTTGGTTCTCGTGATGGACTCGTTCATATCTCTCAGCTTGCATCAGAACGCGTCACCAAAACAACCGATATTGTAAAGGAAGGTGATAAAGTTTGGGTTAAATTAATGGGCTTTGATGAACGTGGAAAAGTTCGGTTATCAATGAAGCTCGTTGATCAAACAACCGGAAAGGAAATCACCGGTGATAAAGCGATGAATGAAGAAAAGTTCGTGGATGAAAAAAAACAACCTGAAAATAAGCGCCGCCGTAAGAAAAAAGAAGAGTAAGCCTTTCTTCTTATCGTAATCATGAAATGCCATCCCAACATTGGAATGGCATTTTTCTTTGAAAGAGCCTTATGTGTTATTATTTTTGCCTTTTGAAAATCATGAACTCCCGTATCCAGATCCAAGCCAATGTTGGCTAAGTTTCGGTTTAACAGAAGTTCCAGCTCAAAAATGGGCGCAAAATTTAAAAATTATTACGCCTTGGCGACCAGATTTTTTAAAATTTGTCGATACTCAATTTCACTGCTCTCCTCAAATAGATAAAACTTTCAACTATGATGGTGCATTTTTACATTTGAGCAAATATCGTGGTTTTAATCAAAATTGTTTTCTTGATTTATTAGAATGCGTTAAACCCAATGGATGGATTGTGATCAGTGGGAATAAAACTGCTGGTGCTGCTTCAATGATGAAATGGGTCAAAAATATTGTCCCCATCACCAATAAACTGTCTAAAAATCATGGTCTGGTATTTTGGCTGCAAGTTCCTCCACAAATAGAGAAACAGAATATTGTACAATTGCGCTCACTACCTCTTACTTTTGGTAAATTTCAAACTACTTCTGGTATGTTCTCACACGGACGTATTGATCCAGGGTCTGCTGCGCTTGCTTCTTATATGCTCAAAGTTATTTCTGGAAAAACAGCTGATTTTGGTGCTGGATGGGGCTTTCTTTCTCATGTTGCACTCGAAAGCAATGTAAAACTTACATCTCTTGATCTCTATGAAGCAGACTACAACGCTTTGAGAGCAGCAAAACAGCACCTTAAAGACATAACAGCTCCTTTTCCAATTCATTTTTATTGGCATGACCTCGTGCATGAACCTGTCACAAATCTGTATGATACAATCATTTCAAATCCACCGTTTCATACGCAACAAACGACAGATGTTTCATTAGGAAAACATTTTATTATAAATGCTGCAAAGAGCCTAAAACCAAGGGGCAATCTGCTTCTTGTTGCAAACCGCCACCTCCCTTATGAAACATTGTTAAAAGATATTTTCCACACAGTATTGATACATGAACAAGCCCATGGTTTTAAAATTATCGAAGCACGAAAATAAACAAAACGAGCAATAACTTTCAAAGAATAAAACGTGAAAGATCGATATCAGCAGCAAGTTCACCAATAGATTTTCTCACATAAGCAGCATCAATTTTAAATGATGTTCCAGCTCTGTCAGGCGCGGTGAAAGAAATTTCATCCAAAACGCGCTCCATCACCGTTTGCAAACGACGTGCTCCTATATTTTCAATCCTTGCGTTTAAATCTACAGCAATATCTGCTAAAGCATCAATAGCATCATCTGTAATTTCCAAATGAACCTCTTCCGTTGCCATAAGAGCGATATATTGTTTAATCAAACTAGCTTCTGGTTCTGTTAAAATGCGTCGTAAATCTTCCCTTGTTAAAGGGTTGAGCTCCACACGGATGGGCAAACGTCCTTGAAGTTCCGGTAATAAATCAGATGGCTTGGAAACATGAAATGCACCTGAGGCAATAAAAAGAATATGATCGGTTTTTATTTGCCCATATTTTGTAGCAATTGTTGTTCCTTCAACCAAAGGCAAAAGATCCCGTTGAACGCCCTCACGCGAAACCGCAACACTTGCTCCACCATCCCTGGTTGCAATTTTATCAATCTCGTCGATAAAAACAATACCGTCATTTTCAGCAACACGAAGCGCCTCTTGAATAATTTGCTCCTGATCAAGGAGTTTTTCAGATTCATCATCAATGAGCGGCTTAAAAGCATCTCTTACTGTCGTCTTACGGACTTTTGTACGACTGCCCATTTTTCCCAAAATATCTGATAAATTCATAATACCCATTTGCGCCCCAGGCATACCAGGAATATCAAAAGTTGAAGCACTACTGCTATTATTATCGGCGACTTCAATTTCAATCTCTTTTTCATCCAATTCACCTTCACGCAATTTTTTACGAAAACTATCACGAGTAGTAGGACTTGCTGTTTTACCAACAAGGGCGTCTAAAACACGCTCTTCAGCATTCACGTGAGCCTTTTCTTTTATTTCATCCCGTTTCTTTTCACGTACAAGAGAAATGGCAATTTCAACAAGATCTCGAATAATTTGTTCAACATCACGTCCCACATAACCAACTTCAGTAAATTTAGTCGCTTCTACTTTAACGAAGGGTGCTCCAGAAAGTTTTGCTAATCGACGTGCAATACCTGTTTTACCAACACCTGTTGGCCCTATCATTAAAATATTTTTTGGCATAACTTCTTCACGCATCGGCTCATCAAGCTGTTGTCTACGCCACCGATTGCGCAGTGCAATAGCTACAGAACGTTTGGCATCATTTTGGCCAATAATAAAACGATCAAGTTCAGAAACAGTCTCACGAGGGGAAAATACAACACACATTTAAATAGCTTTCTCTAAAGAAGATAATTCTGCATCCAATGTTTCAATTGTGAAATGATCATTGGTGTAAACACAAATTTTAGCGGCAATAGCCATAGCTTTACGAGCAATGGTTTCTGCATCCAAATCCAAGTCCATGAGTGCCCGCGCTGCCGAAAGCGCAAAATTTCCTCCAGAGCCAATTGCCATAACCCCATCTTCTGGTTCTAAAACATCACCCAACCCTGTTAAAGCCAAAGTTACTTTCTTATCAGCCACGAGCATCATTGCTTCAAGACGACGCAAATAGCGATCTGTTCGCCAATCTTTTGCAAGTTCTACACAGGCACGCATAAGTTGATCAGGATATTGCTCAAGCTTTGTTTCCAATCTTTCTAGTAATGTGAAAGCATCTGCCGTAGCACCTGCAAAACCAGCAATAACCACTCCGCTTTTGCCAAGACGACGGACTTTACGTGCATTGCCCTTCATAATCGTCTGTCCAAGAGAGACCTGACCGTCGCCAGCCATCACGACTTTGTCACCTTTTCGTACCGTAATAATCGTTGTGCCATACATTATGTCTGGCTTATGTTCTGTCATAAGGAGACTCCTTAATATTAACTTATCTTTTTAATATTGTCTTTTCATACAATGTAAAACCCTATTACTATTGTCCTATTTAAGAACATATATAGTAAAACACAATGATTGAGCATAACTCAATTTGTTAAAATTGAAAAAATGATATCATTGTTGTCAATGTAAATTACTGCTAAATAGCTTTATGTAAACAGTTTATACCCTTTAGAGGAAAATTATGAAAAAAATAGCTATAGGAACCTTAGGTGGAACAATTGCAATGACTGCTGATAATTTTGGCCACATGCAACCAACTTTAACCTCAGATGACCTCATAAAAAATGTTCCTAATTTAAATGACGTTGCTGATATTCATGCACAAACATTAATACAAATCCCAAGTGGATCTTTATCTTTTAAAATTCTTTTTGAAATAATCGCGTGGGCAAAACAACAAATAAACGCTGGCGCAGAAGGTATTGTTTTAACGCAAGGTACTGATACTCTGGAAGAAACAGCTTTTTTTCTTTCTCTTTACTGGAAGGAAGCTGAACCACTCATTATAACCGGTGCTATGCGTATGCCTCATGAAGCAGGCGCTGATGGACCAGCTAATATTTTAGCAGCAACTCGCGTTGCGGCAGCCCCACAAAGTCGTAACAGAGGCGTTCTCGTTGTCATCAATGATACAATTCATTCACCTTATTGGCTCTATAAAAGCCATACCGTCAAAGTCGAAACATTTCAATCAGGTCTTGCAGGTGTTTTAGGAACTATTTTAGAGGGAAAACTCATTTATTTCAATGATCAAAAATTTTTCCCGACAACATTTGATCTTCCCCAAAACCACGATCATCAAATTGCACTCCTCTATTCCTCTTTATCTTCTGATGCACAATTAATGAAACTCTGCCTCGAAAGTGGGTATTATGCTGGGCTTGTTATCGCCGGTTTTGGTGCAGGACACTGTAGTTTTCAAGCGGCAGACCTCGTACAACAATATGCACAAAAAATACCAATCATTATTGCTAGTCGTTGTTGTAATGGCTCCACAACTCGTATAACTTATGGCTATAAAGGCTCAGAAATCGATATGATTGCTTCTGGTGCGCTCATGTCTGGTTATTTATCAGCCGTAAAAGCGCGTCTACTTTTATGGGCTTTTTTGGCGCAAGGGTACTCATTGGAACAAATCCGTATAGATTGGAATGACTGGACGATAAGCTAACAAAAAATGACCTATTATCTTGAAGAAGAGAGCATGAAAAACAAAATTTACTTGAATACAAAGCCGTTCACATGTCCGTTCTTAATCGATTGCTGCGGCAAAAAAATTCTCGACCAATAAAAATGATTGATACGACTATACAAAAAATTAATCAGGAAAATAATCTGGTCAAATCCATTTCTGACCGATATTCCCCCTACCGTGTCTTTACTGCACAACAATGGTCAGAGTTTCGTGCGGATACACCTCTTACTTTGACTTTTGATGAAATTAAACGTTTACGCTCTATGGATGATCCTATCGATCTTGAGGAAGTTCAACGCATTTATCTTTCTTTATCGCGTTTGTTATCATGCCATGTTGAAGCCGTACAGGAACTTTTTCACAAACGTCAGAAGTTTCTCCATCAAGAAGAAACGAGGAAAACGCCTTTTATTATTGGAATTGCTGGTTCTGTAGCCGTAGGAAAATCAACCACCGCTCGCATTCTTCAAGAACTATTGAAAAGATGGACATCTAGTCTTAAAGTTGATCTGATCACAACGGATGGTTTTCTCTATCCTAACGCAATCTTACAGCAAAAAAATCGTATGAATCGTAAAGGATTTCCTGATTCCTATGACATTAAAAAATTGTTATGCTTTCTTTCTGCTATAAAAGCAGGTGTCGGAAATGTTCGTGCCCCGCTTTACTCACATATGATCTATGACGTTCTAGAAAACCAAACAATTACCATTGACCATCCTGATATTTTAATTGTTGAAGGTATTAATGTATTACAGGTCAGTGATCTTCCTAAAGATGGGAAAGCCATTCCTTTCGTATCAGATTTTTTTGATTTTTCGATTTATGTCGATGCTGAAACAGAAGTCATTCGTCACTGGTATTTGGAACGTTTTAAGCGTTTGCGTAAAACAGCTTTCCAAAATCCTGAATCCTATTTTCATCGTTATGCCCACCTCAATGAAAAAGAAGCCTCAAAAATTGCTGAGGATCTTTGGCAAACGATTAATTTAAAAAATTTACAAGAAAATATATTGCCAACACGGCCAAGGTCCAATCTCATTCTACGAAAGGGAAAAAATCATTTGGTCGAGTATGTCGCACTTAGACGACTATAAGGACTTCATAACTATGCATCACCACTCCATTCATTTTACCTCAACGCGTATCGATAACAGTTGCCCTATCATCTTGGTAAATCAAAGAAGTCTTGCCAACTTATCACTTGATGCGTCAACAACAGCATGGATAAAAGTGAATGACTTTACTGGAAAAGAAGGACAAATACTCTTTGTTCCTCACGAAACGGGGCATTTAAAAAAAGTTTTATTTGGAATTGGCAATGGTAACGACCCCTTTATCACAGGACTTCTTGCTCAAAAGCTTCCTGCTGGTCAATGGCATTTAGAAGGTGAAAGCTCTGATGAAATAAATGCCTATCTTGGATTGGCATTCGGCAGTTATCAATTTAATCGCTATCGTCAAAATTCTTCTTTCAAATCATTATCCATCCATGTCAATGAGGTCGTTGATCTTAATGAACTCCAACGAATTTATGAAGCTGTCTTCTTTGTCCGTGATCTCATTAATATTCCAGCCAATGATATGAACCCTGATACTCTCGAAAAAGAAGTACGACAACTAGGAAAAATTTATGGTGCTCATGTCCAAAGTATTTGTGGAGATGATCTCTTAACCCATAACTTTCCGATGATTCATGCCGTAGGACGAGCAGGCAGTACTCCACCACGACTGATTGAGTTACTCTGGGGCCAAGAACATCATCCTAAAATAACCTTGGTTGGCAAAGGCGTAACTTTTGATACTGGAGGACTCGATATTAAATCAGCCAATAACATGTTGCTTATGAAAAAAGATATGGGCGGTGGAGCAAACGCTTTGGGATTGGCTAAACTTATCATGGATGCAAAATTGCCCTTCCGTCTCCGTGTTTTGATTCCAGCCGTAGAAAATGCAATTTCTGCCAATGCTTACCGACCAGGTGATATTCTCAAAAGTCGTAAAGGCTTAAGTGTTGAAGTGGGCAATACAGATGCTGAAGGGCGACTTGTCCTTGCTGATGCACTCGCCTATGGTGATGAAGAAAGTCCACAATTCATGCTTTGCATGGCTACTTTAACAGGAGCAGCACGTATAGCATTAGGACCAGATCTTCCCGCATTTTATTGTAATGATTCAATATGGGCACAACAAATTTCTGAATCTGCTCACGCTGTTTTTGATCCTCTTTGGCAAATGCCCCTTTGGAAACCTTACCAAGAGATGTTATCATCACCAATTGCTGACCTTAACAATGTAACTGGAAATAGCTTTGCTGGCTCTATAATCGCTGCTTTATTTCTTAATTCTTTTGTTGAAAAAACTGAACATTTTGCCCATTTCGACCTTTATGGATGGGTTCCAAAAGAAAAACCAGGGTATCCTATTGGTGGATCAGCGCAAACTATTCGTACCCTTTATAATATTTTTAAAAAATGAAGTTTAACACAAAATATCCACAAAGATGGACAATTTTGCAGTTTTAGGAACAATTGCTATCGTATTAAACTCTGTTCTTGGTTTTATTGGAAGATAAAAATCTTACCAAGACAGTTTTCGTGAGTCTTCTTAAAGGTGAGACGCCCAAAAATGGAAAGCAAAAAAATGATCTCTAAAGACCCAAGACTTTATGCATTCAGAGATGATCTAGCAGATCAACGTCTTGAAAAAGAAATTACAGCTCAGCGCTTTGTTCAAGGTGAAAAAAGACGCGTTAATACAGCGATCGCTGGACTTTTTAAAGAAAATAATAAAAAAAGTGAAAGACAAACAGAATGCTTATTCGGAGAAGAACTTCTTATTTTTGAACAAGGGGAAACAATGTCGTGGGGACAATCACTCAAAGATGGTTATGTCGGTTATATTGATACAAAAGCTCTTTGTACATCAACCATAAAACAAACACATGTGGTTTCAGTACCACGCACATTTAAATATTTACACGCTGACTTACGTGGACCGATAGAGTCCCCTTTATCTATGGGAAGCAAAGTCAGTGTTGTTGATGAAATTGAAGTCTGTGATACAACGTATTCTATTCTTGAAAATGGAAACGCTATCATTACGAGCCATCTCAGCCCCATTGGACGTGTATACGAAGATTATGTTACTGTTGCAGAAACCTTTATTCATACACCTTATCTTTGGGGTGGTGTCAGCGGTTTTGGAATTGATTGTTCGGGACTCACCCAACTCTCTATGATGATGACCGATCAAATAGTTTTACGAGACACCGATATGCAGCAAGAAACTATAGGTAAGCTTCTTACAGACACTGATAAACTTCAACGAGGCGATTTGGTTTTTTGGAAAGGTCATGTGGCTATTATGGTTGATCATGAAAATATTATTCACGCTAATGGTTTTTCTATGGACGTTATGATCGAGCCATTGGAAGAAGCAATTACGCGTATCGCTAAAAAAAATCAATATCCCATCGCAAAACGTCGCCCAATTCAAAAAACTTAATACATGCCTCCTATAAAAAATTAATTGAATGTTTTTTATTATACAACAAATTGATTTATAAGGATAATTATCCATTATTCACTCTGTGTCAAGCCTTCTAAATATCGTAAAATTCTTTCATTTCAAATCGGTTTTTATGTTGAATCAATCAAAATCGCTTGCTTGTTCATCACAAGCAAAACTGATGTATAAGTAAAAATATCCCTTCTGAATGCTCTCAAATGCCAAGAGCTATCATAATAACATTGGGACCAACTTACTCCTTCATAAGCGTAAGGGTAGTGGTGCTCAATAGATTTTATATTATAAGGCTTTACCGTTATACCATTCACGAATGCCGGCACGAAAATTGCGAGATGTCTCTTTTAAACAACCCCGTAAATATGCAACACAATAGCGTTCTATATTACGTAAGGGATATGTCCCTCTTAATCAAAAGCAACATTTTTGATCTTTTCTTAAAGTTCATATTCATTTAGAAATCTTTATCAATATTCGCCTATCTTTAAATACTGAGAAAACTCATCGACCGTCTTACTGAAGAACTTTCATTAAAATATCATATAGTCAATTATAAATCGTATTACATAACTTAAATAAGAGTTCCTAATATTATCGTATTTTACTATTTCAAATACCTTTATTACAAGTCAATAGAGAAATAAGCGTATTATTTAAAAAAAATGAAAATAAAGATTACTACGCAGATTTATTATTTCTTTTCTATTCAGTTTTATGTTTTTTTAAATATACAAAAATAATATATCCCTTATTTATATACTTACTTAGGTAGCTTTTTCTTCATCTCTCATACCATAGATATGTATGATATATAGTTCTCTAAGAAGTCTTATTTTCATGTTTTCTTTTATATTTAATCATTCATTAACCGTATGTTTTATTTTTTTTAAAATTATTTTTTAAATTACATACCACTCTTTTTATTCGTACGTTATTGAACATTTTTTTGATTGGGAAATCGTATAACATCAAGAAAAATAAAACTTATGATTACAAAACAATACGTTATTATATAATATATGTATTACATATGATAATTAAGTTTTTGGTCATGTAAAACAATCTCTAACAATAAACACAAAGTGTTCTTTTTTAAAGCATTTTTTGAAATTTTTCCTATTATCGATACCTTATGAAATAAATACTCCTAATATCTCTCAGTGCATCGAAGACAATCTCTCAATGATACAAGTGAAAAATATAAATCCATTATCTGCCACCATTTTTATGCTTATAAAGCGTGCAAAGGCATCATTATATACTTTGCTAATTCTCAATGTTGCGATAACCCTTGGCTATTGGAGAGTGTTCTTTCAGCACGTATTTTATTTCTTTCTTAAATAATTTTATCCACCTGACCCGCCCCGCTTGGAACGTGAAAAAGAATGATTTTGATTAATTTAAAATAAGACAGTTTTGAAATGAGAAAATTTTTTACGACCCTGGACTTCCCTATTCAACATAAAAAATTATAAATTATCATTATAACTCAATATACTGATTTATAATTTAAGCAATATTTCCTTCTTATAACACATCAAAGAAGATGACTTTTTAATACCTGAACCAATGGCTTATCAGCATCAGGCATCGGGTATTTATCAAGATCACCAATAAAAACCCATGATAAGTTTTGCCCTTCTCGCCCTTGCGCAATGCCCTCATAATGGTCACAAAGATACAATGGCATTAAGAGATGAAACGTTTTATAGCTATGACTTGCAAATGTTAAAGGATGCAAATTATTTGGTTGAACATAAATACCAAGCTCTTCCTCTAGTTCACGAATCAATGATGCTTCCGGAGTTTCACCTTGCTCAACCTTGCCACCAGGAAACTCCCATAAACCAGCTAGTGATTTTCCTTCAGGACGCTTAGTTAGCAAAACACGATTATTCTGATCGAACAATGCGCATGCAACAACAAGAAGAATGGAACTTTTTATATACATATTACTCGCCAATAGGGATCATAAAGATAACTGTCTTTATCTATCATATCCCCCCTGCTCCTAAAAGAACTTACATCCTTCATTTTTTCTAAAAAATAATAAGCTATTAAATATAAAATGCATCCGTTAACTTCTATAATTGCTGTTGATCATAACGTACTCTTTTGTTAAATCGCAAGACCAAACTGTCGCTGTACCATTACCCAAACCGATATCAACACGAATTGTGATATGCTTACCTTGCATATAAGTACCTATTGTCTCTTCACAATACTCAGAATCTCGTTCGCCATTGATCGCCACACGATGTTCACCAAACCAAATTGTCAACAGATCACGCTCTACTTCAATACCTGCCTTACCTACCGCCATAACCACCCGCCCCCAATTGGCATCTTCACCGGCAATAGCCGTTTTTACAAGTGGCGAATTTGCAATTGACAAAGCAATCGTTTTTGCAGCATCGTTTGTTGTAGCACCAATTACATTAACCTCAATTAAATGACGAGCACCTTCACCATCACAAACAATTTGTAATGCAAGCTCGTGCAAAAGTGCACTCAAGTGCTTTGAGAATACTTCATAACGCGGATCTGTTTTACATCTAATGCAGGGAAAATGTTCTTTTCCTGTCGCAAACAACATAAGCGTATCTGAAGTTGAGGTATCACTATCAACAGTAATTGAATTAAAAGAACCCTCAACTGCCTCTGATAACATGGATTGGAGTGCATCCGAAGAAATAGTAGCATCACTTACAACAAAAGAGAGCATTGTCGCCATATCGGGCGCAATCATACCAGCACCTTTTGCAATTCCATTAATGGTAACAGTCTCTCCCCCACAGTCAAAAGTGCGCGTCGCAAGTTTTGGAAATGTGTCCGTTGTCATTATGGCTTTTGCAGCTTCCAACCAGTTTTCTTCTTTTGCTGTCTCTGTCATACTTGGTAAAAGATTGACAATACCCGAGGCATCCATTGGCTCACCAATAACACCTGTGGAAGCTATAAAAACTTCATTTTCTCTAACCTTTAAAACATTCGCTGCTGCACAAATAATTGCATTGGTTGTGTGCTTTCCTTTGCTTCCTGTAAAAGCATTTGCATTTCCAGAATTCACAACAACACCCCTCGCAACCCCATGAGGAAGCGATGCGCGACAATGCTCTACAGGAGCAGATGGACATTTAGAACGTGTAAAAACGCCTGCCACACTCGCTGGCTCATCGAATATAATCAAAAGAAGATCTGTACGACCTTTATATTTAATCCCAGCTTCAGCTGTTGCTATCCGTACACCAGATAAGGGAGAAAGCTCCTGGATCTTTTGAGGCGACAAAGGAGAGATTTTCAAAACCACAATATGCTTTCTATAAAACAAATGAAATGATTGCAGATCAATAACCTCTCATAGACAACTGCTAGACTTTTTGAACAAAACCAACCTAGCAAATTATCTATTAAAGAGGCTATCTACTTATTTTCCTAGCTATTCCGTATCTTCTTCATCGGACGTCTCATCGGGAAGCAGCGTCCCATTTTGATGAAGCGATTCCATGATTTTTGTAACATTAGGATCAGGGTATTTCACATCTATCTTACTACGTAAATCAACAATCAGTTCTTGATAGCGCTTTTTTATCAGCTGTGTACGCAACATTTCTTTAACATCATCAAATGCAGGAGGTTGTTTTACACGACGATCTTCTAATTTAATAATATGCCAACCAAAAGGACTTTCAACGGGTTGTTTCGTGTATTCGCCAACTTTCAAACCAAATGCTGCATCTTCAAAAGGCTTAACCATTTGACCATGGCTAAAATAACCAAGATCACCTCCAACAGCAGCGGAACCATCTGTTGAACTTTTCTTTGCAATCTCTTCAAAATTTTCACCTTTATTTAAATGCTTAATGATAGCTTCTGCTTCTTTTCTCGTTTTGACCAAAATATGACGTGCTTTAACCTCATCCTCTTTAGGTAAAGCAGCGACTTCCTGCTTATAAAGAGCTTCCAAATCAGTATCCGATATTTTGTCAACAATCGTCTGTTTAAAATAAAGCTGTTGAAGAACATTATCACGCATAACTGCCATACGTTTATCGTAAGCTTCTGTCTTATCAAGACCCTTGCTTCTTGCTTCTTTTGCAAGTGCTTGCATATCCAAATAAGCTTTTAAGACCATAATACGACGTTGTTCATCAGGAAAACGTGCTAAATTAGGATTTATTTCAAGTGCTAAATCATCCAATTGACCTGCTGTAATATCCTTCCCGTCAATAACTGCCATAACATGAGAAGGAGAAATTGCTTTTTCAGAAGCTTTCTCCAAAGTTTTTAAATCATTCGATGGTGAATTCACACCTTCTTGGGCTTTCACCCCTAAACTTGTACTTGCCAATAAAGTTGATGCTAAAAACAGCGTGATAAAGTTGAATTTCATAAATATACTCCTTAAAAATGAAGGCAGGTTCAAGATTCCAATTTTCTTTACCATAACACTTTATTCTTTAAATATAGAGAAATAAATTAGTAATTTCATTGTAAAAAGTATAAAATCGTTCTTTTATCTCAGTTTCTACAACCCTATTTAATGCAAATGAAAAACATGATCATAGAGAAAAATGACATATTGTATCTTCAATTACTTTGTATTGTATCAGTTAAATAGCATACCTAAAGTTGACATAGCGCGCTTAGCCTCTTATCTCTACGTTACAATTAAAATGGAAAATTGCACACCAGCAAGTATAATGGTACCATCTGCATTTCATTATATCTCTAATGATATCAGAAAACTTAAAGAAAATGTAGAGAATGGGGAAAACGTATGAATTACCCAACAAAAGTGACAATAATTAAAAGAAAGGGCCAGTGATGGTCGGTTTAGGTGTTTTTGCACGTAAATTTTTTGGTTCAGCTCATGAGCGACGCCTCAAAGCACTCCGCCAAAAAGTTGCACAAATTAATGCTTTGGAAGAACAATTCGTAAAATTAAGTGATGAGCAACTTTGCCAAAAAACAGATGCTTTTCGTAAACGTCTTAGTGAAGGTGAAAGTATTGATTTACTCTTACCAGAAGCTTTCGCAACCGTTCGTGAAGCAGCAAAACGTGTTTATGACATGCGTCCTTTTGACGTACAACTTATTGGTGGAATGGTCCTTCACGAATGTGGCATAGCTGAAATGCGTACTGGTGAAGGTAAAACATTAATGGCCACTCTACCAATTTATCTCAATGCATTGGAAGGTAAAGGCGTTCATGTTGTGACAGTAAACGATTATCTCGCCAGTCGTGATGCTGAAACAATGGGGAAAGTTTTTAGTTTTCTAGGACTTACAACGGGTGTGATTCTCCATGATCTTGATAGTGATGCTCGCCGCAAAGCCTATGCATGTGACATCACCTATGCCACAAATAATGAACTAGGTTTTGATTATTTACGTGATAATATGGCCTTTGATCATAGTCAAATGGTCCAACGTGGACATCATTATGCAATTGTCGATGAGGTGGATTCTATTCTCATTGATGAAGCCCGTACGCCCCTTATTATTTCTGGTCCTCTAGAAGATCGTACTGACTTCTATAACCTTATTGATACATTTATTCCTGCCTTAACTCCAGAAGACTATGAAATAGACGAAAAACAAAAAACATCGACCTTTACCGAAGTTGGTACTGAAAAAATTGAAAAAATGCTCGAACAAGCTGGGTATCTTAAAGGTGAAAGTCTTTATGACATAGAAAATGTCGCTATCGTTCATCATGTTAATAATGCTCTAAAAGCTCATAAACTGTTTGCTCGCGATAAAGATTACATTGTTCGCAATGATGAAATCATTATTATTGACGAATTTACGGGGCGAATGATGCCTGGGCGGCGTTATTCTGAGGGACTTCATCAAGCGTTAGAAGCTAAAGAGCATGTTGCTATTCAACCAGAAAATCAGACACTTGCTTCTATCACTTTCCAAAATTACTTCCGTATGTATAGAAAATTATCTGGCATGACTGGAACTGCAACAACAGAAGCCGAAGAATTCAGAAATATTTATGGTCTTGATGTTGTCGAAGTCCCTACAAATTTGCCAATACAACGTATTGATGAAGATGATGAGATTTATCGAACAGCAGAAGAGAAATATCGGGCAATTGTGCGTGATATCCGTCAAGCACACGAAAAAGAACAGCCTATTCTTGTTGGAACAACCTCTATTGAAAAGTCAGAACAATTGGCAGAGCGTTTGCGAAAAGAAGGCATTACCGATTTTAGAGTCTTAAATGCTCGCTATCACGAACAAGAAGCATACATCATTGCGCAAGCAGGCGTTCCTGGAGCTCTCACCATTGCAACCAACATGGCAGGACGCGGTACGGATATACAGCTTGGTGGTAATGTTGAAATGCGCATCCGACAAGAGTTACAGGATATCCCCGAAGGTCCAGAACGGACAGCTAAAATTGAAGAAATAAAAAAAGATGTCAAGCAACTTAAAGAAAAAGCTTTAGCGGCTGGAGGGCTTTATGTTATCGCTACTGAACGTCATGAAAGCCGTCGTATTGATAACCAGCTTCGTGGACGTTCTGGTCGCCAAGGCGATCCTGGTCGCTCAAAATTCTTTCTCTCTCTTCAAGATGATCTTATGCGTATCTTTGGCTCCAACCGTATGGATGGTATGCTGCAAAAACTTGGATTGAAAGAAAATGAAGCTATTATCCATCCATGGATTAATAAAGCCCTTGAAAAAGCACAAAAAAAGGTCGAAGCACGAAACTTTGAAATTCGTAAAAATCTACTAAAATATGATGATGTCATGAATGATCAACGCAAGGTTATTTTTGAACAGCGTATGGAGGTCATGAACGCAGATGATTTATCAGAAATGATCCTTGAAATGCGCAATGAAGTCGTAGAGGATCTCGTAGAGGCTTATATTCCTTCAGGGACATATTCTGAAAAGTGGGACGTAAAAGCTCTCGAAGAAGAACTTCAACAACTCTTTAATCTCGAACTTCCAGTGGAAGAATGGGCAAAAGAAGATGGAATTGCTGAGGAACAAATTTTAGAGCGTATCTCAGATGCCGTTACAAAACTTGAAAATGATCGTACTGAACGATATTCTCCAGAAGTTATGGCTTATTTTCATAAAGCAGTATTGCTCGAAACTATTGACACGTTATGGCGCGAACATCTGGTAAGTTTAGACCATTTGCGTTCTGTTGTTGGGTTTCGTGGTTATGCGCAGCGGGATCCACTCAATGAATATAAGACAGAATCATTTGAACTCTTTCAAAATATGTTGAAAAATTTGCGCAGAATTGTCACTTCTAAACTTATGCGCTTTGAAATTATTCAACAACCCACAGAACCAACCATGCCTAAGCAAACGGATGCTGTTTCATCCGTCTTTAATGATCAAAGTCAAGAAAATGCTCCCACTTTATGGGCACGATCACAAGAAAATAGATTTGTTAATCCACAAGATCGTGACCCTAACGATATAACTACATGGGGGAAAGTTGGACGTAATGAGCGTTGTCCTTGCGGTTCAGAGAAAAAATACAAACACTGTCATGGAGCCTTTGTTTGAAAAGTAAACTATGCAAATGAATAAAAAGCGAAATTATGAGCAAGAATTGCGCACAGCTGGTTTAAGAGTAACACGTCAACGACGTGTTATTCTTGATATTTTGACGGATACAAATGATCATCCCAATGCATTTGAAATTTTTCAGCGTGCAAACAAAATAGATTCGAATATTTCACTCTCAACGGTTTATCGAACCATGAAAATATTAGAAGGAAATGGAACAATTCATCGCCATAGCTTTAGTGGTGGTCCATCTCGTTTTGAGCAAGCAGATGGGCAACATCATGATCATCTCATTGATATAGAAACAGGACAAGTTATCGAGTTTCATTCTGATGTTATTGAAAAGCTGCAAGAGGAAATTGCAAAATCCCTTGGCTATGATATTATTCATCATCGCCTTGAACTTTACGGAAAAAAAAACTCTTAAAAAAATGATTATATATCATTAGATAAAATACCTCAGGCAAATCAAATTTTATAAAAATTTACCTTTAAAATATAATAGTTTTCATTGGCAAAAAAAAAGAATTGCTTTATTACCTCTTTTTGTATGATGCTATACGGTAATTCATTGCCGATATTATCACAAAAAATCATTGCAAAAAAATATTATAAAAATTGTATTATGAAAAATTAGGCCAGTATTATCATGGTTTCTTTGCCACAAGATCGTATGAAACAGCTTGAAAAGCGCTTTGAAATAATTGAAAGCCAAATGACAACAAATCCAAATGCTGAAACATATGTCAAATTAGCTTCTGAATATGCAGAACTACAACCCGTTATTGCCTCTATACGCGCATTAAATGCTCTTTACGAAGAGATTACAGAATTAGAAACGATTATCAACGATAAACAAACAGATATCGAGATGCGTAATCTTGCCCAGGAAGAGCTACCATCGTTATATAAAAAAGGAGAGCAATTTGAAAAAGAACTCCAGATTCTGCTTTTGCCTAAAGATGTTGCTGATGAAAAAAGCGCTATTATTGAAATTCGAGCAGGAACGGGTGGATCAGAAGCAGCACTTTTTTCCGGTGATCTTTTTCGCATGTATGAACGTTATGCCCATGCTCACCATTGGAAAGTAGAAGTTATTTCACTCAGTGAGGGGGAAGTTGGCGGATATAAAGAGATTATTGCTAGCATTTCAGGAAAAGGTGTTTTTTCTAAATTGAAATATGAATCAGGTGTCCATCGTGTGCAACGCATCCCTGAAACAGAGACAGGTGGACGTATCCATACATCTGCTGCTACCGTTGCTGTACTTCCAGAGGCTGAAGATATTGATATTGATATTCGTCCTGAAGATATTCGTATCGACACAATGCGTGCATCTGGAGCAGGAGGACAGCATGTTAATACAACGGATTCAGCTGTTCGTATCACGCATATTCCAACAGGAATTATGGTCGTACAAGCAGAAAAATCACAACATCAAAACCGAGCACGAGCCCTTCAAATTTTACGGGCACGCTTATTCGATATCGAACGACAAAAAGCGGAAAATGAACGTTCAGCTTCCCGTAAGAGCCAAGTTGGTTCTGGTGATCGTTCAGAACGTATTCGTACCTATAATTTTCCACAAGGACGCATCACGGATCACCGTATTAATCTGACCCTGTATAAGCTTGATCGCATTTTGGAAGGAGATCTTGATGAGCTTATTCATGCACTCATCTCAGATCACCAAACAGCACTGCTGATGGAAATGGACAATAATTGAACAAATATTCTTTCAAAAATGTCATCCAACAAACTCAAGAAAAATTGCGCATGAAAGGAATTTCTGAAGCCAATCTCGATGCGAAAATACTCATTGAATGGATAACAGGAATAAATGCTGCTGAAAGAATTTCTCAACCAGATATGCCTCTATCTTCTGAGCACATTACACAAATAGAACAGGCTGTCCAACGGCGGATTGCAGGCGAACCCGTCTACCGTATTATAGGAGAACGAGAATTTTATGGCATATCCTTCGCTTTATCTCAAGAGACGTTAGAACCCCGTCCTGATACAGAAACGTTGATAGATCTTGTTCTCCCTTTCCTCAAAAAATATGTCGAAAATTCGAGAAAAATAACACTCCTTGATATGGGGACAGGAAGTGGCGCCATTGCCATTGCCATTCTTAAACAAATTCCACAATCCTATGCAGTCGCTGTCGATATTTCTGAAGATGCCCTTAAAACAGCGACAAAAAATGCAAAAAATGCTGAAGTAATACATCGCTTCACACCTCTTCTTAGCGATTGGTTTGATTCTGTCACTGGTCGCTTTGATTTTATTGTTTCCAATCCACCTTATATCCCCGCAAAAGATATCAAAAAACTTGCAAAAGAAGTGCGCTTACATGATCCATTGCGCGCTCTTGTCGGTGGAAAAGATGGTCTTGATTTTTATCGAAAGCTCGCCCATGAAGCAGCCAACTACTTAAAAGAAAACGGCACTATCGCTGTTGAAATTGGTTACTCTCAAGAAAAAGAAGTTTGCAATTTGTTTGAAACAAATGGCTTCCAATGTTTAGAAATGCGCAAAGACCTCAGTGGAATACCCCGCGCACTTCTATTTGCATGCAAACATTAAAATTCCCAATCATCATCCGTGGTAGCAACCGCCTTGCCAATGACATAAGAAGAACCAGCCCCTGAAAAAAAGTCATGATTTTCGTCAGAATTTGGTGATAAAGCTGCCAAAATAGCGGGATTAACACGACAAACCTCGGGGGGGAAAAGAGCTTCAAAACCTAAATTCATTAAAGCCTTGTTAGCATTATAATGAAGAAAAATTTTAACATCTTCCGTCAATCCAAGTGCATCATAAAGATCTTCAGTATATTTGCACTCAATGTTATAAAGGTCAAAGAGCAGGTTAAAAGCAAAATCTTTAATTTCTTGTCTTTTGGCTTCATCAAGCTTTGCAAAGCCCAATTGGAATTTATAACCTATATAATAACCGTGAACCGCTTCATCACGAATGATCAGTCGAATGAGATCTGCTGTATTGGTTAACTTAGCGCGACTGGCCCAATACATGGGCAAATAAAACCCAGAATAAAATAAAAAGCTTTCCAGTAAAGTAGAAGCAATTTTTTTCTTGAGTGGATCATTTGCTTCATAACGCTCAAGTACTAATCTAGCCTTTTTCTGCAAATGAATATTTTCTTCCGACCATCTAAATGCATCATCAACTTCTACCGTCGAGCAAAGGGTTGAAAAAATAGAGGAATAAGAACGTGCATGAACCGCTTCCATAAACGCAATATTCGTCAAAACCGCCTCCTCATGCTCTGTTATCGCATCAGCCAACAGTGAAATGGCTCCTACAGTATTTTGAATTGTATCGAGAAGCGTTAATCCTGTAAAAACACGAATTGTTAATTTACGTTCTTCATCCGTTAAGCTTGACCATGAGGGAATATCATTGGAAAGTGGAACTTTCTCAGGTAACCAAAAATTCCCAGTTAAGCGGTTCCATACTTCAAGATCTTTTTCATCATGCAATCTATTCCAATTAACAGCACACACAACAGGATTTTTGGTTGTAATCTTTGTCATATGATGACCTCCTATAAACTGCACGAAACACAGCCATCTACTTCTGTTCCACTTAATGCTACTTGCCGCAGTCGTACATAATAAATACTCTTGATACCTTTTTTCCAAGCATAAATTTGTGCGCGGTTAATATCACGTGTGGTCGCTGTATCGGGAAAAAATAATGTTAATGAAAGACCTTGATCAACATGCTGTGTTGCAACAGCATAGGTATCTATAATTTTTTCAGGCCCAATCTCATAAGCATCTTGGTAAAAATTCAAATTCGTATTATCCATATAAGGAGCGGGATAATAAACGCGCCCAATTTTTCCCTCTTTGCGAATTTCAATTTTTGAAGCAATTGGATGAATAGAAGAAGTGGCATGATTAATATAGGAAATAGATCCCGTGGGTGGAACAGCCTGTAGATTGCGATTATACAACCCATACTTAACAACTAAATCTTTTAGTTCCTGCCAATCCTTTTGACTTGGAACAACAATATTATTCCGTGCAAAAAGCTCTTGCACAAGCGCAGATTCCGGTTTCCATTCTTTTTCAATATATTTTTCGAAAAAACGTCCATCTGCATAAGCTGATTTTTCAAACCCTGCAAACATTTCTTGACGTTCGCGCGCAATTAAATTGGAAGCACGTATGGCGTGATATGTCACAATATAAAAATAGATATTGGTAAAATCAATCGCTTCTGGAGACCCATAATAAATCTGCTCACGCGCTAGAAACCCATGCAAATTCATTTGTCCCAAACCAATCGCATGACTTTCGGCATTGCCTTTCGCAATGGAAGGTACACAAGCAATATTGCTCATATCCGAAACCGCAGTAAGAGCACGAACAGCAGATTCTACGGTCTGTCCAAAATCAGGACTTTCCATTGCTTTGGCAATATTCATGGATCCAAGATTACAGGATATATCACTTCCAATCGTGCGATACGTTAAATCTGTCTCCAGTTCACTCGCCTCACTCACCTGCAAAATTTCTGAACATAAATTGCTCATACTTATGCGCCCAGCTATCGGATTTGATCGATTAGCAGTATCCTCAAATAAAATATAGGGATAACCCGACTCAAATTGAATTTCCGCTAGTGTCTGGAAAAAAACGCGTGCACTTATTTTCTTTTTACGAATCTTTGCATTATCAACAAAGGAGCGATAATGCTCCGTTAAAGAAATATCGCTAAAGGGTTTGCCTGTAACACGCTCAATATCATAAGATGAGAAGAGATACATATCCTCATTATTCCGTGCAAGCTCAAAAGTAATATCAGGAATAACGACACCAAGCGAAAGCGTTTTGATTCTGACTTTTTCATCAGCATTTTCACGCTTTGTATCCAAAAACTTCATAATATCTAAATGATGAGCATGCAAATAAACAGCTCCAGCCCCCTGTCGTGCCCCAAGCTGATTGGCGTAGGAAAAAGAATCCTCCAAGAGTTTCATCACCGGTAAGACACCTGAGGACTGATTTTCTATTTGCTTAATTGGCGCTCCAGCCTCCCGCAAATTGGTCAAACAAAGCGCCACACCTCCACCACGTTTTGAAAGCTGCAAAGCCGAATTAACCGAACGACCTATCGATTCCATATTATCTTCAACACGTAGCAAAAAACACGAAACCAATTCACCACGTTGTTTTTTGCCAGCATTTAGAAATGTCGGCGTTGCTGGTTGAAAACGTCCTGTAATAATTTCATCCACAAAACTTTCAGCAAGAGCTTTATTCCCTTGTGCTAAATATAAAGCCACAAGACAGACACGATCTTCATAGCGTTCAAGATAACGTTTCCCATCAAAAGTCTTTAGCGTATAGCTGGTATAGTACTTAAATGCGCCTAAAAAGGTAGGAAAACGAAATTTAAATGCATAAGCACGTTTAAAAAGCTTTTTAATAAAAGAAAAATCATAAAGCTCAAACAAAGCTTTTTCATAATAACCTTCTTCTATTAAGTAATCTATTTTTTCCTTCAGATTATGAAAAAAAACTGTATTCTGATTAACATGCTGAAGAAAATATTGCCGTGCGGCAAGCCGGTCCATATCAAATTGAATATGACCATTTTCATCATAGAGATTAAGCATTGCATTCAGCGCATGATAATCAGTAATCTGTTCTGATTTCTGCGACTGTTCTATACCAATTGTTTCCAAAATCTTTCCAATCCCTTTTTTACACAAATAACGTCTTCATCAGTTCCACGCAGCTCAAAACGATAAAGGCAAGGGACACAACATTTTTCAGCAATAATCTTACTTGCTAAATTATAATAGCGACCAAAATTACGATTCCCACCACCAATGACACCACGAATTAATTTGCGGTTTTCAGCTTCATTAAGAAAATGGATAACGGCTTTTGGCACTGCCCCTCTTCCTTCACCATCTGCATATGTAGGAACAACCAGTACATAAGGCTCGCTAACCAATACAGAGGGCTTTCCTTTATCAATTTTGAAAAGTTTTTGACCAAGCTGCGAGACAAAATGTTCTGTATTACCCGTTGCACTCGAATAATAAACAATAAGCCCCATTAAGCACAAAGACCACTAATCATATCTGGTCTAAAACCAGACCAATGATTCTCACCACAAACAACGACAGGAACCTGACGATACCCCAGAGATTGAACAAAACTGTATGCTTGTTCATCACAGGAAATATCAACAACACGATAATGAATGCCTTTTGCATCAAAAGCACGGCGTGTAGCATCACATTGGACACAAGATGGTTTGCTATAAATAGTGATCGACATTTTCTTCAACTTTCACAATTCAAAACAATCAACCCTACCTAAGAGAGTCAATCTAATAATTTTATAGGTACTCAAGAATAACAAACAACAGAAATCGTACGCAAAACGTATTATTATTTTCAAATAACACACAGCTTTCTAAACATAACAAAATCCCTCATCAAATAACTTCAAAGACTATGATGAGAATAAGCGATTATTCTACAACTTAAATAACCCCCCAGTTATAAAACAATCTTTTGCTTAGCAAAAAATTCCCTCCTGCTGTCTAAAAAACTAACGTTCTAAATCACCGTTTTCAAGAGTCTTTTTTTACTCTTTTACGGCAAAAATCAATTACAAAAACGAAAGGAAATCCTTCTAAAAGAGATCTTTCAGCAAAAATATCGCTATACCCTTGCTCAACAAACTTTTACGATAACATTGGAAATAACTTAGACACCAAACGAAACACACTAACACCCTCTCTTGTGCTTATTTAGAATCACCAATCATTTTGATACTATATATAGTATATACTCTCTCTCTTTCGTCAAGAAAAATTCGACCATTATTTTGAATTGTCCACGATCTCCCCACTAAAATATTCAGCACTCAAAATTATGTAATAATATAACATTTTATTGACAAACGTTATATTATTACATAGTTATCCAAAATAATAAGCAAAGATGGTATAAGTTATGGATCTGCACTTAAAAAAAACAACATTAGGCTATGGGAATAGAATAGCGATCAAGGGCTTTTCAGCAAAGTTAAAAGCGGGTTCTTTGGTTGCAATAACGGGTGATAACGGTGCTGGAAAATCAACATTGCTAAAAGCCATCGCTGGATTGATTAAACCTCTTAAGGGGAAAATTACAAAACCGAAAAAAAGCCGCATTGCTTATCTTGCTCAGCAATGTGATATAGACCAAACATTTCCAATTGATGTGAAAACGCTTATCAAAACAGGATTATGGTCCTTTTGTGGATTATGGAAAAACCAGCGCCCTTATGATTCTAAGATTCAGAATGCGCTTGAAATGGTTGGACTCACAGCACTTGCCACCCGTTCGCTTGAAACATTATCAGGTGGGCAATTACAACGCGCCCTTTTTGCACGCATCATTGTACAAGATGCCGATATTATCTTGCTTGACGAACCTTTCAATGGTATCGACCGCAATACTCAAAAAGACCTTCTTGCACTGATCACGTACTGGAAACAGCAAGGACGTACAGTTCTCACAGCACTCCATGACCCTCTCGTCGTGCAAGAATTTTTTCCTCAAATGATTCAAATTAATCAACAAAACGCCTTTTATGGAGAAACAACACAGTTTCTCGACAACACCATTCACCACGTTATTCCTCCCCTTTCCTCCAACTCTTTGTGTATTAGTACACAAAAGAATCTCCCTCCTATTAATGATTCTCTTTTTCTTAGGTTATAAGACGTGTATGCATTTTTTCTTGCCCCCTTTGTTGATTTCCGCTTTATGCAAAACGCTCTTATCGGCTCTATTCTCCTCTCTATTAGCGCTTGTCCTGTTGGTGTATTTTTGATGCTCCGTGGAATGAGTTTGACAGGAGATGCTATCTCTCATGCCATTCTTCCTGGTGTTGCAACTGCTTTTCTTATTTGCGGCTTCTCCCTTATATCTATGACACTTGGTGGTATTTTTGCCGGCATTATTGTTGCTTTAGCAACCGTTTTAATTTCACGGAATAGCTTTCAGAAAGAAGATGCATCCATGACCGTCTTTTATCTTATTGCACTTGCAGCAGGTGTCATTATTATCTCACTGAAAAATTCAACCATTGAACTGCTTCATCTCTTATTTGGATCGGTTCTTGCACTTGATACACAGGCTCTTTGGTTGATCACTATCATAATGCTGATCACACTTTGTAGCCTTTTTATTTTTTGGCGTGCGCTTGTCCTAGAAAGCTTTGACCCCCTCTTTTTTAAATCACTCTCTCCATTGAGTAAATATATTCATATTTCATTGCTTGGACTTGTGGTGTTGAATCTGGTTGGAGGCTTTCAATCCCTAGGAACATTACTTTCCGTTGGCATTATGATGATTCCAGCGATTACAGCCCGTTTTTGGTTTTCACGCTTAATCCCTATTTGTGTGCTTTCCATTCTTTTTGGCATCATTTCTAGCGTATGTGGTCTCCTGCTTTCTTTTCATCTTTCACTGCCCTCAGGCCCTGCTATTATCATTGCCGCAGGATTTATTTATCTTGTTTCCTGCCTAATAAGTCCACGCGGTTTTATTGTAACATGGTTTCCCCATCTTTTTTATACTTCCTCACTTTAAGGAAAAAATATGCCTAAGTTTATTCAAAAATTTGTTCTGTTTACTGCTTTATTGTTTGCCTTTTCTCCCTTTTCTGCTTCTGCACACAATAAAATACAAGTTGTTGCAAGCTTTTCTATTCTTGCCGATCTCGTAAAAAATGTAGGAGGAAACCATATCTCTATGACCACTTTTGTCGGTCCCAATGCGAATACCCACACTTATGAACCGACCCCTCATGATGCTCAAGCTCTTAGAAATGCTCAAATTATTTTCATCAATGGACTTCATTTAGAGGGGTTTATTGACCGTCTCATCACAGCAAGCGGTACAAAAGCACTTCTTGTTGAGGTTAGCGCTAATATTCCTCCCCTCGAAACGAAAAATCAAGAACAGAACATCCATCACCACCATCACAGCGTTATTGATCCGCATGCTTGGCAAACAATTCCCAATGTCGAAATCTATGTGAAAAATATCGCTGCTGCTTTTTGTAAAATTGATCCACAATCTTGTACTCACTACAATAAAAATACCGAAACATACATTAAAAAGCTTAAAACAGCACAAGATACCCTAAAAACAAAAATTGCTACCATCCCTCAAGATAAACGTATCATTATCACATCTCATGATGCTTTTGGCTATTTTGCCAAAGAATATGGCTTCACTATCCTTGCTCCCCAAAGCGCTTCAACAGAAGCTGAAGCAACCGCAGCTGATGTTGCTAAACTTATAAAACAAATTAAAGCGAATAAGGCAGCAGCATTGTTCGTTGAAAATATCTCTAATCCCCGTCTCATCAAACAAATTTCAAAAGAAACAGGCTTAAAAATTGGGGGAACACTTTATTCTGATGCATTGTCAAATGAAAATGGCCCTGCAGCAACTTATCTTGATATGATGGAACATAATGTGAATACCATCATTGATGCTATCACAAAACATTAAAAAATCTTCTATGAAAAAAAGAAGAAAAAGTTCATAAAAATCATAGGTATATGATCATGTAACCAATGACACTCAAGCTTCATGATTGGTAATATTAATATAAAACAATGTTGATTTTACAGAAAAAATTTATGTCCAATAGAGGCTAAGATAGATAAAGTCATAAGTGGATTTATTGCCTCATGGTGCCCAAACCGTCAGCATTATCATTCTATTTTCCAACGCTTCTTTTACGATAATTCTTGATACTTCAAACAATTCAATAACTGTCGTAACATTGGGGATCAGCAACATCATAAAACCATTAATAAACTGTCAATTTATAAAATGCTGTGTAAAACAACAATGACAATGCAACTGCTT
This sequence comes from Bartonella sp. AD13SXNS, assembly GCF_042196465.1. Lineage (NCBI taxonomy): Bacteria > Pseudomonadati > Pseudomonadota > Alphaproteobacteria > Hyphomicrobiales > Bartonellaceae > Bartonella > Bartonella sp. AD13SXNS. The sequence continues at coordinate 113,461 of NZ_JBHIQI010000004.1, forward strand.
TGTCTATGCTTATTTTTACAGATGTTTGTACCAATCTCTTGTGTTATTTTCATAAAGATCAGTTTGAGGATGATCTAGAGACAATTTTTGCCTCGAGAATATGGAAGGTTGATAGGATGTTACAATACAATTTCGCCTACCTGTATCATGAAAGGTAATGAAAATTCTAGAATAAGCGCCCCTTCTATCTCGCAATAATTTCTTTTACAACCAATTGGATACCCTCACTCAAAATTACATAGTGATTTACATAAGAAATAGGTTTTGGTGTATATCCCTATAGATTGTATTCTAATTTACGTGATTGGTAGAAACAACAGATACTCCTTATTATAAGAACTCTGAAACCATTCTAGATCATTTGGTCGGCGGTCAAGTAAAACAGCGCCTATCTCGTACAGACTATCTAGAACAGTATCGCATTTTTATGGATAAAATGGACTTTTATGTAACGGATCAAAATCAAGCTATTAGGATGTATGATGCCATCATCTGTGAATAATTTTCTCTCTATTTTTCTTATTTATTCTTTATAAGATACATAAATTATTACATCATGAAATAGACGGTACATATTGTTTTTTGTGAATAAAGCACCTTTCTAAATGAGCAGAAATATGGTTAATAAATGGATATTCCCTCTTGATATTTTTCTATAATGAGAAAAAATTATGTTTGAAAATAATATGCTTCTTACAGATCATGAAAATGCAAGATTTCATTCTATGAATGTTTAGACGTTCTCGGCGTCATGTGTGACAATGGATCATTACCAAAATTTTTTAAATTTTGTTTTTAATCTCATCGACTATACTCTGATTTTGTGAATGTAATCAAGAGAGCTAAATCGCAAAATTATTATGGGACTGCATAAAAGAAAGTCTTCCACATTAATCAATGTTTACTTATTACTTGTGCGTTTTCCAGTGTTTTTGTTAAAAGTATGAAAATCCTGATGAGCGACAGTGAAACTTAATTTTTGACCATAATCTCTTGTAAGGCGTTCTTTTACTTCAATCGTAAAAATGATACCATTCCAACGCGTTAAAACGTGGCAACCTGTTCCGATAGGCTTGATAAGCTCAATTTGTGTGTGAAAGGTAGGTCCTTTATCTGGATGTTCGCCCAATAAGATGATTTCAGGTCTGAAGGCTAAAAGATCAGTTTCTTCACCACAAGAAAATGAATGTCCTAAATGCTGTTCTAGGACATGACGATCAAGAAAATTCATAGGAGGAGAACCAATAAAATCAGCAACAAATGTTGTTGCTGGAGTGTCGTAAATTTCCATTGGTGTTCCAATTTGCTCGATAGCTCCTTTATTTAAAACGACTATTCTATCAGCTAATGTCATGGCTTCTAGTTGATCATGGGTAACATAGAGGCTGGTTGTTTCTAATGAACGCTGTAGTGTTTTTATCTCAATACACATTTGCGCCCGTAATTTTGCATCAAGATTTGAAAGAGGTTCATCAAAGAGAAAAACGCGGGGTTGACGTACAATCACACGCCCCATTGCAACACGCTGGCGTTGTCCTCCTGATAATTGTCGCGGTTTACGATCAAGAAATGGTTCTATCTCTAAAAGTTTTGCAGCATGTGCGATACGTTTTTTTATTTCTTCTTTAGGGGTTTTACGATTTTTAAGACCATATTCTAAGTTTCCACGAACTGTCATATGGGGATAAAGGGCATAATTTTGAAAAACCATAGCAATATCACGATCAGCTGGTTCACGATCATTGATACGTTCATTATCAATATACAATTCACCTGAGGTGACTTGTTCAAGTCCTGCAATAATACGTAATAAGGTTGATTTTCCACACCCTGAAGGACCGACAAGAACAAGAAGCTCTTTATCGGCAATAGTTAAGTTTAAATCATCAATGACCAGAATGCCGTTGTCATACTGTTTTTTTATATTTGATAACTGGATTATGGCCACGATTACTTCTCCTACTTCTCCGTTTCAATAAGGCCTTTGATAAAAAGCCGCTGCATGAAGATAACAACAAGAACAGGCGGTATCATGGCAACGACCGATACTGCCATGAGTATATTCCATTGAGGATCATGTTGAAGTGATTCAACAATAAGTTGTTTTAAAATAATCAGGATTGTTTGATGATTCTGATCCGTTGTGATGATAAGAGGCCAGAGATATTGTATCCATCCATAAATGAACATAATGATAAATAAAGCAGCAATATTGCTTTTACTAAGAGGAAGGAGAATATCCTTAAAAAATTTAAATGGTCCTGCACCATCAACACGTGCCGCCTCTAAGAGCTCATCTGGAACAGTCAAAAAAAACTGGCGAAATAAAAACGTAGCGGTTGCGGATGCAATAAGTGGAATAATCATTCCACTATAGGTGTTGATCATTCCCAATTTTGCAACAACCATATAGGTTGGAAGAATACGAACTTCGACAGGAAGCATCAATGTAACAAAAATAAGAACAAACGCAGTTTTTCGGAAGGGAAAACGCATGTAAACAATTGCATAAGCAGATAAAAGTGAAATAATAATTTTTCCAATACTAATCCCAAGAGCCATAATGAGTGAATTCATTAAAAGTGGCCAAAGATTGGGCAATCCGAGCTGTGCAAGACCATCACCAAAGACTTTTTTATAATTTTCCAGAGCATATTCTCCAGGTAAAAGAGGAAGTATTCCTGAGGTAAATGCTGCTGAACTATGAGTTGATGCAATGATAGCAACATAAACTGGAAAGCAAATAATGATAATACCAACAATGAGCGTTATATGGGTTAGAAATTTCAAAACAGGGCGATTTTCAACCATAACTTATTTCCTAATATTGTACACGACGCTCAATCCAGCGAAATTGGATAAACGTTAAGACAATAACCATCAACATCAATAGTGTTGATTGTGCTGCCGATGCACCGATTATTTGATTTCTAAAGCCATCATCATATACTTTATAAACGAGGATGCTCGTTGCACGCGCAGGACCTCCAGAAGTTGTGCTATCAATAATACCAAAAGTATCAAACATAACATAATTGACATTAACGATAAGAAGAAAAAATGTCGTTGGTGAAATTTGCGGAAAAACTACAGTCCAAAATCGTTTAAAGGGACCAGCACCATCAATGGCTGCGGCTTCTATTTGAGAACGCGGAACGGACTGAAGACCTGTAAGAAAAAAGAGAAAATTGTAAGAAATCTGTTTCCAGCTAGCCGCAATGACAATAAGAAGCATCGCTTGATTGCCATTAATACGATAATTCCATAAAACCCCTATTTTTTCGAGAAGAAAAGGGATAATCCCAATAGTGGGATGAAAGATAAACAACCATAATATACCTGCCAATACTGGAGCAACAGCATAGGGCCAAAGCAAAAGCATTGTATAAGCTTTTTTTGCACGGATGACACGATCAACACAAACAGCTAAAAGAAGCGATATTGTCATTGAAGCGACAGTAACTGAGATGGAAAATACTGCGGTTGTAAGAAGTGACTGCCGATAAGTAGGATCAGAAAGAACGGTTATATAATTTTCAAGGCCAATAAAAGTTGTTGTAAAGCCAAAAGGATCTTCGCGTTCAAAGGATGATTTTATTGCCTGAGCAGCAGGCCAAAAGAAAAACAAAAAAGTCACAAGGAGCTGAGGAAAAAGCAACCCGTAAGAAAGGAGACTATTTTTAAAATATGCATGCTTTTCTTGCATTCGTAGGGCTCTTTAAATGTAGAGACTTTAAAAAGATAAACAAAAAGGACTCAACGATTTTTGTTGAGTCTTTAATGTTTAACAATAAAACGAAATTAATGATTGGATTTTTCAAATTCACGCAAGAGTTTATTTCCACGTTTAACGGTTTCATCTAAACCATCTTTCGGTGTTTTTGAACCACGAAGAACAGCTTCCAACTCTTGATCAAGAATAGTACGGATTTGTGGTAAATTACCAAATCTTATACCTTTCGAATTAACTGTTGGAGGATTAAGGTTGATCTGTTTAATAGCTATATCAGCACCTGGCGTTTTTTCATAGAAATGTTGTTTTTTGCTTAATTCATAAGTCGCTTTTGTGGTTGGAAGATAACCTGTTTCTTGATGCCATCTTGCTTGATTTTCTGTTGTTGAAAGAAACTTAAGAAAAGCCGCTGCTCCAGCATATTCTTTTGGGGTATGTCCCTTAAATGCCCAAATAGAAGCTCCCCCAATAACTGAATTTTGCGGCGCTCCTTCTGCATCCTTATAGTATGGTAGCATACCAACCCCCACATTAAACTGAGCTTCAGAAACAATTCCAGCATATGATCCTGAAGATTGCATTAAAATTGCACAATTTTGCGCCATAAACATTGGTGTTGAATCTAATGCGCCAGCAGGACCACCATAGCGGAAAATACCTTGATCAGACCACTTTTTTAAGTCAGCCCACATACGCACTTGTAAAGGTCCATTAAATGTAAGTTCTGAATCAAATCCTTTAAAGCCATTTTCCTTCGTTCCAAAAGGAACATTATGCAACGCTGAAAAGTTTTCTATACCAATCCATTGAGCTGCATAAGTCATTGTAAAACCACACGTTGCCGCTTTAGTCTCAAGAATTTTTTTGGAAAAATCTTCTATATCTTGCCACGTTTTAGGAGGCTGCTCTGGATCAAGCCCTGCTTTTTTAAAGATATCTTTGTTATAATAAAGGATTGGTGTTGAAATATTGAATGGCATAGAAACCATACGCCCCTGTTCATCGGAGTAATAGCCACTAATAGCAGGAAAATAATCTGTAGGATCGAACTCTTGTTTTGTATCAGCCATAAGTTGATAAAATGGATAGATTGCGCCTTTTGCTGCCATCATAGTTCCAGTACCAACGTCATAAATTTGAGCGAGCACCGGCTGTTTTTTTCCACGAAATGCTGCAATGAGTGAAATCAAACCCTCTTCATACTCACCGCGATATGAAGAAATAACTTTATATTCAGATTGACTCGCATTAAAATCGTTAATGAGACTTTCAGTTTGCTTTCCTAGTTCACCACTCATAGAATGCCAAAAGCTAATTTTTGTCTGCGCGAAACCTTCTGTTATTCCCGCTGTTGTTATTATGATAGCAACCGTGGCTACTATGGAAAGATAAAAACGACTCATGGTTCACCCTTTCTGAAGTGATGGAATACAAACTACCCCTAAATTTATAGTATCACACATGAACATGCCATGCCGATTTTATTATAAAAATATGCTGGCTCATTTAAACAGGAACCACCAAAAGGTCAAATGAATTCGTTTAGATTTATTCGTTTTCTTTTATAAGCTTTCTTATGTATTCATGAGTCATTCGCTTGTAAATATTTTTAAAAATGAGAAGGTTTAAATAAACAAGGAAATAGGTAAAAAGATATAGATCGTAAATGTTATTCAATGACTATTGTAATATTTTGACTTACTTTTTAAAAAAGAGTTGTTTATTCTTTTGTTATTTGTCTTATAACTTTCGATTTATACCTTAAAACGGTGTTAATACTACATTTAACAAAGAGACAAATAGACTTTTTCTTAAAATGAAGAAAATTATTTTGAAGTATTTAATGGCCTCCTTCCCTGATAATGGGGTCGTGCCCTTCATGCAAAACAAAACGGCATTGTATTACCCAATTTTCATTCTGTAAAAAAATCTTCAATACATCCCCCTCCATTTCATGATTGCCACTATAATATATTGATTTATATAGATAATATAGCGTTGTTCATCTTTAATGAGACCTTCGAATATCATAGGATTCTCTCATTTCAACTCTCTGTATGTTGAAGTAATCAAAATCTCTTGCTTGCATACCACAAGCAGAGCTGACGTATGGGCAAAATTGTATAAGAAAAAACAAAAATATCTATCATGAACCGTCTCAAGTGCCAAGGGTTGTCGCAACATCCACAAGCTGGAAAAGTGTGTGATGATATCGGCTTGCTTCTCCAAAAGTGTAAAGACGAGAGGGCTCTATAGATTTTACATTATTTCCATGGAGGCTTTATCGTTAAAAGTCCCTCCACTAAAGCGTATAAAACTTTTTGCACGTCATCATTTTTATACTTCAAAAGTTAAAATAGCACCACTCTATGAACCCTCATACTTCAACAAGTCTTGTATTTGAGAACGTTAAATGAAAATTTTTATTCTTTTCTCACGAGCTGTTTATCCACATACCAAGCCTACTTGTAATGTGCAAACGAATGATTTTGATTGATCTATTGTAAAAAGATTTGAAATGAGAAAACCTTATATGTTAAGAATTCTCATTCAACATGAAAAACTATTAATTATCATTATAAATTAATGTGTTATTGTTACGTGTAAAAAATATTTCTTGCTTTCTTTCATTATGCTCGCTTTATGAAGGTACAGAAATTTCTTTTATAAGGTGTATTTTTTACCTTTGTGCTCGCAATGTCAATGCAAGATCAGGTTGATCTGTCGTAATATAATGTACAGGCATATCAAGCCAATGTGATAACCGAGCTTTTCCATTAATTGTCCATACCCCTACAATAAAACCAGCCTCAAGAGCTGATTCAATAAAATCCTGTGAAACAATAGAGCCATTTAAACTTAGATCAGTATACCCCAATTGTTTCCATTCAGAAAAATGACGGTACATATCACCTTCAAAATTATCAACACATGGACCAGATGGTATTCCTGCTTCAATAAAAGGACGAAGAACTAAAGGATCAAAACTAATTGCAGAAACCCGTTCTGTTAAATTGCGGCTTTTTATGAGTGCAAGCGCTTTTTGGGATAATATTGTTTCACGCTCCACTTCACCACATGTTTTGATTTCAAGATGTAACGCAACATTCGTTGGTGCTAGAAGATCAAGCAACTCTTCTAATAAAGGAGGTGCTTCTCGGCTTCCTTTCACGCAGAGTTGTTTGCGTGTTTCATTATCAATGTCGTGAATATATCCCTTTTTGCCAACCAATTGGTCTAGATGAAAATCGTGAAAAACAACCACCTCACCGCTTTTCAGCAAGTGAACGTCACATTCAACTTCATCAGCACCTAACGCCACGGCGTTATTAAATGCAGAAAGAGTATTTTCAGGATAAAGATGAGCTCCACCACGATGTGCAACAATTTTTTTCTCAGACATGCAAAATTTCATACTTCTCACTTTTCAATATATTGACGTACAGATTTTCAGATAAAAACTTATATCACATGAAAATGCACAATCATTTTTAAAGATTTTTTCTACATTTTTCTGAATATCAAACCCTCAGTCATATTTTATTCCTAAAAAGTTTATCCTTCATTTCAATTATTCCCATTCAATGGTACCAGGAGGCTTTGAGGTTACATCATACACAACACGATTAATTCCTCTAACTTCGTTAATAATACGTGCTGCTGTCTTACTTAAAAATGCCATATCATAGGGATAAAAATCAGCAGTCATTCCATCTACAGATGTGACTGCGCGAAGAGCACAAACAAATTCATAAGTGCGATCATCCCCCATAACACCAACAGTTTGAACAGGCAGAAGAACAGCAAAAGCTTGCCAAATTTCATCATAAAGACCAGCCTTACGGATTTCCTCAAGATAAATAGCATCTGCTTCGCGTAAAATCTCTAATTTTTCATGTGTCACAGCACCTGGACACCGAATTGCAAGGCCGGGACCTGGAAAAGGATGGCGACCAATAAATTGCTCCGGTAGCCCTAACTCTCGCCCTAGCGAGCGAACCTCATCCTTAAAGAGTTCACGCAACGGTTCTACAAGCTTCATATTCATCTGTTCTGGTAACCCTCCCACATTATGATGGCTTTTAATGGTTACCGATTCCCCAATAGCAGATACACTCTCAATAACATCTGGATAAAGTGTTCCTTGTGCTAAAAACTCTGCACCTCCTATTTTTTTTGTTTCTTCTTCAAAAACTTCAATAAAAAGGCGACCAATCGTTTTGCGCTTTTTTTCTGGATCTGTCTCACCTTCTAAAGCATTAAGAAATATATCGGCAGCATTAACGTGAATAAGCTTTATATTATAATGATCACGAAAGAGCGTGAGAACTTCTTCAGCTTCATTCTTGCGCATCAGCCCATGGTCTACCAAAATGCATGTCAATTGATCTCCTATGGCTTCATGAAGGAGTACCGCTACAACAGATGAATCCACTCCCCCTGAAAGACCACAAATCACACGACTTTTCCCAACTTTTTGTCGTATCGTAGCAATTGCCTGCTCACGATAAGAAGCCATTGACCAATTACCTTTAATAGCAGAGATCTTATGAACAAAATTTTGCAAAAGTTTTGTACCATCCGGTGTATGGATAACTTCAGGATGAAACTGTACCGCATAAAAATGTCTTTTTTCATCCGCAATAGCCGCATAGGGAGCTCCTTTTGAGGTTCCTATGATACGAAAGCCTTTTGGTAAAGCGGCCACACGGTCACCGTGGCTCATCCATACTTGATAACAAGATCCTTTTTCCCACACTCCATCAAAAAGTACACTCTTCTCTTGTACTTCCAAAAAAGCGCGCCCAAATTCACGCTCATGTCCAGCTTCAACCTTTCCTCCAAGCTGAATACACATGACTTGTTCGCCATAGCAAATACCAAGAATCGGAATACCTGCCTCAAAAATTTCCATTGGAACACGCGGCGAACTTTCATCCATAACGGAATAAGGACTCCCTGATAAAACAATAGCTTTAGGATTGATCCGTCTGGTAGCTTCTAAAGCTAATTGAAAAGGAACAATTTCACAGTATACCCCCATTGCTCGCACCCGTCGTGCAATAAGTTGTGTAACTTGTGAACCAAAGTCAATAATAAGAACAGTGTCTGGATGTGATATGCTCATGGAAAACCAATCAACAATTGTAAAAGAAAACGAATGAGATTTATGATTCAATCTTTCTCTTTTCACAAGCCTGTTTTCTTAAGAAAAAGATTATTCTCATAAAATTTATGATAAAAAATGCAAAAATATGGATTAATGTTTTTTTTGCAACACTGATAAAAAGAAACCATCTGTTTGTGTTGTTGCAGGCGATAAAGTAAGTCCATAATTTGAAAAAACCGGTTGCACAGGAGAAAAACTAAAATGTTGCTGCCAAAGTGCCTGCATATCTATGGGATAAAAATGAGAATGTTGTTGAAGGAAATGGGAAATTTGTTCCTCATTTTCATCTGTAAAAAGAGAACAGGTAATATAGACTAAGCGCCCATTTGGCTTAAGATAAACTATAGATTCATTCAAAATAGTCCTCTGTTCTGTTTGGCGCTGTCTCACCTGTTCTAATGTTAAACGCCATTTCGCATCAGGACGACGACGCCATGTTCCTGTCCCACTACAGGGTGCATCTATTAGAACTCTATCCATCTGACCTGTTAATGACCTCAATTCTTCTTTCTGCACTCGTACTTGGACATTACGAACACCAGCGCGTCGAAGACGATCAAAAATTGGAGCTAGGCGTGCTTTATCAGAATCATAAGCATAAATTTGCCCACGATTGTTCATATCAGAAGCTAAAGCTAATGTCTTGCCACCAGCACCTGCACAATAATCTAATACTTGCATGCTTTCTTGCGCTTCTACAAGATGAGCAACAATTTGAGATCCTAAATCCTGTATTTCAAAGTATCCTTTTTGAAAAGCTGGTTCAACTTGAACATTGGGATGACGGTTGAACTTTTCAATCGGTGCTATTCTTAAAGCTTGCTGAAACCATGATAGAGCTTGAGATTTAGTTCTTTTTGCTAATTCTTTCAGCACCTTCTCTGGTGTTGCCTTAAGGCTGTTTACCCGTAAATCTAAAGAAGGACGCGTTGCTAACGCAGCCGCTTCAGTAACCCAATTATCGCCAAATAAAGGACGCAGATGTGCCTGACACCATCGGGGAATATTACCACGAATATAGTCTGGCGCATCCACTAATTGCCTCCTTTGCCAAGATTCGCGCTGTTTATCCTCTAATAACTGCGGTGCAAACCGATCTCCTTCTAACATACTATCAATTTGCTCCAACGTCATTTTTCCAGTATCTAATAAGGTAGCAAAAACAATAGCCCGAATATCATCACTCTCCATACGCCATTGTAAAGAATAGCGCCGTCTTAAAACATCATAAACGATTGTACCAATAGCTGCGCGATCACCTGCTCCAGCAAAGCGATGAGAAAGACCCCAATCCTTTAAAGCTTCTCCTACTGGGCGATGCTTCATTTCTATCTCTGTGAGAACATCTATTGCTGCTTGCAAACGCCCACCTAATCGCATTCATTTCTCCCATTAAAATAATAAAATTTTAAATCATCTAAAAAAATAATATTATCTTCTTCTTGCCAATGAAACCTTCTCAAAGCCATAAAAATCTACATTCAATATTAAAATGATCTGATCAAACTTTTTATAAGACCCAATTTAGAGTATCTATATTTTTTCTTTCATCTTCTACCCATTCGCTTTATTATCTCCTTCTACCTCTTATACTAAAAGATACGTAGCCATCCATAAAGAACTTATTTCCGCCATGCATTATGAAAAAAACAACCTCTCTATCATTGCGTAAAATAAAATTTACGAAGATTATCTGAATAACAGAAAAATCAAATATCTCCCATCTTTTGATGGCTATCCTTCTGAAAAAATAGAAAAAATATTCTCATAAAATTAAACAAGTTCATCTGACTCCCATCAAAAAATTAACTTTTTAGAAAATGCTTGGAACCACTATTTGGCATGACCGTTTTTACTCTACTGGCAACTGCCAGGAAATTTAAAAGGAGAAAATAATGACTTATAATAATGGAAAAACAACTTCATCTAAAAGTCGTCAGAACACAATGCCCTCAAACAATGGAAAGAAATCCGTTCAAAGTGATCAGACAAACACTCGCCAACGTGCATCAAAGACAGGGCGGAAGACAACAAAAAGTTAATTCTAATTTTATATAACTTATTTCACATAGTCTAGAAGAAAGAATTAGAGTTTTAGCCTCTAATTCTTTCCTTTTGGGACTTTATTCCAAATCACAAACAGAAAGAAGAACAGCCTCTCTTTGTTTGTTCTCGGAAGATTTTATATTTATGCGATATGATGCTAGACTCTTATTTCTTCAAACAGGCCCACGATAGTTTGGACTCTCCCGAGTGATAGAAACATCATGCGTATGACTTTCATGGAGTCCCGCATTTGTAATACGAACAAACGTTGCTTTTTCACGAAACTCTACGAGATCTTTTGCACCAACATAACCCATCGAAGCGCGCAGTCCACCAGCAAGCTGGTGTAGAACTGATGCTATAGGACCTTTATAGGCCACTTGCCCCTCCACACCTTCAGGAACCAACTTAAGTTCATCATGAACGTCATCTTGAAAATAGCGATCTGCCGATCCTCGTGCCATAGCACCAACAGATCCCATACCGCGATAGGCTTTAAAAGATCGACCTTGATAAAGATAAACTTCTCCAGGACTTTCTTCTGTACCCGCTAAAAGAGAACCAATCATCGCTGCACAAGCTCCACCCGCTAAAGCTTTAGCAAAATCACCCGATGCTTTGATCCCACCATCTGCAATTATGGGAATGCCTGCTTTTTCAGCAACTTCTGCAGCATTCATAATGGCTGCAAGTTGAGGTACACCAACACCAGCAACAATACGCGTTGTGCAAATAGAGCCAGGACCAATACCAACTTTTACCGCATCTGCACCACTGTCGATCAATGCCTGCGTTGCTTGAGCAGTCGCGACATTCCCAGCAATAACAGCTGGTGAGGAAGCCATCTTTTTAATTCGTTCAACAGTTTCTAGTACACGTTGAGAATGTCCATGCGCTGTATCAATGACCAAAACATCAACACCTGCGTCAATGAGACGTTCAGCACGCTCAATCCCATTATTCCCAACACTACTGGCCGCTGCAGCACGCAAGCGCCCTTGAGAATCTTTAGCAGCATTTGGATTTAATTTTGCTTTTTCAATATCCTTAACTGTTATCAGTCCGACACAACGATTCTGTTCATCCACAACTAATAATTTTTCAATACGGTGATGATGTAAAAGATATTTTGCTTCATTGAGTTGGACATTTTCACGCACTGTAATCAAATTTTCATGCGTCATTAATTCATAAATTTTTTGTTTTGGATCTGATGCAAAACGTACATCTCTATTGGTTAAAATGCCAACAAGTCGTCCCGCTGTCTCACCTTTAACGCTATTTTCAACAACCGGAATACCTGAAATACCATGAGAGCGCATCAAAGCTTTTGCTTCTTCAAGTGTTGCATCTGGTCCAATTGTAACTGGATTAACAACCATACCAGATTCAAACTTTTTTACCTGGCGGACTTCTTCTGCCTGCTCTGCAGGAGACATATTACGATGAATAACCCCAAGACCACCAGCTTGCGCCATAGCAATTGCCAAACGCGATTCTGTTACCGTATCCATTGCAGCGGAAAGCAATGGCAAATTGAGCTTAATATCAGCTGCAATGCGCGTACTGAGATCCACTTGACTAGGCATAACAAGAGAATGACCGGGTTGTAAAAGTACATCATCAAAAGTCAGTGCTAATGCACCTGTCCCCGTTTCAACAATCTTTGCCATAGCAAAATTCCTTTTATAATAAAAATTATAATAAAACACCGCAAGGAGCTTTAAAATACAACTGCGGTTCTCGTACATGGTAGATTGGCAAAAAATTATGCCATGCTACAAACAAAATGAAAAGAAAAATAAATATCTTTTCATAGTTTATAAAAATTTACAATTGTGATTCGATAGGTAGCCAACTTATTATTTTTGCAAATGCGCGACGCCAGAAATTGCTTTCTGGTTCATAATCAATGCTATACTGTTTTTCATTTTCAATAAAATCCCAATAAATACGATTATTATCACCAAGACGAAGATGATAACTCATTTCCCTCGTCGTTTCTTCAGAAAACAACAAATCTAACCTCGCTGTAATAGGCGCACATTCAAAAAGAATGCCCATTTCTGTATTTAACGCTGCTGATCTAGGATCAAAGTTTAAAGATCCAATAAAAGCTGTTTTATGATCAACTAAAAAAGCTTTGGCATGTAAACTTGCCTTACTGGATCGAAACAATCGTAATCCATGGGAATTGCCTTCCGCTTTTAATTCATAAAGCTTAACACCACTTTTCAACAGTGCCTTACGATACGGGACATAACCACCATGCACTAATGCTACATCAGTAGCAGCTAAAGAATTTGTCAGAATTTTGACATCAACACCCTTTGAAACCAAATTACTAAAATTCTGCGTGCCAACCTTACCAGGAACAAAATAAGGTGACGTAATCTGAACGGTTTTTTGGGCATTTCCAATAACCTTTGACAGTGCCTTCATAAGCCAATTGCTTGCTTTTTTACGCAATGCTTTTTCTGGAGGATCAGAAAGAACGACAACTTTATCTGCTAAAAATAACCGCTTTCCTGTTTGGATAAAACAACTAAAGTTAATGTGTTCTTTGACATAATCTAAATAAACCTTTGCAACCTTAGAATCCCGAAATTTTCGTAATTTATCTCTCCAATAGCTAAGATCACTTGCGCTTTTAGGAACAACCAAAGTATGAATTGGCAAAACAACAGCACTATTCCAAAAATCATCAAAGATACTTTCCACTTTTTTAACAGAGGGACCGATTAACATCAAATCTAAATCTCGAAAATGAGATTCTTTACCAGCATCAAAATAAGAATCTGCAAGATTACGCCCTCCGACAAAAGCAACCCTACCATCAACGATAAAAGCTTTATTATGCATTCTACGTGTTACAGTAATTGCCCGTAATATAATTTCTAAACCACGGCGTAAACCACCTTTACGCGATCGCCCTGGATTAAACATTCTCACCTCAATATGAGGATGTTTATCTAGCGCAATATAAGCTGGATCACGTGCCTGAGCATTAATATCATCCAAAAGAAGCCGTACCCGAACACCCCGATCAGCTGCCTCAACTATTTCACTTAATAATAGGCGCCCCGTTAAATCATCGTCCCAAATATAATACATCAGATCAAGGCTACGCCCAGCTTCTGCAGCCCCTATTGCACGAACACAAAACGCATCCAAATTGCTGATGATGAGGGAAAGGGCATCTTTATCAACCCCCAATCCATTTTCTTCCTCACCTAATTGACTGACAATACGATCAAGCTTGGTTTCATCTTTCTTAATAGGCAACGCATATGAACATTGTCCCTTAGCACTTTTCACAAAACGCCCATATGTATAGATTGCCAACATAGACGCAACAAAAAAAAAGAGAACAAAACCAATAACAATCTGTAAAAGAGTCAAAGAGGATAAACTTTCTATTTTCAAGCTAACGCATCACCAATGATACAAACGACAATCCTAACACTAATCATTTTATCTTAAACGTGTAGCAGATAAAATGCCACTTCTTGCTTAAGAGAGTATAAACTTAATATCCATGATGCAAAAATTTTAGCTTTAATCTCTCAAAGCTTAAAAAATGCCTCTCAGCTGTAATAAATGCAAACTTCACTAAAATTGTATAAATTGAAACAAAAGATAAAATAGTCAAATAAAATTTATACTTGATTTAAATCTATAAAATCATCCTCACTACATAAACTTTACAATAAATGATCATTTTCTTAAGTCTTTCTATGGACTTTATAAACGGACTTTATCAAAAGCCACTTCATCTTTTTTGAAAATCATGTTTATTATGAATTTCACTTCCGTTCTTGATTTCTTATTGCTCTCAATTCTTCCATTTTTCTATAAAGTGTAGAGCGACCAATATGAAGGCGGCGCGCAATCTCGCTCATATGTCCTTTATAGTGTTTAACCGCTTTCTCGATAATATCATGTTCCATTTCTGCAAAAGTACGCACATGGCCATCAGTATTCAAAAATTGGATCGATTCTTGTTCATTATCTTCATCTTCTTGCATATTACCCTCAATGATATTGGGAACATTCATTAACGAATTTCCCATTAATTGAGGAAAATCTCGAACCGTTAATAAAGGTCCTTCACTGAGTAAAATCGCACGAAATAAAAAATTTTCAAGTTCATTTCTATTACCAGGCCAATCATACTGCATAAGCAAGGAAAGAGCCGATCCTGCTAAACCATGAACATGTGATCGCCCTGTTTCTACGATAATACGATCAATCAAATGTTGTGTGATCTCTGGAAAATCATCCCTTAATTCTCGTAAAGCAGGAACGCTAATAGACAAATGAGAAAACTGTTCAAACAAACTATGCAAAAGAAAGTTCTCTTTAACCAAGTCCTTTAAACGCGATGTTGAAATAGCAATGATCCGAAAAGGAAAAAGTTCTCCTTTTGTATTCTTTTCCCTTTCTTTAAGATAATGCGCAAACCGTTTCTGCTGTATGGGCTCAAGTCTATCAATATCACAAAGGCAAAGTGTCCCTTTTTCAAGCGAAGAAACCAATGGTAGGAATTCTTTAAACCATTGCTGATTTTCTTCTTCTGGATCAACAATGGCGGAACATTGAAAGCGAATAAAAACGCCCTCTGAGAATAAACCCTCATGATGAATAATCCGAGCTAATGTCTCACGTCCTGTTCCAACTTCACCCTCTATCAAAAGATTTTGCAAAGAATTCGCTGCTTTTCTCGATTGTTCTAAAACTATCTGCATAGCTCTACTTTTCATACAAAGGTCAGAAAATCGTAAATGATTCTCTTTTTTTCGTTGAATATCTCGAACCTCATGCTTCAAAGCAGAAATAAGAGCAAGAATATCCAACGTAACTCTTACTCGTAATAATGTTACTGGATGAATCCAATAATCAATCGCTCCAGCTGCTAGAGCTCTCTGGAGTAAATCCTGATTTTCTTGCTGTGCTATAACAATAATAGGAATAGAAACACCAGCAACTCTAATCATTTTAATCAAATCGCTCACACTCAAATCACTCATAACGACATCAAGGAGTGCAAGCACAATGTTTTTACGCCTGTGTAAAAGATCAATCGTACGGAGACCATTTTCTGCTTCAATGACACGGTAGCCAAAACCTCGGAGCATAGCAGAAAGCTCTATACGTCTTCCATAATCTTCACTCGCAACAAGAATGGGACCAACCATAATGTCAATAATCTCCTTTGAGATCACTCAGCAGCTTAATGTAAAAATTATTGTAAACCATAAGAAATATTTCACCTTTTGTGTTTCACTTACGAACTTCATTAAGCTGTTAATTAAATACAACATTAAGGCATTTTTTTCTATTTTTTTGCTTTTTCATTGATTTTCATCAAATTTTTCATATTGACTCATGGGATAATTTAATAATGTTATAGAAACTAGAGAGCAAAATAATCTAAATAGAGTGCAATAAATGAAACATACCTATCATATTTTATGTCTTACAATCACCACTTTCCTATTAAGTGCTTGTAGCTTTTCGCAGTATTATAACCCAAATATGCCAACAGGAATTGATGGAAAATGGGTTGACGAGAATGGTATTATTTCTTCTTTTCATAATGGTGTTTTTGAAACACATGCAGCAGATACAGAAGAAAAGCTATCAGAAGGAGCATATAATTATATCAATGCTCAAAATATAGAAATTGAAATACGCTCTATTCTTCGTGGAACAATCTCTAGAGTCAATTGCACAATGTCATATGACGCCACACAACTTCTCTGCACCTCACATACAGGAGCACAATTTTTTCTTAAACGAAAATCTTAGACAAAATATAAAGTAAAGCTTTTCTTATAAGATAGACAAAATACATACATTAAGCAGGAGGTGTTCCTTTCTCCTCCTGACAGGAAATCTTCTCTCAAATACGTAAAGAGACTGATACAATCTCTATCCGTAGAATTTTCTAAACATTATGAAATGCGTAAAACACTCATTTTCTTCCACAAAACATCAGAAAAACCGCTTCACAATAAAACTGTGACTTTGTATCATTCAATCTATTTTAAGCTAAAATAACATTTTATTTGGTAGGGAACTTTAATCTAAGCAGCACCAATACGCAAAAGATCATGAAAATGAACAATTCCTATCGGCTTCTTATCTTCAACCACGAAAAATGCGCCAATATGATGATCATTAATAAAAGCTGTTGCGGCACCAACAAGTGTATTTGGCGTTACAACTTTAGGGGTTTTTGTCATCACCTCATCAACATTAAATTTCGATAAATTAGAATGAATGTTACGTGCAAGATCACCATCGGTCACAATTCCGATTAGTTCACCTTTTTTATTCACAACACCAACACAACCAAAATGTTTTTTCACCAAAACATTCATCGCTTCAGTCATAGCTGTTCCCTGCATAACCAGAGGAATACTATCACCCTCATGCATAATATCCCGCACATATTTGAGGCTTGCACCAAGAGAACCACCAGGATGATATATTTTAAAATCCGTTGCAGTAAAACCACGCATTTCTAAAAGAGAAACCGCTAATGCATCTCCCATTGCCAATTGCATAATTGTTGAAGTTGTAGGAGCTAAACCATGGGGGCAAGCCTCTTCTATCTTTGGTAATAACAGAACAATATCCGCTTGTCGTCCTAACACAGAATGCTCATTTGATGTCATTGCAATAAGGGGGATACGAAAACGTGCAGCATAGCTCATAATACCACTTAACTCTTGAGTTTCACCAGACCATGATAAAGCAAGAATAACATCATCAGATCCAATCATACCAAGATCACCATGATTGGCTTCTGCAGCATGAACAAAAAAAGCAGGTGTTCCAGTTGAGGCTAAGGTTGCTGCAATTTTTGTTCCTATATGACCACTTTTCCCAAGACCCGTAATGACCACATGTCCACGAGCATTTCTAATAGTTTGAACAGCCGCTTCAAAAGAAGCAGAAAGACTTCCAAGAAGAGCTGCTTCAAGAGCTTTAAGCCCTTGCTTTTCACTCGCAAGTGTTTTAAGCGCCGATGCAACAGCTCCTTGCAAGGCCATGTGAGGAGACGGTATTGTCATAATCAAATTCGATCAATAAAATTAAATGAGAAATCTACATCATTTTTCAATTTTAACGGTTTCCAATAAATTTTTCAATGAGGCAGAAATGTGGCTGTGCATATCAGCGCGGGCTAAAGAAAATGCAACATTAGCTTCAATAAAACCAGCTTTAGAACCGCAATCAAAAGTGCGCCCTTCTAATTGCAAACCCCAAAAATCCTGTTCGTTTGAAAGCCGTATCATAGCATCTGTTAATTGAATTTCATTTCCTGCTCCTCGTTCTTGAGTGGAAAGAATATTAAAAATTTCTGGCTGCAAAATATAACGCCCATTGATGTACAAATTTGATGGTGCTGTTCCTTGTGCTGGTTTCTCTACCATTTTTGTGATTTCAAAACCATTTGCAATCTGTTTGCCTTTCCCAACAATACCATATTTATGTGTTTCTCTAGGATCGCATTCCTGAACTGCTATAATATTCCCCCCACCTGTTCTTTCATAAAGGCTCATCATTTCAGAAAGACAGCCCTTTTTCGCTTGTATCAACATATCCGGTAATAACAAAGCAAAAGGTTCCCCTGCAACTAATTCACGTGCACACCAAAGAGCATGCCCTAGTCCCAAAGGTTGCTGTTGCCGTGTAAAAGACGTTGTCCCTGGCAACGGCTGTAAACGATATAAATGCGCAAGATCTTCTTTTTTTCCACATTCAGCAAGTGTCGCGTATAATTCAACTTGCGCATCAAAATAATCCTCAATGACTGCTTTGTTGCGTCCAGTCACAAAAATAAAATGCTCAATACCAGCCTCCCGAGCCTCATCCACAACATATTGAATAACCGGCTTATCAACAACTGTTAACATTTCTTTAGGAATCGTTTTTGTCGCAGGAAGAAAACGCGTACCAAGACCTGCTACAGGAAATACTGCTTTCCGGATTTTACGCACACTCATCCTCCTTAATGAATTCATATAACCTTTTTGTTTTATTTATCATATGTTTTTACGAAATGATAAAAAAGATATCTTATTGTTTTATTTATTATTATAATGGGTAATTAAAAATGTAAAAAGAAAGTATGAGAATTTATTGAAAGGATTAAAATGAATTATTTGTTCCAATTTTTTTCTCTTCTTGATCGTATTATCGATTAATACTAAATACAAAATAAAGTTATTGCACATCTAACAAAATGAATATTAATGGGGGTTTTAAAATGCAAAAAACAGAATTGAAGATCTTCTCTTTTTCAGAGAAGTCAATAAATTGGAGTCCCCTTGTCACTGGCTCTGCCGTTCTTTTGTCTGCTTTTTTAATGTTTTTTGCATCATTTTCACATGCGGATAGCGGATTTAAACACTGGATTAAAGAGTTTAAAACAATAGCTCTTGCTCACAATATTACTCCCTCTACGTTTCATATGGCTTTTAAAGACATTAATGCCATTGATCCAGAAGTTTTAAAAAGCGCCGCATACCAACCGGAATTTATTGCTCCTTCATGGAACTATTTCGATAATCGTGTCCATGATATTGCTATTATAGAAGGACGGCGCCAAACTCAAAAATGGAATAAATGGCTTCTTCAAATTGAAAAACGTTTTGGTGTAGACCGCAATATTCTGCTTGCTATTTGGTCAATGGAAAGCAACTATGGGAAAGTTTTAACCAATAAAAGTGTAATGCGTGATGCCATTCGCTCACTTGCAACGCTAGCCTATGCTGATAAAAAACGTGCAAAATATGCACATATACAACTGATTGCCGCTTTGAAAATTCTACAAAGTGGCGAAATTAAACGCTCTCAACTCACTGGATCTTGGGCCGGCGCATTGGGGCATACACAATTTATTCCAAGCAGTTATCTTGCCTATGCGGTTGATATGGACCAAGATGGACAGCGTGATATTTGGAACTCTGTTCCCGATGCTCTTGCGACTGCTGCTAATCTTCTCCACAAAAATGGCTGGCAACCTAATCTTATTTGGGGAGTAGAGGTAAAAGTGCCGCAGGGGAAAAAACTTCCTGAAGGCTGGTATTCCTTTGAACAATGGAAAAAATTAGGTGTAAAACACGCTAATGGGCATCCTCTTCCTACATTAGCTGAACAAGCAGTATTAAAATATCCAGATGGAGAAAAAGGACCTATATTTTTAGTCACAAAAAATTTCTTTGTTCTAAAACGTTATAATAATGCAGACCGTTATGCTCTTGCTGTTGCCCTTCTTGCTGATCGCATTGCTGGACGTCCTGGATTGGTACATGATTGGCAAAGACCTTTTCAATCTCTTACTTTCCAAGAATGTAAAGAACTGCAATCTCGCTTAAGAACACTGGGCTATTATAAAGGGAATATTGATGGAAAAATCGGAACAGCCTCTCGCGAAGCAATTAAAGCTTTTCAATTGCGTCAAGGTCTAAAAGCAAATGGATATCCATCATCTCAAGTGCTTTTTCTCCTGCGCAAACAATAAAGGAGAATAAGGTTTTGTCTCTTTTTCGCCTGATATACTTAACGTTCCTACTGCTCTCACTTTCTATTGTGGCGATTATACAGCCATCCCCTAGTCAGGCAACAAACTTCTTCAAATGGTTGTCACAACATAACAAACAGACGCAACAACCACCGCAAATTATAGAACAAAAAATAAACAAGCCGCAAAAAAAGATCGTAACACAAAAAAACATACAAAAGCTAAAAAATGAGAATGCAAAGCGCATTCTTGTCATAGGAGATTTTACAGCTTCTGCTGTTGCCGATGCACTTAAGAAGTTTTTTATAGATAATAGTGATATCGTTATCATGAACAACACAATGCCAGCTTCCGGATTAGTTCGAACTGATTATTATTCTTGGCAAAGCAATATTTCTAAACTCATTGATCAAAATAACCCCGATGTCATTATCATGATGATCGGTGCAAATGATAATCAACCCATCATAGACTCTCATAGCACGATTAACACAGATCAATCAGAATGGATGCATATCTACAAACAAAGAATTATCGTAATTGCTGAAAGTCTTCATGCCTCTGGAAAATCGTGGATATGGATAGGTCAACCTTCTTTTGGAAATGACCTTTTGACACAAAAAATGAAAATTTTTAATGCGCTCTACAAACAAGTAACAGAAACAGCAGGAGGATATTTTCTTGATATCTGGAGTGGCTTTAGTGATGAAGAAGGAAACTTTTCTTTTTCAGGCTATGATATTAATGGAAAAATGACCAAATTGCGCACCAATAATGGCATACACTTCACCTCTGAAGGAAAGAAAAAACTTGCTTCTTATTTAGAAAAGCCATTGAAAAATATTTTAAATTTTCATGCCTTTTCTCATGAAAATCCATACTCAACCGATAAAGCTATTCAAAAACTTATACAAGAATCAGACAATCAAGAGCCAAGTAATATTATGCGCCAACCTCCAATGAGCCTTAATGATATGGTACAACAAAACACCCATCTCATAGGCAGAAAAAAATCAAGTTTTATAGAAAAATCATGGTTTCCGCTCAATGGACATCAAAAAGATCGAGCTGATAATTTTTCTTTCCCATAATGTCTATTTAAAATACAAAATCTAATTTTTCCCATAAACGAAAAGCGAATAAGATAAAAACACTGTTTACATAACTATAATGAAGAGAAAATTTGCATAAATTGCAACTACATCCTTCCGAAGAATATGAAAACGGCATGGTTAGCACCATGCCGTTATATCTTACAATCCACGTTTGTTAATCATTGCCTCTGGTAAAGGCATCCGTCCCCGAAAAGCTTTATAAAGCTCCTCTGGATCACGACTTCCCCCAGCAGAGTAAATAAAACGTTTCAACTTATTAGCAAGCTCTGAATTAAAAACATCTCCCGTTTCTTCAAAAGCCTGAAAAGCATCAGCATCAAGCACTTCCGACCACATATAAGAATAGTAACCAGCGGCGTAACCATCCCCTGAAAATATATGCGTAAAATGTGGAGGACGATGGCGCATAATAATTGTATCAAGCATTTGCAGCTTGTCTAATTCTTGGCGTTCAAATACTGTTGGATCAGTTACTGTTTCTCCTCGGTGAAAAGCCATATCCACAAGAGCTGATGAGATAAATTCAACCGCAGAAAATCCAGCATTAAATGTCTGTGCTGCTAAAACTTTATCTATCAACTCTTGTGGCATAGGAAGCCCTGTTTTTGCATGTATAGCATAAGATTTTAATATTTCTGGTACAGTTAACCAATGTTCATAAAGTTGAGAAGGCAGCTCAACAAAATCACGAGAAACCGATGTTCCCGATACAGATGGCCATACAACATCAGAAAGCAAACCATGCAATGCATGCCCAAATTCGTGGAAAAGCGTACGTGCATCATCAAGAGATAAAAGAGCAACCTCCCCTTTGGATGGTTTAGCAAAATTACAAACATTGTAGATAATGGGCTTTTGTCCGCCTTCCAATTTATGTTGTGATTGCAAACTACTCATCCACGCACCAGACCGTTTTGAAGAACGTGCAAAATAATCACCAATGAAAAGCCCAAGTAAGCTTCCATCAGATTTCTTTACTTCCCATAAACGTGCATCAGGATGCCAAAGTGCAACAGCATTTTTTTCTTCAAATGTAATGCCAAAGAGTTTTTCTGCTACTCCAAAAGCGGCTTTAATCATATGATCAAGTTGAAAATAATATTTAATTTCAGCGCCATCGAAAGAAAATTTTTCAGTGCGAAGTTTTTCAGCATAATAACGCCAATCCGAAGCTGTTAAAAATTCATTGCTTCCCTGATTATTGGCAAAATTTTGTAATTCAATTTGCTCAGTAGAGGCCTTCGCTTTTGCTCGCTCCCATACAGGCATAAGCAAATTCATAACAGAATCAACACTTTTAGCCATGGTATTATCGAGTTTTAAATCCGCAAAAGATTTATATCCCAATAATTTAGCTTTCTCATCTCGAAGCGCAACAATCTCTAAAATAATGGTTCGATTGTCATTCTTGTTATTATTTTCACCACGTTTAGCCCAAGCTTGGAATGCAACCTTACGCAAATCACGACGATCAGAGAATTTTAAAAAAGGTTCAACAATTGAGCGTGCTAGTGTTAATGCACAGGCTTCTTCACTGCCTCTTTCGTACGCAGTTTCTTTCATTGAAGCAATGAGATCTTCCGGTAAACCAGATAAGTCTGTTTGTTTTAAAAATAGAATCCATTCAGCTTCATCGTTTAAGACATTTTGCCCAAAAGTAGCATTTAAAAAAGCGAGTCTTTCATTAATTTCTACAAGCCGTTTCTTCGCTTTTTCATCTAATTTTGCACCATGACAAACAAACTTTTTCCACCATAATTCAAGAACACGTGTTGTTTCACTCTCAAATGTCCCCTGTTGCGACTGTTTATAAAGCACATCTATTTTCGCAAATATCCGTGCATCCATCATCATTTTTGAAGAATAACGAGAAAGTTTTACAACGAACTCTTGTTCAAGCTGTTGAATCAACGCATTCGTATGAGCACTGGTACGCAAGAAAAATATTGAACAGATACGATCAAGCGCTTTGCCACAAAGCTCAAAAGGTTGCAAAAAGTTCTCAAGTGTTGGTGGTTCTTGCACCATCGCAATCGCTTCTAGTTCTTCTTCGGCTTCTTGAAGTGCTTGTTCAAAAGCGGGTTTAAAATCTTCATCATTTATAGAAAAAAAATCAGGAAGACCTGAAAATCCCTTCCAGTCCAGCACGGCTTCTTTTGTCATAATACTTTATGTCTCCATTATAAATTTAGGCTGTAATCATTATCTTTACGACACAAATTGATAATATACTAAAACTATTTTGTGAGTTTCAAAACTACCTGTCAAAGCTCTATTGAAGTAAAAAATAAAAAGTACCTTTAATTTCAAGAGTTAAATAAAAATAAGAATTTCCACACTTATGAAACAACATATTGATTTATAATGATAATATATCGTTTTATATATTAAATAAAAAAACCTTAAGATCGTAAGATTCTCTCATTTCAAACCTGTTTATGTTGAATCAATCAAAATCACTTGCTTGTACATCACAAGCGGAGCTGGCATGTGGGTAAAAACCATAATAAGAAAGGAATAAAAATAGCTCTTATGAACTGTCTTAAATGCTAAGAGCTGTCGCACAATACCCACAAGCTGGCCAAGTGTTGTGATGGTACCGGTTTGATCCTTCATAAGCGTAAAGATGGAGGTACTCAATGGATTTACCTTTATACCCTTCACGGGCGCCACCGTGAAATAGGCTTGAATGCTCTTTGAGAGATGTTTCTTAAAATAAGCGCGCGAAACTGCAACATAATGGCGTTCTGTTTTACGTGAAGGGACGCTGCCCCATTACAAGAATGGAAGTTCCTACCAGGCTCCGGACTGTCAACAGTTCAGCTTATCTCGGCGGATTCTACCTGCTAACCACTCATGCAATTTACTTCATAAGCGTAGCAGATAAGCCCCTGCCCTGAATACGGATTGCGATATCTAAAAACACTTAATATGTAAAGCTTTTCATGCCTTATATCACCGCTCTAAACAACGGTGTTTTACGGCATAATAAGGTAAAAATGGGAACTGATTTTTACATTTATACCTTCATATTATCCCCCAATCAAGCTGTATTCTCGTTTCAGTGATTCAGAAACTTGTTCATAACTGATAATTTATCCTTGACTTTAACTTCAAATATTAACAATTGGAAATATAGTCGGGGAGGTTTTTTTCAAATCTTCCATAAATTTTTGTTTTTATCTCATCTATTATTTAGATTTACAACTTCCCAACTCTTCAGGAGGTACTTTATCATGACTGAAATTAAAACGGCCTTCGACTTCAAAAATTTTTCTCCTGAAGCTCTCGCTGAAAAGTTAAAGAACCAGCATTTTGCAGACTCTATTGATATCATCAATGATCTCGATATCATGGAACGTGTCACTATTCTTAGTCTTCTACCTCTTGATTATGTTATCGAACTTTTTGATAAACCAGAGCTTGAGCAACCTGCTGCTATTTTAGAACTTCTCCCTATAAATCGTGCTGTTGAAATTCTTGATGGCATGTCTGCCGATGCTGCTGCAGACGTCTTTCAAGAAATAAATAAAGAAACCCGTACACGGCTTTATGCCTTGCTTAAACCCTTAACACGTGCGGAACTTAAAAAACTTACCAGTTATCCTGATCATACAGCAGGGGCACTCATGACAACAGAGTTTATAGCCGTTCCTTCAAACTGGACCATACAAAAAACTTTGGATCATATTCGTGAGGTCGAGCGAACACGTGAAACAGTTTATACCAGCTATGTGATTGACCCTAAAACAGGGATTCTTCTCAAAGCTGTTTCACTGCGTAACCTTATTCTTGCCTCACCTGATGAACAAATCCTTAATGTCCCTACCCATGACTCACCCATTACAATATCGCCCTTCACACATCATGAGGATATCGCGCGCCTTTTCCAGCGCCATGATCTTCTGTCGGTGCCCGTCGTTGATGAAAATAACCATGTCATTGGCATTGTAACCGTGGACGATGTGCTTGATACTATGGTCGATGAAATGAATGAAGATGCCTATAAATTTGGGGGTATGGAAGCGCTTAATAAGCCCTATATGCAAATCAAGTTTCCTGAAATGATGAAAAAACGCGGAGGCTGGCTCGCTTTACTCTTTATCGGTGAAATGCTAACAGCAAGCGCTATGCAACATTTTGAAACTGAACTTGAAAAAGCGATTATTCTTACACTTTTTATTCCTCTCATTATGAGCTCAGGAGGGAATTCCGGCTCACAGGCTACATCCCTTATTATCCGTGCATTGGCTTTACGTGAACTCACATTAAAAGACTGGTGGAAAGTTATTATTCGTGAAATTCCAACAGGATTATCCCTTGGTCTCTTACTCGGAATTATTGGCATTGCGCGCATTGCTCTTTGGCAAAAACTCGGTATCTACGATTATGGCCAACATTGGATTGCTATTTCAACAACAGTAGGTACAGCTTTAATCGGCATCGTTACCTTTGGTTCTCTCTCTGGATCGATGCTACCTTTTATCCTTAAAGGTTTAAAATTTGATCCAGCAAGTGCTTCTGCTCCTTTTGTGGCAACTTTAGTCGATGTCATGGGCATTATAATCTATTTTTCTGTAGCTTCCCTCATTTTATCAGGAACTCTTCTTTAAATATATGAAGGAAAAACGCACCGTTATGGAAAGATCTTGTCATATCATTTAAGATCTTTCCCTAAAAAAACAAACTCCCGTATTTGTTTTCTTGCGCCCTACTTCATAGATAATACACTTTTTTATAATGATAATTTATCGTTTTTTTAGATTGAATAATAACTCCAAATACTGCAAGATTATCTTATCATAAACCTTCTCATCTTGAATCAATTAAAGTCATCTTTTTGCATACCACAAGCAGAATTGGTGCGTGGCTAAAATTATTCAAGAAAAGAGTAAACTGCTTCTTATGCCCCCTCTCTAGTACTAAAAACTGTTGCAATATTGACAGCTAAAATAGAGTAATAATAATGATGATCCATGGGCTTTATACTCTTCATAAAGGTGTTTATATTATACCATTTATGGGAACTATCGTGGAATGGATAAGGTATACATTAAGAAATCCCTCTTTAAGACAAATACATGGATATGCAATAACAAGTGTAATTCTGTTTGAAACGTTCTAGTTTTCAGGCAAAATATTGATTTATATATACAGTTCACTGTTTTGCATATTGAATGAGAATCCCGAATAACGTAAGATTCTCTCATTTCAAATCTGTGTATATTGAATCAATCAAAACCATTCGCTTGCACGTCACAAGCGGGGATGGCATGTGGGTAAAAACTGTATAAGAAAGGATTTAAAAATGGCTCTTATGAAGAGTCTCAAGTTCCAAGGGCTATACAACACCCACGAACTGGCAAATTGTGTGATGGTGCTGACTTGTTACTTCATAAGCGTAAAGATGGGGGTGCTCAATGGATTTACCTTTATACTCTTCTTACAAACGTTTATATCAATTTCTCGTGTCACGTTCATAAAGATCAAATTGATGATGATTTATGGACAAGTCTTAGCTCGATAATAAAACATACCGGTACTATAAAAGTTTTTTTATGAAACTCCACCAATTGATACTCAAGAAAGCATTAAAAACTTGAGTGAATACTCTTACCATAAAAATATTACCTCCATCTTCCAAAATTATAAAAAAACATGTAAAAGGTTTTTTGATAGTCAGGTAAAGAATGTAAATACTTTGCCTCAAATGGGATTTCATTAAACGAAAAGAAGAAAATTTATGCAATTGCGTAACATTGCCATCATTGCCCACGTTGACCATGGGAAAACAACGCTTGTGGATGGACTTCTCAAGCAATCAGGAAACTTCCGTGATAATCAGCGCACAAGCGAACGTATGATGGATTCAAATGATATTGAAAAAGAACGTGGAATTACAATTCTAGCGAAAGTGACATCTGTTGTTTGGAAAGATACTAGAATTAATATTGTTGATACACCAGGACATGCCGATTTTGGTGGAGAAGTTGAACGCATTCTAAACATGGTTGATGGAGCCATCGTCCTTGTTGATGCAGCTGAAGGACCAATGCCACAAACAAAATTTGTCGTTGGCAAGGCATTGAAAGTAGGTTTGCGCCCTATTGTTGCTATTAATAAAATTGACCGACCTGATGCACGCGTTGATGAAGTTATTAATGAGGTTTTTGACCTTTTCGCTGCTCTTGACGCAACTGATGAACAGCTTGATTTTCCCATTCTTTATGGTTCAGGACGCGATGGATGGATGGCTGAAACCCCCGAGGGACCAAAAGATCAAGGACTAGGTCCTTTATTTGATCTTGTAACGCGGCATGTTCCTTCCCCTAGCGTCGCAGAAGGCCCGTTCCGCATGATTGGAACTATTCTTGAAGCAGATCCATTTTTGGGACGAATTATTACAGGTCGTATTCATTCCGGCTCTCTAAAACCCAATCAAAATGTCAAGGTTCTGGGGCAAGATGGAAAACTTTTAGAAACTGGGCGGATTTCAAAAATTCTAGCATTTCGTGGTCTAGAACGGCAACCTATTGAAGAAGGAAGTGCTGGTGATATTGTTGCGATTGCAGGTCTGCAAAAAGGTAC
Organism: Bartonella sp. AD13SXNS; assembly: GCF_042196465.1. NCBI lineage: Bacteria > Pseudomonadati > Pseudomonadota > Alphaproteobacteria > Hyphomicrobiales > Bartonellaceae > Bartonella > Bartonella sp. AD13SXNS. The sequence continues at coordinate 141,651 of NZ_JBHIQI010000004.1, forward strand.
CGTCGCTGATACTTTCTGTGATCCTACGGTTAATGAACCCCTTACTGCCCAACCAATTGATCCTCCTACTGTTACGATGAGTTTTCTCGTCAATGATAGCCCCCTTGCAGGAACTGAAGGAGATAAAGTAACAAGCCGTGTCATTCGAGACCGTTTGTTAAAAGAAGCAGAAGGCAATGTCGCTCTTAAAATTGAAGAATCAGCCGATAAAGATTCTTTTTACGTTTCAGGACGAGGAGAATTACAGCTCGCAGTTCTTATTGAAAATATGCGACGTGAAGGATTTGAACTTAGTGTTTCACGTCCACGTGTTGTTATGCAAAAAGATGAAAATGGAACAATTCTTGAGCCAATAGAAGAAGTTGTTATCGATGTCGATGAAGAATATTCCGGTACTGTTGTACAAAAAATGTCTGAACGTAAGGGTGAAATGGTGGAATTACGTCCTTCTGGAGGTCATCGTATCCGCCTTGTCTTTTACGCCCCAACTAGAGGACTTATTGGTTATCAATCTGAACTTTTAACGGACACACGTGGTACAGCAATTATGAATCGCCTTTTCCACGCTTATGAACCTTATAAAGGAGACATTGCTGGTCGCGTTAATGGTGTTATGATTTCTAATGACAACGGTGAATCTGTTGCTTATGCTCTTTTTAATCTTGAAGATCGTGGACCTATGATCATCGATGCAGGTGTGAAAGTCTATCAAGGTATGATTATTGGCATCCACTCACGCGATAATGACTTAGAAGTCAATGTGTTAAAAGGAAAAAAACTTACTAATATGCGTGCTTCCGGAAAAGATGAAGCGGTAAAGTTAACGCCTCCCATTAAAATGACATTAGAACGTGCCTTATCATGGATACAAGATGATGAACTTGTAGAGGTGACCCCTAAAAATATTCGTCTCCGCAAACTCTATCTTGATCCCAATGAACGTAAACGTTTTGAAAAAACACGTGCATCAATTTCGAGCTAATTTTACAATCTACTTTGGTAAAATACTTGATTGTATTGAGCCTCACTCTATCCCAGAAAGGATATCTTTATGAATATTAAGGAAATACCCGTGGGTAAAAACCCACCAGAAGATATTAATGTTATTGTAGAAGTCTCTCTTGGTGGTCAGCCAATAAAATATGAGATGGATAAAAAGTCGGGCGCATTATTTGTTGACCGTTTTCTTCATACATCGATGGTTTATCCCGGAAATTACGGTTTTGTCCCTCATACACTTTCAGATGATGGTGATCCTATTGATGTCCTTATCTGTAATACCCGTCCACTTATGCCTGGTTGTGTGATCAATGTTCGCCCCATCGGCGCTTTAATGATGGAAGATGATGGTGGTAAAGATGAAAAAATTATTGCCATTCCCACGACAAAATTAACAAAACGCTATATCAATATTCATGACTATACAGATCTGCCCGAGATTACACTCAAACAAATTGAACATTTCTTCAAACATTACAAAGATCTGGAACCTGGAAAATGGGCCAAAATTGAAGGATGGCGTGATAAAAGCTTTGCTTATGAATTGATTAAGCAAGCTGTTGAACGCAATAAAGAAATATAACAATTCTAATAAAATAAAGCCTGTTTTTTATAGGCTTTATTATTTATTTCTTCTACGAAATATACTCTGTGAAGGATTGCCATATCTGCTGTAGCTCTTCTAAATGTGTTGAAAAATAAAGTTGTTTGTAGCGAGATGTTGCGCCGCTTTTCAGAGAAATAGAAGAAGCTGAAATTTTCCACTTCTTCGCAAGAAATTTAATGAGCGCTCTATTTGCTTTTCCATCTTCAGGAACAGCACGAAGACGTATAACTAGATATCGTTTCTCACCATCCCTACATTCAACCCCTATTATTTTGTCAATAGATGATTTGGGAATGAGGTACACAAACAAAACCAAATTATTTTTATCAACTTGATAAAACATGTATTCGCCTCAAGTAATATTTCTATAGATACATGCTTGCGTAAGTGTGCCACATGAAAGTACGAATAAAATAAATAATAATGAATACCACAACAGGTGAAATATCAATTGTTCCAAAATTTGGTAAAATCCGTCGAATACGATTTAGAATGGGATTTGTAAGGTGATATAAAAAGTCTCTTATCAAAATAACAAAGCGATTGTGCGGATTTATGATATTAAAGACATAAAGCCAAGAAAAAACAACACTAGCAATTAGGATATCAATATAAATCTCAAAAATCAAATCAATTGCTCTAAGCAATGCATAAATCATGCGTTATCCCTTTCAATCAAGGAAACAGAAGAGCGTATAAAAGGCCTTCATTAAAGTAAATCTGTGTATCAAACAATGGTTTTATATTTAAATATTCTTTTTTCTTGAATAAAAACAAAAAACCAAATCCTTCATCTCTCTATTTAATGACGATGAAGCTAGAAAACAAATATCACAATTAAAAATAACGCGTAAAAATAGAAAAAATAGTAAATAATCTGAGAACTTTGAAAGCTTTAGAGATTCCTTATAGGATTAACCTTAAATCTCATCGCTTTAATTATTAATATAAAAAACGTACAAACTAAAAACAGCCTTAAAAGGCCGTTTTTAGTTTATTCTTTTAATTATTTCTGCAAAGCAGTTAAACGATTAAGAGCATTGCTAAAACCATTCAGCTGAACAAACAAATCATTCAAAGGTGGTTCACCTGCAGCAGCAATTGTCATCGCCAACTTTAATTGCTTTCCTGCACGTAAAGCTGCTACGTGACTTTTGTCAAAAACGACTGGTACCATGCAACCTGCTGGCACACAAGTCCTTATACCAGTTTCAATAACAGCCTTTCCTTCATCAACTTGCAAACGAACAGGTTTAGAAACCAAAATGCCAAAAGGAACGGTTAAACTACCTGATACAACACCCTCAGCATTGAGAATAAGGCTCATAGCCACAACAACACGCCCTTGCTCATTTACTTCTTGACGATGCATAAAGCAAACTTTTTTTCCTTCTTGTAACCCACAATTAATGGTCCACAAGCCATAGGTTTCAGTTAAAGAAGAAGCACCATTTGGTAATGTCTCTACTGCATCTTTTGCATCTTTTGGTGCAGAAGGCTTTGAACCTGTTGCAAATGCAACAGATGAAATACTCAAAAGAGTACAAACTATAAGTAAATTAAATAACTTTTTCATTTTATATCCCTGTTCTTTACATAAAAGAGAAACATATTTATTATTTATAAATTAATATAAAGCATCTCAATACAAAAAGCTTTCTTATAATCATATAGCTTTTATAACAACCGAAGGCTACCTCGAAATTCGCTAACAACTTTCATATAAACATGCTTTTTAAAAGAAACAACAATTAAAGGAAGGGTTTCTAGATCAACCCATTTCCATTGATCGAATTCCGCTTTATTGCCTTCTGGCGGCGGATTAATGGCAATTTCAGAAATCTCTCCCGTAAACTGAAAAGCAAACCATTTTTGCATTTGCCCACGATATTTATTGCTTAATGTGCACCCAACAAGTTCTTGTGGAAAATCATAGCAGAACCAATTTTGTGCTTCTTTAATCAACTTTACAGATCGAATACCGGTTTCTTCATAGAGTTCACGATATGCCGCATCTAATGGCTTTTCATCTTCATCAATCCCTCCTTGAGGAAGCTGCCAACGATGAGATATTTCAATATCTGCATGAACAGGCGTCATTAAACGACGCCCAACCCAAACTTTACCCTCATGATTAAAGACAACAATCCCAACACATTTGCGATAAGGAAGAGCCTTTAAATTAATACCCGCATCCATTTAATATTCCTCAAAAGTGCAAGCTATAGATATCATTTCTCACTTTAATATATCCTTATTGGGATCTGGTGGGAATGCTGCATTTGCCATTTCACCCCGTAACAGTTTATAAGCCTCATTCAATTGAATATCCTCTTTAGGGTCTTTCGGAACAAAAGCAGCTGAACCAGAGCCTTTATTACTTTCCCGTTTCCCTTTGATATGTCCTTTTAATGCAGACTCACCAACTTTTACATCATAACCCTTATATTTTTCAGGGAGTGGTTGCTCTACAATAATATCAGGTGTGATCCCTGTTCCTTGAATAGAAGTGCCAGATGGCGTGTAATAAAGTGCTGTTGTTAAGCGTAAAGCCCCATTTTCACCCAAAGGAATAATTGTTTGAACAGATCCTTTACCAAAAGACTGCGTCCCTAAAATTGTTGCACGGCGATGATCTTGTAGTGCACCTGCAACGATTTCAGAAGCACTTGCCGAACCACCATTAATGAGGACAATGAGCGGCTTTCCATTAGTGACATCACCTGGCTTCGCATCAAATCTCGTCACATCACTCTTTTTGCGCCCACGAGTCGACACAATCTCACCTTTATCGAGAAAAGCACTCGAAACATTAACAGCTTGATCTAAAAGCCCACCAGGATTAAGCCGTAAATCAAGGACATAACCTTTTAATTTATCCTCAGGAATTTGAGATTGGATATCTTTAATTGCCGCTAGAAGATTACCCAATGTCTGCTCAGAAAACTGAATAATTCTTAAATATCCAATGTCTCCCTCAACGCGATATTTCACCGCTTTCACTTTAATGATATCACGAACAATCTTAACTTCAAATGGCTTATCAACGCCAGAACGAATAATTGTCAAGGTAATTGGCGTTCCAGGAGCCCCTCGCATTTTATTAACAGCTTCATTCAATGTTTGACCATTCGTTTGTACGTCATCAATTTTTGAAATAAGGTCTCCTGATAAAATACCTGCTTTTGAAGCAGGTGTATCATCCATTGGAGAGACAACTTTAATTAAGTTTTTCTCCATAGTGACCTCAATACCAAGACCGCCAAATTCTCCTTTCGTAGAATCCCGCATGTCCTTGGCTTCTTCAGCATTCATATAAGATGAATGGGGATCAAGCGATGTAAGCATACCATTGATAGCATTTTCGATAAGCTTTTTATCATCTGGAACCGTCACGTACTGCATACGAACACGTTCAAAAATATCGCCAAATATAGCCAACTGCTTATACGCATTACCTTCATTGTTTGCAGCAACAGACTGCACCATAATCATTGAACTGGCGCCGAGCAATACCCCAGCGACCAAAAGAATAACTTTACGAATCATTTTGGCTCCTTCTCGTTTTTTCAGTCTGCCACCAAGGAGTTGGATTTATAGGTTTTCCCTGTTTTCTAAACTCAATGTAAAGCATTGGAGCAGTTTTGCCTATATCCAATGCAACACTATTCGCAATAAATTGCATCTCCATCATACCCAGAGGCTCTCCTGAAAGAACAAACTGCCCTTGTTTTACATTAATTTTCGACATTCCGGTAAGAATGATATGATAACCATTTCCAACATTGAGAATAATTAACTGTCCGTAAGAACGAAATGGCCCAGCAAAAGCAATAAAAGCATCCACAGGTGATATAACAACAGCACCTGACTCTGTTTCAATCGTTTCACCAAAGCGCGTAATCTGCGAATTATTATGAGAAAATCGAATTCTTTTCCCTGAAACAGGAAAAAGTAAAGAACCTTTTCGGCTTTCAAAATTCGACTGCTCTAACAATTGTAAATTTTTCCGTACCTGTATTGATGAATCAGAGCTAAATTTTGACTGACGATCAAGCTCTAAAATCAATTCTTCCAAAGACTGCGCTTTTTTAGCAAGAGAAATATTTTCTTGTTGCTGTTCTGTAAGTTCTTTTTCTGATTTTTCTTGTAGTTTGTTTTTTTTGTCTAATAAAAGCTCTAGACGTTTTCGCTGCTCTGCTTGATTTTGCAGTTTTGTCTTTAATGCGGTATATTCCATGGTAATGGAATTGCTTAAATTGGTCAACTCCTTGAGTTTCTCTGTTAAATCTCGTGTTTTCTCTTGCATCTGAGGAATAACAGCGCCTAATAAAACAGAACTACGCATAGAAGCCAACACATCCTCTGGCTGTATCATAAGAGCAGGAGGCGGATTCAATCCCATACGTTCCAAAATTGCAAGAACTTCCGCAAATTCAGCACGACGACTTTTTAAACTTTGATAGACTTGTACCCGCTGTTCTATCATTTTCTTAAGCTTTTCTTCCCTTTTAGCAATATCATCTGCTACTGTACGTTCTTCTTTAGCCGCTTTTATAAGTGCATCACTCAAAACACGTTGATCTTTTTTTAAATGCTCAACTTGACGCGTAAGAATAGTAACACGCTCACGCGAAAGTGAAATATTTTGGCGAATTTCTCCCAATGCTTTATGTGCCGCCGTACTACTCATTGTATCTTCCGCATGCGATGCAGAAAAGCAAAAAAACATACTCAAGAGCAATACCACAAATATCACGCATTCCCCATATAAATATTGCATCTTTTTATGAAGAAGCTTTTTCATTTGCACAACCATTACAGCTCATCATATACATTAAAGATGCTTTAAATGGTGTCGGCTAAAACAATATTAATAAATAGATAAATAAGTACTAAAAATTGCACAAAAATATTAAAAACGATGATACGGATGATGATTTGCAATTGTTACAGCACGATAAAGTTGTTCTGCAAGAAGAATGCGCGCAATTTGATGTGGCCACGTCATAAAACCAAAAGATAAAAGAAAATCAGCACGATTTCTTATCTGTTCATTATGCCCATCTGGCCCCCCCAAAGCAATAATGACATCTCGAATGCCTTCATCACGATAAAACCCTAATTTTTCAGCAAAAGCAGCTGAAGAAATCGACTCTCCGCGCTCATCTAACACAATTAATTGATATTTTTCAGGCAAAAATTCAATGAGTCTCTTCCCCTCTTCCTCCATACGCTGACACGCTGTTTGAGCACGACTTTCTGATATCTCGTGTAACTTTTTTAAATGAAATCCTACAGCACCAGAACTTTTAGAAAAACGATCCAAATAATGTTGAACCAATGTTTGCTCTGCCCCACTTTTCATACGACCAACCGCAAAAATAGAAATTTGCATTTTAATGATCTCCGAAAAGAACCGATGTTGTATTGTTTAAATCCGGAGTCAGCCACATCTTTTCTAAATTATAAAAAAGACGAATTTCCGGACGAAAAAGATGAATGATAATATCACCTGTATCAATCAATACCCAATCGCCTCCCGCAAGACCTTCTACGCGTGCGAGGCCTTGCCCACTGTCTTTCCAAATGCGTAATAAATGATCAGCAACAGAAGATATATGACGCTGCGAATGCGCTGAAGCTATAACCATATAATCAGCCAAAGATGACTTCCCTTGAATATCAATAGCAACAATATCTTCTGCTTTTATATCTTCTAAACTCTTGAGAATAATTTCAAGACTATCATTCACAGAAAAAACTTCTTTTTCTTTAGAAGATCTAATATCGTAAGAATATTTGTGTACAATGTTTTTCAGATTAATATCCTTTCTTATCGTTGTGTAATGTCAAAAAGAGACTTCTTTAGAAAGAAGCAGAATCTTATAAATTGTTCAAGAAAAATTATTCTTCTCCAAACGAAGGTTTGTTGAAGATTGAAAAGATAAAGGTCCATGCAAATAAGTCCAAACTGGCGGTTTTATAAAAGGTAAGCGCCCACTTTCTCTCTCATCCAAACGAAATCGGCGATAAATCTGTGCCATAGGAGAAAAGAGTGCCGACCTATTGCCTAAAGGACGATCAATAATCGCAATAGGAAGCATAGAGACAATATCACGCCATCGATACCAATGATGTATCGTTGTAAAACTATCCGCTCCCATAATCCATACAAAATTTACACCACTGTAATGGGTAAGAATATGGAAAATTGTATCTACCGATACTTTGCTCCCTATAGCTTTTTCAAAACCTGTCAAGCGAATTTTCGGATGGTCAATAAGTTTAAAACTTAATCGCATTCTCTCCTCTAAAGGGAGTAACTGTGTACAATCCTTTAAAGGATTGCCTGGACTAACCATCCACCATAACTGATCAAGATGTAAACGCCGAATGGCAATTTTTGCAACGAGAAGGTGCCCCGCATGCGGCGGATTAAAAGAACCACCAAAAAGACCTACAACATTAGATCTTTCAACATGTGGCATACGATTTTTCCATGGAAAAAATGGGCTTTTCAAACTCTAACCTGACCATTTCCTTTAACATGATATTGAAATGATGTTAGCTGTTCAACGCCTATGGGACCACGTGCATGCATTTTTCCTGTTGCGATACCAATTTCCATTCCAAAACCAAATTCACCTCCATCAGCAAATTGTGTAGATGCATTGTGTAATAAAATAGCTGAATCTAAATGATTAAAAAAGATCTTCACCACTTCCAAATCCTCAGCAATAACCGATTCCGTATGTCCTGATGAATAACGCTTGATATGAGCAATAGCTCCCTCAACCCCCTCAACCGTTTTAACAGAAAGAATAGCATCAAGATATTCATGTGACCAATCTTCTTCAGAGGCTAATTTTACATCTGGCATAAGAAACGCGATATCCTCTGTTGCGCGGATTTCACAACCCTTCTCCTGTAAAGCCGTCAAAACAGGAAGAAACTTTTTTAATGCTTGACTGTCAATGAGAACTGTCTCAACAGCACCACATATCCCAGTCCGACGCAACTTCGCATTTAAAACAATATTGCGCGCCATATCTAAATCTGCCGATTTATCAATATAAATATGACAAAGCCCCTCTAAATGGGCAAAAATTGGAATACGTGCATCAGACTGAACGCGAGCAACAAGACTCTTTCCACCACGTGGTACGATCACATCAATCGCTCCATCCAATCCTTTGAGCATTTCCCCAACGGCAGCGCGATCTGTCGTTTCAACCATTTGAATCGCATCTTTAGGTAAACCAGAGCGCTCTAATCCTTGTACCAACGCACAATGAAGTGCATGTGAAGAATGAAAACTATCCGAACCACCGCGCAAAATCGCAGCATTGCCCGCTTTTAAACACAAAGCACTCGCATCAATTGTAACATTTGGGCGACTCTCATAAATAATGCCAATTACACCAAGAGGTGTTCTTACACGACTTATATGAAGCCCATTGGGACGTGTCCACGCACTTATGACCTGCCCAACAGGATCAGATAAATGAGCAACTTGACGAACACTATCTATCATTGCACCCAAACGCAATTCATCTAATCTAAGCCGATCAATCATTGCTGCTTTCAAATTATTCTGAGCAGCCTTCTCTAAATCCAAACAATTCGCCCGTAAAATTTCATCTGAGTAAGCCTCTAGGCTTAAAGCGATCATTTCTAATGCATTGTTCTTTTGCTCAGAAGAAGCAACAGCCAATGCTGCAGCGGCATAGCGTGCTTTTTGTCCCATATCTTTCATTTTTTCTTCTAAAGTCATCGTATCATCCACTCTGCCAAAATAATAAAAACAAAAGTAACTTTTTTAAACAGAATTGATCAAGCAACGTACAATCATATCATTACGATGCACCATAGCAGAGCGCGCCTCATACCCAAGAATAGCTTCAATTTCTTCACTTTTATGTCCTATAATGCGTACAGCCTCATCTTTGTCGTAGCTTACAAGTCCACGCGCAATCTCAACTCCATCTGTACCAACAATTGCAACCGTATCCCCACGCTGGAAATTTCCCTCCACGCTAATAACCCCTGCTGCTAATAACGATTTTCCTGTTTCAAGAGCCCTAATGGCTCCTTGATCAATCGTCAAAACACCAGATGGATCTAAATGACCAGAAATCCATGTTTTCCAAGCATTGACAGATTTCTTACTTGCCGCAAAAAAACTCTTGCGTTCACCTTTGTCAATTGCAGCAAGGGGATTCATACGTTTGCCTGAGGTGATAATCATCGCCGTTCCAGCAGCATTAGCTATTTTTCCGGCATCAAGCTTAGTCTTCATTCCTCCCCGCGAAAACTCTGAAGCAGCAACATCTGCCATTTTTTCGATATCATGCGTAATGGATGCAACAAAAGGTATAAATTCAGCCGTAGGATCTCTATGGGGAGACTTTGTATAAAGACCATCAATATCAGACAAAAGTATTAAAAGATCTGCCCTCACCATTGTTGCCACACGTGCAGCTAAACGGTCATTATCACCATAACGAATTTCAGTTGTCGCAACAGTATCATTCTCATTAATAACAGGCACAGCTCCCAAATATAAAAGCATCTCAATCGTTGCACGTGCATTGAGATAACGCCTTCGCTCCTCCGTGTCAAATAAAGTGAGCAAAATTTGGCCTGTTTTGAGCCCATGTTGAGCAAGCGCATCACCATAGGTTTTCGCTAACTCAATTTGCCCCAAAGCAGCACATGCCTGACTTTCTTCCAATTTCAAAGCCCCCTTAGGAAGCTGTAGCAATGTCCTTCCTAAAGCAATAGCCCCCGAAGACACCAATAATATCTCTACACCTTTTTTGTGTAATCCAACAACATCACTGATCAAGCTTTTAAGCCATTCAACCCGTAACCCTGTCTGAGGATCAACCAAAAGTGCAGATCCAATTTTGACCACGATACGTTTATAGTGTGTGAGTTTTTGCAATCCAACAGCCATCTCAATCAATCCTGCTATCCCCACCGTTCTCCTCTTTACGTGACATTTCAATAATACGTGCACCAGCACGCAGCACATTTTCTAAACCTTCGCGACTAACCGCAGAAAACATCATAACAGGTTGATCCGTTACTCTTTGTAAAGCTTCCTGTTTCGTTTTACGCTCGTCAACCGTGAGCGTATCTATTTGGCTTAAAGCGACAATTTCAGTCTTATTACTTAGATTGTTTCCATAAGACTCAAGTTCATGACGCACAATTTGATATGCCTTTGCTACATCTTCTTCTTGAGCAGAAATCAGATGAAGAAGTACACGACAACGTTCCACATGTCCTAAAAAACGATCTCCAATTCCCACACCTTCATGAGCTCCTTCGATCAACCCCGGAATATCAGCCAAAACAAATTCACGACCATCAATTCGTACAACACCAAGATGAGGATGTAGAGTGGTAAAAGGATAATCTGCAACTTTTGGCTTTGCAGCCGTCACAGAAGCTAAAAAAGTCGATTTCCCAGCATTTGGTAAACCAACAAGTCCCGCATCAGCAATTAACTTCAAACGAAGCCATATTGCACGCTCTTCTCCAGACAAACCTGGATTTGCACGACGCGGTGCCCGATTTGTCGATGTTGTAAAGTGAAGATTGCCAAAACCGCCATTCCCGCCTTTTGCAAGGCGATAGCGCTGTCCCACTTCCGTTAAATCACAGATTAACGTTGTATTATCTTCTTCAAAAATTTGTGTCCCAACCGGAACTTTAAGGATGACATCATCACCCTTCTCACCCGTCATATTACGCCCCTTGCCATGTCCCCCTGTTTTTGCTTTAAAATGCTGTTGGTAGCGATAATCAATCAGCGTGTTAAGCCCATCAACAACAAGCGCCCAGACATCACCTCCCCGCCCCCCATTCCCCCCATCAGGCCCCCCAAATTCTATGAATTTTTCACGGCGAAATGATACTGCTCCGGAACCTCCATTACCAGAACGAATATAAACTTTAGCTTGATCAAGAAATTTCATTGGAAGCGCTCACTGAGGAATCAATCTTTCTACCTCTATAGGCAATATATTAATTTTACCAGTTTTTCATCATTGTTAACAGAGAAACTCTAAATATCTCTGAATAACTATTTGAAAAAATCATCATACTTAAATACATACGTAAAGTTAAGCTTTTTCAAATACGTAAGTAAAGTTAAGTCTTCTTAAAAGAAGGTGCTATTCTTGTATTTTTGTTTTTCCCTTAAATTCAAGCGCTAAAAGATAAAGCTCCACTGATTCCGATCGGCTTGCGGGTGGTTTAACATGATAGACTTTTTTAAAATGCTGTTTTAGTATTGTGAGAAGAGTGTTTTCTGCTCCACCTTGAAAAGCCTTTGCCAAAAAATGCCCACCAGGTTTTAGAACAGAAAGAGCAAAATCAGCAGCAACTTCACATAAATAAATCGTTCTTAAATGATCTGTTTGACGATGTCCTGTTGTTGGTGCAGCCATATCAGAAAGCACAACATCCGGCTTTGTTCCTAAAGCATCAATTAATTTCTGCGGTGCATCTGCATGTAAAAAATCCATTTCCAGCATCACAACCCCAGGCAACGGATCAACATGCAAATAATCAATACCAACCACGCTAGGCTTTTCATCACTTGACCCTACTATATGCCCAGCCACCTGACACCATCCCCCAGGTGCTGCTCCTAGATCAATAACCTTTTGGCCTTTTTTCAAAAAACTATAACGCTCATTAATTTCAATGAGTTTATAAGCCGCACGCGAACGATAACCATCTACTTTTGATTGATGAACATAAGGATCATTCAAATGCCTCTCTAACCATCGCCGTGATGAAGCTTTAATGGTTCCTGCTTTCTTTTTTACGCGCTGATATAATTCATGTGACCCTGAACCTCCATAGCCACCCTTGGGTGTTTTTGTTGTTTTTTTCATCGTTATTCATTGTCTCCATATTTAATTCTCTAACGCTTGAAATCTCTGCTCTTTCTATGACGACACCATACACCATCGCGTAACATCAGCTCTATCAAAATTCCTTCCCTTAATCCACGATCAGCAACCCTTAAACGCTGACTTGGCCAAACTTCTCGAATAACATCTAAAATTGCACAACCAGCTAAAACTAAATCTGCTCTCTCTCGCCCAATAAAAGGACTTATTACGCGTTTTTCTATATCCCATGATAATAGGCGTTTTGTCATAAGAGTAATGTCTGCATCATTCATCCAAATGCCATCCACTTTTCTTCTATCATAACGCTCTAAATTAAGATACATTCCTGCTAAAGTCGTAACTGTACCAGAGGTTCCCAAAAGATGAAACTTCGAACCTTGAGCTAACTCTCCTAATTTATGACGATCTGAAAAATTATTTAACAACCTTCGCACATAGCTTTTCATTTTTTCAAAATCGTCTAAACTAATATTATTTCCTCCAAAACATTCAGCAAGTGTAACAACACCAACAGGAAGAGAAGTCCAAGCGATAATCTGTCCAGCTAAACGGAAAGAACGTTTTTGAGAAACATCAAGAAGAACAATTTCTGATGATCCTCCTCCAATATCAAAAAGCACAATTGCATCAATATTTGGCTCAACAAGCGTACTGCACCCTGTAACCGCAAAACGCGCTTCTGTTTGCCGATCAACAATTTCCAATTCAAGACCTGTTTCATCCAAAACACGCTGAATAAAATGCCTACCATTTTCCGCTGAACGGCAAGCTTCCGTTGCAATCAAACGATAACGCTTAATATGCCTTTGTTTTAACTTTAAATGACAAATCTTTAATGCTTCAATCGCACGATCCATAGCTTGCGTACTAAGAAAACCGTTATTTATTAAACCTTCTCCCAATCGTACAATACGAGAAAAAGCATCAACAACACGAAAATATCCAGGTTTACTGGGAGATGCGATAAGAAGACGACAATTATTCGTTCCCAGATCAAGCGCCGCATAAAGAGATGGAGATTTTACTGGATGGAACCGTCGAAGAAAAGGTGCTTTGAGTTTTTTTGTTTTTTGAGCTCCTATCATTGTCTGACCATGAAACTCAAAAGCTGTTTCCGATTGAATAAAAACCTGTTTCTGTTTACAATGTTTTTTTCTCTGTTGTCCCTTTATATCAACAAATATGGAGCGTGCCTCTGTTCGTGACAATGCAGAACGATTGTTTTTATTACTACCACACGGATCATAGAACTGATCTGCTTCAGTATTGCATGTTTCTCCTCGCTCTGACTCTTTTGAACCATAATTTAACGGGGTCATTTCTCTCATCCCTTGAGCGTTTCCCCCAATAAATAAACGCAAAAACTCTTCTACTCACTCCTAAATAAAGCAACAAAGCAGCATCAAATGATAGATACAAGAAACCATTCCTTCTTTTTCTATCATCAAAATTTTCTACGCTAGCATTATTCAGATTTTTGTATAATCTTTTGGTCGTTTCCATGAAATCATGCTTCTTTTTATGAACTTAAAACTATAAATTAATCGTTTACGTTCATATCAGTTTTTGTAAATTATGCTCTTTTTCATACCATCACGGAGTATACCTCTATTGTAACAAACCAGCACTATCATATTATCTGCTGACTCCTAATGTTACAAAAACCTATATATTGAAATAGTTTATAAGAAGAATTTTTACTTTTTTCTTCAATAGCTTTCTCCACACACTAGCCTCGTTTGACGAAACAACTTTGATTATATTGGAATAAAAGTTCCGTAGTACTACAAAATGCAACTACAATAGCTGTTATCTCGTGAATACAAAGAAAAACTATCGTTCAAAAAATTCTCTAGGATTATAAATTTATCTATTATTACAACACTTCAATTGAAAAATATTAATGCTTAATCAGATTACTCTAAAAATCCATATGAAGTTAAAAAATTTAGCCTACTCATTATTGTAAGGAAAACGTATTTTTATTTATTTAAAATTGAGTATTTCTAACAATTTTTTACTTCTAGTAACTAACGCAATCACTCTCTAAGCTTTGTGAAAAACTCTAACTTTATTTTCTATTACACATAAATCACTTATTGTGACTTTATATTCATAAAATTCCTACTCTTTTGAAGAAATCACTTCTATAGCATATTACATAAAACTTCTTACTTATCTTATCCTATAATTCACATAAAAAAAATATAACACAACGAGTTATGAAAAATGACTCTTGTTAAAATCACTCGATGTTTCTAAGGACGCAAAGAATTAAGTGCTGCATTTAATCCTTTAAATGGTACAGTAAAAGAAAATACCTTTCCCTCTTTAAGCTTATAGGAAATACGTACTTTATTGTTCTGCTCTATTTGTTTAGTAAAAACTGGCCCTATAGATGATTGTGCCAAACAAACTGTTTCATTACATTGTGTATAATGAATAAGAACAGGTTTTTTATCACCTTTCACAAACATTTGAATTGGAACATTTATATCAGAATTTGGCAATGTTCGAAAAAGCATTACTGCTTGACCATTTGTCGTAGAAACAAGAGACCAACTAAAAACGGTATTTCCTTCCTGATCATGAACAGTCTGTGTTACATTACATATACCTTGCTTGAGCTTTTGTTTTTCATCACAAATCAAAGTCCAATCATAAAACTGCATAATAATTCGACGTGTTTCACCAGGTTCACCCTTAGGTACCGACAAATGCGGTGGATGCACCGTATAAGTATTATTGTTCTCATTAGCAAAGCTTTCGCCCTTGCCTATTAAGGCAAGAGCAAACAGCACCTTCACTAATATATTTCTCTTTTTTATAATAATAGTCATTTTCTCTATTATCATCTCAACCTCAGAGTAATCCCAGCGCCTATGCCCCAATGACCTCCAGCACTCGTAATAGATACATTCGAGCGGATATTTCCATCTTCAGATGTATAACCAGCACCAATAGCAAATGCCGATTGACTCCGCCACAAACCACTACCAAATGAGACACTTAAGGATCCTGGTATATCATAGTAACGTAAATTAGACACAGCCAAACCAATAGCAGCTGCTTGCCTTGCCTCCTTGCGGACATCTTCAATGGCATAATTTAACGTCTCAAATTTCATATCTGTATAAGATTTCGACTCGTTAAGACTATCATTGACAAGACTACTAACTTTATCATCCGTATATTTCTTCGCATCGTCAAGAACTATCTTCATCTGCTCTTCAGTATAATCATGCAACTGACCACCATTAACAGCTTCCTTAGAACCTGTCTCAATCTTACCATCCCCTACATTGTCTATCAAGACAGGCTCGCTGTCATTCCCACCCACCAACGTGATGCTATTGGTCTTCTTACCCTCCGCATCTTTGTCATAGTTAACAGCTCCATCTGTAACCGCAGTTTCAATATCTTTAACATGTTGGTCTAGCTTATCTACCTTATGATCAACCTCGTTGACCTTCTCGTTC
>NZ_JBHIQI010000005.1:0-150869 GCF_042196465.1 Bartonella sp. AD13SXNS
ATGGCAAGAGGCAATGGAGCAAGCCAAGGGCAAAGCTGAGGTTATTATAGCAAAACAACGCCATGGTCCGACAGGAAGCGTTTCCCTTGCCTTTCAATCCGATTTTACATGCTTTAGTGATTTGGAAAAATAGGAGCAGAAAAACGCGTTAAAGGGAGCTTTAAATACCCTTTAGATAAGGTCTTTGAAGATCCTTTGAGAACCCCTTAAAAACTCTTTAAAAAAAATAAATTGGTACAAAACCTAGTGGAAAAATATACAAAACCCGCTGGCAAGCTACACACACAACAAAAAAGTAATGGTAGCGGAGGAGGGATTTGAACCCCCGACACAAGGATTATGATTCCTCTGCTCTAACCTACTGAGCTACTCCGCCAAAACAGATACATTACTGTAAACTATTTCATCTTTTGCGGATATAAGGGGTAGAATAGTAAGATGTCAAGCATCGTTTTGAAGCTTTTTTCTTGTTATTTTATTTTATCCTCGATATGTAAGTGTAGTTTTATATGATAAAGTAAGGTAAGGCGTAAAAATGGTGCCACGTGTAGCGGTTTTAGGATGCGGTCATTGGGGTGGAAATCATATAAAGACACTTCACTCTCTTGGGGCTTTAGCAGCAGTTTCTGATATTGATAGTGATCGTGCTGCCAGTTTTGCAACACTGTATGGTGTGGAGATTATTAAACCAGATGATCTTTTTGCTCATAGAGATATTGATGCAGTGGTGTTGGCGCTGCCTCCACAATTTCATACGCAAAATGTGCTGCGTGCTGTTAAAAGCGGTAAAGATGTTTTGGTGGAAAAACCAATAGCTCTAAATATTGCTGATGCTAAACGCCAAGTTCAGGAAGCAGATGCTTATGGGCGGATTTTTATGGTGGGACATATTTTACGATTTCATCCGGCTTTTGAAAAAATGTGTGAATTGGTGAAAAAGGGAGAATTGGGGGATGTGCGATATATCTATTCTCATAGATTAGGCTTTGGAAAATTTCACACACACAGTGATGCTTTATGGGATCTTGCCCCTCATGATCTCTCAATGATTTTGGCGTTGACAGAATGTGAACCCTCTCAAATTCAGGGAGAGGGGGCTGCTGTCGTGGATAAGACTTCTGACTTTTCTCATGTTCATATGACTTTTCCAAATGGTGTGCGTAGTCATCTTTTCACTTCACGTCTTAGTCCTTACCGTGAAAGGCGTTTAACCGTTGTTGGAACAAAGGCTATACTCGTTTTTGATGATATGGAACCGTGGAGCCGTAAATTGGCAATACACCATTTTGCCGTTTGGAAAGAAAATCAAGAGTGGGCTTTTAGCATGGATGGGCTGAATTACATCGATGTTTGTGAAGATTTGCCGCTTACTTGCGAATTACGGCACTTTCTTCATTGTATTGAAACGCGTCAGTCGCCTCGTACAAATGGTGATGATGCTATTGCGGTTTTACGGATTTTAACAGCTGCTGGTGTCAATTATTATGGATAAAGTCAATTATTATAGATAAAAGAGAGCGGTAGTGTTTTTGCATTCTTGTGATGATCAATGGAGTTAATATGCAATTCATCGACCTTGGGGCGCAGCGTGCGCGTATTGAAGATAAAATTAATTCTGCAATTGCGCATGTGGTCGCTAGTGGTAAGTATATTTTGGGGCCAAAAGTAACAGAATTTGAAGAGAAATTGGCAGAATATCTTGGTGTTAAACATGTGATAGCATGTGCGAATGGAACGGATGCTTTGAAGATGCCTCTCATGGCTAAAAATATTGGTCCAGGTGATGCTGTATTTTGTCCTAGTTTTACGTTTTCTGCAACGGCAGAAGTGGTTGCTTTAGTGGGGGCAGAGCCTGTTTTTGTAGATGTTTTACCTGATACATTCAATATTGATGTTGAAAAACTTTCTCACGCAATTGAAATGGTAAAAAAAGAAGGACGTCTAAAGCCAAAAGCTCTTATTGCTGTTGATTTATTTGGGCTGCCTGCTGACTATGTGCAAATTGCTCAAGTAGCAGCAAAGGAAAATCTTTTTGTGATTGAAGATGCTGCACAATCTATGGGGGGGAGAAGCGATAATACTATGTGTGGTGCTTTTGGTGATGTAGCGGCCACAAGTTTTTATCCTGCAAAACCATTAGGATGTTATGGTGATGGAGGCGCTATGATGACCAATGATGATCATTTGGCAGAACTTTTACGTTCTATTTTGTTTCATGGTAAAGGTGAAACGCAATATGATAATGTTCGTATTGGTATGAATTCGCGCTTAGATAGCATTCAAGCTGCAATTTTATTAGAAAAGTTTGTTATCTTTGAAGATGAAATGCAAAAGCGTGTAGAAATTGCTCAACGTTATTCCGATGGCTTAAGAGATATTGTTACAGTTCCAGAAATAGGAGAAAATATTCGTTCTGCTTATGCACAATATACGATTAAGGTAAAAGAACGTGATAAACTAAAAGATTTTTTACAAAAAAATTCTATTCCTACAATGGTTTATTATAAAACTCCTTTACATAAACAGCCTGCTTATAAACATTTTCCTTATGTCAAAGATTCTCTTTCTGTTTCAGAGTCTTTAGGAGATTGTGTTTTAAGTTTACCCATGCATCCTTATTTAACGCAGACTGATCAGGATATGATTATTCAGAAAATAAAAGACTTTTATTACTCTTGAGAGAGTGTTTTTATCTTTAAAAATATGTAAAAGCTTTATGGATGGGGATATTTTAGAAAATATTTTTATTAGAGTGTGTGGCAAATGTTTTTAAGTATAATTGTCTGGACTCATGAAATGTTGTCCTTTATGGCGGTGATATGATCAGCAAGGAAAACCAGCGAGACAAGAAGATGGATTTTTACAAAACGGCATGGGTTTAAAAAACTTTGTTCTTTCGTTTAGTGAGAAAGCCACGTTTAATAAAAAATATTCCGGTTATGAGAGTAACAATGAATCTTTGTTGATTTCACTCTTCATTTAAGGTGTTTTTAAAGACAACTTATTTAAGGGGGACTTGGGAGAGAAGCGTTATTTTTTTGCGAATACGTGATGCTAGGTCATTTTTGCTTTTGGAGTTTTGAATGAGTGTATTGATGGGTGATGTGTCCCCCTCTTGTAGCGCTATGTGAGCTGCTAATGTTGCTGCGAGTTCTTTTGTTTCTTCACGTAGTTCTTCCAGCAGTTTCTGGTTCGTAGTCGTGTCAAGCGCATGAATTTGGATTTTTTGTAAACGTTGCTGATAGTGTGAGATTTTTTCACGTATCATTTTGCTTGTCCTTGAAGGGGCTTGTTGTGGCAATATTTTGTTTGATTGCTTTTGCTGCTTTGGTGGGAGTGTCTTGTGTGGGGAGGTATAGCCGATAAAATTGTTCTGTTACTTGGCTCAGTTGTATTTTCTGTTGGGCGTATTTTTTTTGCAAAGATTCGTACTTTTGTTGGTTGTTTGCTAATTCTACAGCATGTTGTGCACGAAGAAAATCATGGTTTGCTTCTATTTCCGTGAGGGATAATGGAATTTGCGCACAAATATCCTTATACGCAAAATGAACGGCTTTACGCCAAATAAGAGGAGACAAAAGCACTAGTAACCAAGAAGTAGAGGCAACTCCAAGAATAAAAAAAAGAAACGATTGAATAAGCATAATACCCCTTTTCAAATAAGAAATCGTTTAAAATGGATTCCATGTTGGTCTAGGTGTTAATTTTAAATATCCTATATTGATCCCAAGGCGTGCACCGATTCCTGTCCGTATTGGGATTAACAAGGTATCATGGTATTTGAGGACATGAAAACCAACACCTGCAATTAAATAGGCCGAACCTGAAATACCGCCATAGCGTCCCCATAAATTATTTATGTTATTAAGATTATAAACTAGAATCATTAAACGTGAACCTTGGCCGCCAAAATCCCATCCTACTGAGGGACCTTGCCAAAAAACTTTATGCTGACCATGGATTTTGGTAAAAACCCTTCCTTCGCCATAGGTTAATCCAGCAAAAAAGGCACCAGAAGCTTCTTCTCCTAAAATATAGGCATTGGGATAACCGTATTTTGAAAAAATATTTTGAATTGCAACGGCCAGACCACTGGCTGTTTTTCCAAAAAAAATATGACCGGAATCAATAATTTCTTGGAGTGAGTAATGAGGTTCTTTTGGCTCTATTGGTTTTAGTTGAGCATGTGCAGTGTTTAGGGTGACGAATAAAAGGAGGATTAAAGATATAATATTTTTGTACCAGTATTTTAGAAGAGAGAGAGCCATAGAGTTTTCTCCTTTTATTAGTGACAAACAAAGAGATAATATTAGAATTTTTATTCTATTCAAATAAAAAATAAGATGTAATGTTATTTAAATTCTTGAATTTATTTCTGAATTTTTTTTAGCATGATTGTTAATGTGGCCTATTATGCATCAGATGTTAAGAGTTTTTCTTTAAAATAAAGTTTGTTTTTTGAATTTAGGAGTTTTCAATCATTATGACGTTAGATATTTCTTTAAAGCCTATGGATCTTGCTGCTTTGCTTTGTAGTCGTATTTGCCATGATTTGATTTCGCCTGTGGGGGCTATTCAAAATGCAATGGAGCTTTATGATGAAGGAGGAGCTGAAAAAGATGCTTTACAATTGGTGCGTTTATCCGTTGCGAGTGCTTCTGCACGTCTACAATTTGCGCGATTGGCTTTTGGTTTTGCTGGTGCAAGTAGAGGACAAATAGATACACGGGCTGCAGAGCAGGTCGCTCAACAATATATGCGGCAAGAAAAAGCAACTTTAAAATGGCAGGCTCCTTCTTTTTTGTTACAAAAAGATGAAATTAAACTTTTGCTTAATTTATTATTGATTGCAAACGCAACAGTTTCTCGTGGTGGTGAAATTGTTGTGATGATTCTACAAGAGGAAAATAAACGTTCTTTTCGATTTGAGATTTTCGGTAAAACTCTTCGTATTCCTCCTCATTTTCTTGCGTTATATCATGGAGAAGTTCAACAAGAAGAGCTTATTGATGCACATGTCATCCAATTTTATTACACAATGTTGCTTGCTCAGATGACAGAGATGAAAATAAGTATTGATGAAAAAGATTGTTGTATTGTTTTAGAAAGTGTAAAAAAGCTTTGAATAAGAGAGAAGCGCTTAAGCCGTGTTGGGGAAAAAGTGGCTTCGATTGAACTTACGAACGATGAGATTATATCTATAAATAGGTGTAGTTACTTCTTAAGCTTTAAGCGCTTTCTATATGAGATTTTTTGTATGCGGTTTTTTTTATTTTTGACAGAGACAAAATCTCGGTCCGCTATACCCCGAGATTTTACTTTTACAATGTGCATTTTTAATGCTTAAGCGGTTTTCCGTACATTTTCTTCAATTGGATCACGTAATACATAACCACGTCCCCAAACTGTATCAATGTAATTTACATTAGAAGAGACCGCTTCCAATTTTTTCCGTAATTTACAGATAAAAACATCGATAATTTTTAGTTCTGGTTCATCCATTCCACCATAGAGATGATTGAGAAACATTTCCTTAGTAAGTGTTGTACCTTTGCGTAAAGAGAGAAGCTCTAGCATTTGGTACTCTTTACCAGTTAAATGAACGGGACGTCCTGCAACTTCAACCGTTTTTGCATCAAGGTTAACGGTGAGATCTCCGGTGACAATAACTGATTGTGCATGCCCTTTAGAACGACGAACAACTGCATGGATACGTGCAATGAGCTCATCCTTATGGAAAGGCTTCGTCATATAGTCATCTGCCCCAAAGCCAAAACCACGGACTTTGTCTTCAATAGCATTCATACCGGAAAGAATAAGGACAGGAGTTTTTATTTTTGCCAACCTTAGAGTCCGCAAGACATCGTACCCTGACATGTCAGGGAGATTCAGATCAAGCAAAATGATATCATAATCATAGAGCTTTCCTAAATCGATACCTTCTTCACCCAGATCAGTGATATAAACATTAAAATTGGCTGATTTTAGCATCAACTCAATACTTTGAGTAACTGCTCTATCATCTTCAATCAACAATACGCGCATTTTAGATCCCTCACTTCGCTCCTTCACGAATCACAAGGAGCATTTCTATGTTTATAACAGTTGATAAAATCACTGTTATAAAAACAATTCATGAAATCAAACGCTTATAATAAAGCATTTATGAATATTTCAGTAGTACGCGTAACAATCACTACCAAATTCCCCACTATCCATGATAGTGGTTAACAAAATATTTTTATTTTTGAAAGAGGCTATAAAATTATTTTAGAAAAATTGCATATTTTTTAACATAATAAAAAATGAAGGGCTTTTTTTATAAACTTTAACCTAAAAAAATCTTGTAAAAAAACATTATAAATTACTTTTTTACAATTTCAGTGTTTGTTTACTGAGCTTTAAACCTCTTCATTTTATAGTAGGGGAAGAAAAGTAAAGAAATAGTTATTGATCTTTAAAGTAGGTTGTGTTGGCAGATGCTTTAAGGAAAGGAGAAATTATTGTAGTTTCAAGTTAATAGACTGTTTTATCGAATAGATATATAACGAAAAAGGTATGTATTGGGTGTGAATGCGAGTTTTGAGTTATCGCAATCAAGGAGTAGTGAGTATGAAGCCACGGGTAAATATGGTGCGATTGAGAATGTTTCAAGTACGTGGAAAGCGTCGTGAAATTGCACAGCTTGAGATGATGATCGCAGAATTTGAACGAATGGTGTTAGAACTGGAGGTACAGATTACTAATGAAGAACGTAAATCTGGAAACAATGATGTTCACCATTTTGCTTATTCTGCTTTTGCGCGCGCAGCGCGACAAAGACGTGATAATCTGATCAATTCAATTCGTGATTTACAACTTCAAAAAACAAATGCTGAAATTGCTCTTTATGAGGCGAATACAGAGCTGCAACGTGCACAGCTTTTGGAGGCACGAGAAAAGAAAACTGCTACCGATGATGAGGATATTTTGATGCAATCTAATTCAATGGTTGGATGATAAAAGAAATTATTGAAAGATCAATTCTTTTAGATTTATTTTTTGAGAATAGTATAAAACAGCCAAACTTTTATCGAGTTTGGCTGTTTTATAAAGTATTTTTAAGCTGTTATCGAATCATGATCAATGGCAACTTAATGCCTGTAGTGTTGAGTCCTCGTTGTTCGTAATCCCGCTAAACCGTGTTCATCGATCAAACTTTGCCATGAAAGAAATTCTTCTACTGTCAAAGTATAACGTTGACACGCTTCGTCAAGACTTAACAATCCACCTCTGACAGCCGCAACAACTTCAGCTTTGCGACGAATCACCCAGCGCCGTGTTGTTTGTGGCGGTAAGTCGGCAATTGTAAGTGGGCTTCCATCTGGTCCAATAACATACTTCATTTGTGTTTTTATCAAATTGGTCATCCGTATCCTCTACCTTTCGTCAAGGATTTGATTCGTTTATAGAGCATGAAATTTAAAAAAGAGCTAAACGCGCAGAAAGAAAAAATTAATAAAGTGATTGAGCATATAAAAAGAAGCTAGAGCGAAGCGTATAGAAAAATTTTTTGCAACATTTTACTAGATTTTTAAAAAGAGCAAAAAGGTTTTCTAAAAGAATTTTCTTCCAACGATTTCAACGGTGCCTTATTTCTATCACTCTTTTTTTGTTTGCAGCAGCTTTTTAGAATGTGATGCTATGGTTGTGGAAAAGATAAAAAAACAATATAAAAAACAATTAATAGTATAAAAGTGGCAGAGAACGCGCATCAGAATATTAATAACAGATGGGTATCCATTAAAGAGAGCATTAAATAGAGAATGAATACATGTTTTTAAACAGCCTTGATTTACCAGGACACCCTAAGGATTCTCGCATTGTTGTTGCAATGTCGGGAGGGGTTGATTCATCGGTTGTTGCAGGTCTTTTGAAAAAGGAAGGGTATAATGTCATTGGTATTACGTTGCAGCTTTATGATCATGGGGCTGCAACGCATCGGGTGGGGGCGTGTTGTGCGGGACAAGATATTGAAGATGCACGCCGTGTTGCAGAAACATTAGGAATACCGCATTATGTTCTTGATTATGAAAAGCGCTTTCGCGAAGCTGTTATTGATCCTTTTGCAGAAAGTTATGCGCATGGAGAAACACCAGTGCCATGTATTGCGTGCAATCAGACGGTCAAGTTTGCTGATTTATTAGCAACGGCACGCGAATTGGGAGCCGATGCTTTGGCTACGGGACATTATATTCGTTCGCGTTCTCATGGAGCGCACCGAGCACTCTTTCGTCCTCTCGATAATGATCGTGATCAGAGTTATTTTCTCTTTGCAACAACACAAGAACAGATTGATTATTTGCGTTTTCCACTTGGTGACCTTCCAAAAGCACGCGTTCGTGAAATGGCAGCAGAAATGGGCTTTGTGATTGCTAATAAGCATGATAGTCAGGATATTTGTTTTGTTCCACAAGGAAAATATTCAGATGTTATCGCAAAACTGCGTCCAGAAGCAGCTAATCCTGGTATTATTGTCCATATCGATGGAAAAATTTTAGGTAAACATTCGGGGATTGTTAATTATACGGTTGGTCAACGTCGTGGTATTGGGGTGTCAACTGGTGAAGCGCTGTATGTGATTTATCTCGATGTGGAAAATGCACGTGTTATTGTTGGTCCGCGTGAAATGCTAGAAACACATAAGCTTTTTTTACGTGATGTGAATTGGCTTGGTGATGAGTCGTTAGATAATTTTCCTTCTCAAGGTATTGAGGTGGCTGTAAAGGTGCGCTCAACGCGTCCTCCTCATCTTGCGCGCTTGCATTATAAAGAAGGTGTTTTTTCCGTTGATCTGTTGGAATGTGAAAATGGTGTGGCACCAGGGCAAGCTTGCGTTCTTTATGATGGAAATGGTCATGAGGCGCGTATTCTTGGGGGAGGATTTGTAACACATTCAGAACGTGCGGCCGATACTGAAATGATGTTGAAGCGCATTTTGTGCAATCTCGAAACAAATGATTCTATTTCCTCTGAACTTAAAGCAACGGTTTCATAAAAAAATCGTAAATTGATTTATAATGATAATTTGCAACCTTCACCGTGAATGAGAAACTTCCGTGAGATTTTCTCATTGTAAATTTGTTTTATGATTGAATCCATCAAAATCATATTTCTTGCACATCATAAGTGGGGTTAGGGTGTATGTAGAAAGCATTAATAAGAAAAATGTAAAATGTTTCTTATCAATGTTCTCGAATGTTAGAGAGACAGAAACATTAGGGGCAGGGTAGATAACACATATCATCGGATATTTTTTATACCTTAGAGTGTTACCATTTTAAGTGTTTAAAGTTGGTGCAATGGGTGAGTGCAATACTTGAGGCTGTCAAAGCAGTTAGTCATGGAAATACGTAAGATTTTTATTGTTGTCGTATATGGGGTGATAAGCCATCGCCTTGTGTTCTAAAAAATAAATGTCATTCTTTTGCTTTTGTTTGCTTGCTTGAGAAAATGTGTGAGGCAGAAGGGAGAGTGCATAAAGATGAAAGTTTTCATCGTTTAGAATAGATATAATGTCATTCATATCAGCGTGTTGCGTATAGGGAACTATCGGCAGAAATTCTGACGGATTTGCGATAAAATGTGTCGCATGAGGTTTTGTCGACAATAATGCTGTTAATTGCAAAAGCTGTTGCATTACGAAAAATTGGTTCCATATTATCGTGATTGGAGATCGCCCATAAAATCAGAATCAACGCTTTTTCTGGAAGATTTTGTAAAAAATTCTATCAGGAGGGGAGCTTTTTGCGTTTACCAATACCCAGAACACCACGATGAACATGGAAGCCGGTGATATTATCCATAACTTTTTGTGGAACGCAATAAATGGGACATAGAGGCTGTATTTTTTCCAAAAGCGGGAGAAGTTCAAGAAGACGTTTTGCTACGATAAGCAGTGAGAGGGAAAAAAATTCTTTCGAATGTAGGAATGCGGACAATGTTATTGTGTTTTCAGCAATAAATTAATGTTATCGTCCAACAAGATCTTTTTTACGGATATTATGATAGGCTGTTAAGGTGTTGGGGCGTCTGTTTTTTCGATTGTTGTGATATTCAAACGCATGCGAGATTTTTAATGCTTTTTTCTTACGATTTCTAGCTGTTAGAATTTGTTTTATTTTTAAAAAGGGAGATAAAAAAATATTACTTTAAACTTATGGTAGAATTTATGTTGACAACATATATTAATGAGTGTATTGTGAAAATACCGATGCAGGATAATATATTTTTTTCTCGTATCGGCTGCAGTGTCTTGGGTCCCCGCTATTTCCCAAGTGCTGTATGCCCTTAATTTTTTAAGGGAAAAGAATCTGGGTCCCCAATGCCCAGATTCTTTTTGGGGGTATTCATTGCTCTTCTTTTTATATCTAAATTTTTTAGTAAATCATATTTTAAAATCCTGTTGACCTGTAAAGTTACCGTAGAGTGCTAAGATATTTTTTCTAAGGTGCAAAGATGGCTTATAGATGGGTTATAATGAACATCATAAAACTGAAAAATAATGCATGATCATGATACATTTGAGCAAAAACAAGTTTTTCGTTTATGAGAAGTGAGATGGCTTTAAGTTATTCAGAAAACGATTAATAATGAAGGTTATGTGTTTGATTGCTCTTTGGAAAGCTCTTTTTTCTATTATTTTCTCTCTTCTTTATTTATTGGTGCTGTTCGTGTAACTGAGCAATTTTTACGATAATAATGGTGAGCTGAGGCGTTTATTGTATGATGAAGCTTCTGTAATATTGAGGAAATATTGGCGATATGCCAAAAGTATAATGATATGGTTGAAAATATTAATCCTTATTTCGTGAAGAAAAGGATGGGGTTCATGGATGTAAAAATCAATATACAAAGCTTAACTTTATACTCCATTTTTATTGCGTGCATTGTTTTTGCTTTGAAATATTGGGCATATCACATCACGGATTCGGTTGCACTTTATTCTGATGCATTGGAATCAATTGTTAATATCCTTGCGTCATTGGCAGCATGGTGGGCTGTTAAAGTGAGTATGAAGCCGGCGGATCATGACCATCCCTTTGGGCATCATAAAGCAGAGTATTTTTCTGCGATTCTTGAAGGGGTACTCATTATTATTGCGGCAATTGTCATTTTAAGAGAGGCATGGATAGCTCTTTCCACCGTTAATTTATTGCAGAAACCTGGACTATGGCTTGTTATTCATCTTGTTGCAACTGTCATAAATTGTATGTGGGGAATGGTTCTTATTTGGCAGGGAAAACGCCATCGTTCACCGGCTCTTAAAGCTGATGGAGTGCATTTCATAACGGATGTTTTTACTTCGCTTGCAATTTTAATTGGTCTGATTGCTGGCTTTGTAGGAGGATGGAGCGTTTTAGATCCGATTTTAGCAATAATCGTTGCCGTTAATATTCTCTTACAAGGCTGGAAGGTGATTAGGAATGCTGTTCAAGGATTAATGGATGTTGGCGTTGAATTGAATGAAACCATGCGGATTCGAGAGCTGATTTCTGCAAATGCATGTGGTGCACTTGAGGTTCATGATTTACGTACGCGTGTTGCTGGTAGAGCTACTTTTATAGAGTTTCATTTGGTTGTGCCCGCTGTCATGCAGGTAGGGGAAGCACATAAAATTTGTGATAAAATCGAAGGGGTTCTTCAAAAAGAATTTGATAATGTGCGTATTTCTATTCATGTTGAGCCTGAAGATGAGGCAAAATTGCCTCCTGGTACAACAATGATACCTTTTATATAAAAAGATTTTTCAAACTGTCTGTTATGTTAAACTGTTTTTTTATGATGGGGTGATTCATAGCTCTCGAAAATACAATGAAGCTCTTTTATTGATTTTATTTTTTCATCAAGCAAGTATAGAAGGGTAAACAGAATATCTAAGGCAAAATTTATCCTGTTGCTGTAAAACACTGTCATTTAAGGAGTGGGAGGCATATAAAATTTGATCCATTAACTGTTTTTAGAGTGTTCAGAGTAGGGCTTGCCGGTGTTCTTTTGTTAAGTGAAGCACATGAAATGGTTAGCAGTTAAAATTTGCTGAAGAGGGCAGATCGTTTACAAGCCGTAGGAAGTAGGTATCTTGTTTCTTCGGGCGAGGAGAAATTAAGCTTTCATAATAAGTTTAATGAGGTTTAATTATAAATTTTATACGAGAATCATGAATAGAATTTTTAAGTTTTGTGATCATCAATTAATCATCATGACTACTGCTAATAAATGTGTTGTTTTATCGATACAATGTGTTCTGTTTTGAGTGTTCTTTATTGCATGAAGGATGGTGACTCATTAAAGAATGAAAAAACAAAAAATAATGCTCATATCTCTACTCTTTAAAGGATATTATTGTCGTTGCTGTAGAAAATCGCAAAGCTGAACTAAGGAATGATGCTAAAGATAGAAACTGGTTTTTAATTGATGCTTTCATATTTTCATTCCAATCTGGTATCAAAATTTTACAAGGACTCGTACAGTACTGGTGCATCCTAATCATAAATATGCTGCTATATCAGGGCTATTTTAATTTATAGATAACAACCAAACATATCTGGCTTTACTTTTACTTATTTTTACAAACGTTCGTTTGTGTCTTTTGCGTTATATTCGTAAAGATCAGATTAGCGGTAATCTAAAGATAACTCTTGGTTGAGAATATGAAGGGAAAGGGTGATACTATAGTAGAGTTTTTTCTGTCTTTATCGTTCAGCCAGTATAAAGTGATTACAAATCCGTGATTTCTCCAAAAATGATTTGGTCATACCTATAAACAAAGTTATAATCAAAACGACTTTTTTCTCTTAAAACTGTAAACAAATATATTGTATCTGTATAGCTTGAACGAAGTTAGATGTTTACCTGAATAACTATAGTATATATTTTAAGAATGGAGAAGATATTTCATATCGCTATGATGGTATTAAAGCGCTCTTAAAACGATGATTCCTGGTGTTTTTGCAACATAATCCATAAAGGGAGAATCAACAACTTTTTCATTTTCTTTTCGTGAAGAAGCATTTCTTAACATTGGCCCTTTATCTGTCATGATAAAGAAGCCTACATGTGTTACATCTAATCCAGCAAGTTTCGTATAAATACCAATGAAATCACCAGACTGTAAACGACCTATAACCTCTTCATTAATAAAGTTACTTGGAATATACGTTATTGTGCGTTTCACAACTGGCAACCCAGGTAGATAGCTTCCACCATCAGCTTTTTTGTTGAGATATTTTTCTGTTTTTACCGCATGGGGACTTATTTCAGCGGTAATATCAGTAGCGAGTTTATATTCTCTATAAGCCCAGTCCGTAAAAAAATGTTTCCGATTTAAAAAATGAACATTACCGTTAATATAACGCGTTTTTATGACGTTATTTATGAATTCTGTTTGGGATGTTGATTTGCGCAATGCTTCAACATAATCCAGATAAGTGAAGCAATCTAAGCCTCTAAAATCAATGATCAGTTTTTCTGGTGTATTTTCTGAGCCATGTAACATATTTGCTTGGTAAGGTGTCCCTAAAAAAGCTTCAGAAAGAAAATCAATTAGTGCACCTTTTTCCTGATAATTTGTTTCTAAACGTTTTTTGAGAAGAGCATTTAATTTATTTAGAGTATAGGAATCTAGGTTTACGCTAGTGGTTTGTTGTGTTTCTATGTTATTATCTAAAACGCTCTTTTGTGGACCAGAATCCTGACTATCACATCCTGTAACCAACATTAAAATGAGGATTAATTGGATTATTTTTCGCATTTTATACACCATTTTTGAATTAAAAATTCATGACGAACTATTTCTAAAAGTGCTATTTTTTAATGCTTATCATGATCATCGTTAGATTTAATGGTAGCATACAATCGTTAAGAGTATCAATGAATATAAAGATAAAATCATGTTTTTTAAGGTTACACAAACTGCAAGTGATATGAATCTTTTCTAATATTATAGAATTAAGGGATTTTTCTCTATAATATACTTATTCTTTAAACAAGTATTGTCAAATAAATATTTTTAAAAATATGATGAGCTTTTTACATTGTTAAGCTATTCGGGTGATGCTGCTTTAACCTTATAGCATATTCTGAGGGTGAAAAAATTTTTTAAGAGCTTATTTTTTAAAGGTTTCAATTATTATAGGATATCTAACGTATCCAATGGAATTGAGATTCCTGAAAACGGTGGTATGAGAGGGGAAAATGATGTCTGATAAAATTCATCATAATATCTCTAAAACTATTGGAAATACTCTGTGTTTTATGAAATTTTGTTCATGAGTTTGTTGCACAAATATTTTGTTCGTATAATGCAAAAAATATTTTTTATGCTTTGACAATGATATACAAATTAAAGATATACCAATTAAAACGTAATTTTATAGTTTTATATTGACTCTTACTTAAATTTTTACTTTGTTATTATTTTATATGTGAAAAGTATAGGGTATAGAATACTTTTAAAAGGAAAAGGGAGTTAAAAGATAGCGGGGGAGTCATTGTATGTGTAAAATAGTGTGTATGTTATGCAAGATCAAATGCTCAATCCGAAATTTGTTCAGCGTGGGCTCATTTTAGTGTTCATTACTTTATTGTTGGATATTCTTGGCATCGCAATTATTTGTCCTGTTTTGCCTGAATATTTTTCTCAGTTAACTGGAAAAGATGTCAGTGCGTCTTTTGTAGAAAGAGGAAAATTGCTTGCTGCTTACTCAGTGATGCAGTTTTTGTTTGCTCCTATTATTGGTAATCTCTCTGATCGTTATGGTCGTCGTCCTATTTTGCTTGTCTCTATTATCTGCTTTGCTCTTGATAATCTCATATGTGCTATAGCATGGAGCTATTCTATGTTATTTATCGGGCGTCTTTTATCGGGGATAAGTGGCGCTAGTTTTGCAACTTGTACAGCTTATCTTGCGGATATATCCGATGATAAAACTCGTACACGCAATTTTGGTCTGTTAGGCGTTGCATCCGCATTGGGGTTTATTTTAGGATCGTTTATTGGTGGTTTTTTAGGTCAGTTTGGTCCGCGTATTCCGTTTTATTTTGCTGCTGGTTTTTCACTCATTAATTTTATTTTTTCTTGGGTTATGCTTCCAGAAACCCTTTCTTTATGGAATAGGCGCTTTTTTGATATTAAGCGGGCAAATCCCTTAGGTGCTTTTTGGCATCTGAAACAATACCCGATGGTTCTTTGGGTGTTATTGGTCTTTTTTCTTTATTGGTTTGCGGAATCTGTATGGTTAAGCATTTGGGCTTTCATTGCAAAAGAACGCTATGATTGGAGTTCTTTTTCTATTGGACTCTCCTATAGTGTTTTTGGGATAGGCCAATTTATTGTAGTCGCTCTCATTTTGCCTTATTTTTCTAAACGATGGAGTGATTGGCATATTGTTATAGTGGGGCTTTTGTTTGCCTCTGTTGCTATGCTGGGTTATACATTCGCGACGCAGGGGTGGATGGTTTATATGGTTTGTGCGTGCACAATGCTTGAATATCTTGTTCATGCACCTATACGTGCTATTGCTTCAGCGCAGGTACCAACAAATGTACAAGGAGAACTGCAAGGAGCAATGACATCTGTTATTTCGTTAAGTTTAATATTTGGTTCTGTTTTTTATGTGTTTCTCTTTGAATGTTTTACAGATAAAAATGCATTGTTTTATTTTTCTGGCGCTCCTTTTATAGGAGGTTTTTTGCTTCTTGTCATTGCAACGGTTATTTTTGCCTTGCGGGTACGTTAATGTGTTGAGAGGGGCTGGTAAGAATATTGTGCTAGAGAATGCACAAGATAAACTTTATAGGAAGAAAGTTTTTGGGATGTTTGTTTTGCAAAGTGTTGTTAAAATATTGCTTTCTTATTCATTGCGAATATTTTTTGTTTTGTGATATTGTTGGTATAATAGAGGCTATGCTTTCTCTGTTGCTTGCAAATCAATATCCAGTGCACATGCAGTAGCGTGTTGAAAAAAAGTGTAAAACGTATCAGTGTTCGATGTATCCGTACTGTACGTAAAACAGAATGCTATTGTGTTGCACATTCACGGGTTTGTTTTAAAGAGACATCAGGTACCCAAGCCCATTTCGCGGTGGCGCCCGTGAAGGGAATAACGATAATACCATTGAGCAGTGCCATCTTTAAGTTTATAAAGAAGCAAGCTGGAACCATCACATTATTTTCCAGCTCGTGGGTGTTGGTGAGCAACTCTTGGCACTTGAGACGGTTCATAAGAGCATTTTTAGTCCTTTCTTATACAGTTTTATCCACACACTCATCCCGCTTTTGACGTGCAAGCGAATGACTTTGATTGATTCAACATAGAGAGATTTGAAATAAGAGAATCTTACAATATTTAGTTTCTTATTCAAGTTGAATAAAAATATATTATTATAAATCAAAGTATTATCTGAAAAATTCTGGGTTTTATATGCTAAATTGGATATAAAATCTAAATTGGATATAAAATATTGTGTATATTTATTTACATTATTTCTGAAATCGAAAGACAATCTAATTTGGGAAGAATATAAAATTGTAAAACTGCAAAACAGTTTCCAGTTTTGTCATCACTTTTTTATTCGGCTTTATAGCTTTTAAAACTATCTACGATAATATCTTTTAAAGAGTAGAGATTTGTTGCATATCCTCACACTTTTGTTTTTTTTATTTTTTACAATAGAGAATATGCTTCTCATCAAAATAGGAGGCTCAAAACTGTATTGGGTTGTAAATCCAGCACTTATTTTGAAGAGATAGCTTTCAATGTGTTCACACCAATTTCGTGATAGTGCTGATGAATGATATAAGATCAAAGGCACTGTAAATGGTATAAGATTCACTATCCACGATTATCTTCACTTCTATAAAAGATGCTCACATTCACTTTTCTCGTTTCTCTTATTACGATAGCTCTTGGTCCTTGATATGGTAGCTCCTTTATCTCTTTAAAAATGCTTTTTTAAAACACACTCATCTTGCTGGGGTGGATACGCTAATGGTTTTGATTGATATGAGCTTAAGAGGAGGGGAATGAGAAAAATTGATGCTATCTAGCACTCTCATTTAAGGTGTGAAATGATGAATAATACTCATGGTTCAATAAGCTGTAGGTATAAAAATAATATAACTGCACGTAGGAAGACGATGTAATTTGGAGAGAAGCCAGAAGGTGAGACATTTTATTTTAAGATATTTTTTTGTAATTCATAATGAGATCAGAGAAATGCTGAAAGAGGTAGTGACTATCTTGTGGTCCAGGAGAAGCTTCGGGGTGGTATTGAACAGAAAAAACAGGTTTTCCAATGATTCGAATACCACAGTTTGAACCATCAAAGAGAGAAATGTGTGTTTCTTGAACATGTTGTGGTAAAGAGGTAGCATCTACGGCGAAACCGTGATTCATCGATACAATCTCAACTTTTCCGCTGTTAAGGTCTTTAACTGGATGGTTGGCACCATGATGTCCTTGGTGCATTTTTACGGTTTTGGCGCCAAGTGTCAGAGCAAGAAGTTGATGACCAAGACATATTCCAAAAATCGGTAAATTATGATCAATTAATGTTTTGATTGTTGGAATGGCATATTGAGCCGTAGCTGCAGGATCGCCTGGTCCATTAGAAAGAAAAATGCCATCAGGCTTCATTGCTAGAATTTCTTTTGCAGTTGTGTGGGCTGGCACAACAGTAATGCGTGCTTTTTGTGTTGCCATAAGGCGAAGAATGTTGCGTTTCACACCGTAGTCAATGGCAATGATATGAATATTGTGCACATTGTTTGTGTCGTATCCTTTATTCCAACTCCATGGTTTTTCATTCCATTGCATTGATGATTGAGATGTCACTTCTTTCGCAAGGTCAAGATTGACGAGACCATGCCATTTTTGTGCACGTTTCTTTAATGAAGGAATATCAAAATTTCCATCAGAATCATGTGCAATAACAGCATTTTGCGCACCCTTCTCACGAATAAGAATTGTAAGGGCACGTGTATCAATACCACAAAGTGCGATAATTTTACGCGTTTTAAGCCATTGGTCAAGGTTTTCATGAGCACGATAATTTGAGGGATGTGTAATGTCTGCCTTGAAAATAGCGCCAACAGCACCATGACAATTGAGAGGAGAGAGATCTTCAATATCTTCGCTATTTGCCCCCACATTTCCTATATGAGGAAAAGTAAAATTAACGATTTGTTGTGTGTATGACGGGTCTGTGAGGATTTCTTCATAGCCTGTTATGGCAGTGTTAAAACACACTTCAGCTTCAGCAATACCTGTAGCACCTGCTCCTTTGCCTTCAATAACGGTTCCATCTGCTAAGACTAAGAGGGCTGTCGGTTTTTTGATACTCCAAGGGTGGCTGGGTAAAGTCGCTTGTATCATAGTGTGTATCCACAAGTTATTTTCTGAAAGATATAATGATCAACTTTACACAAAAATCATATCAAAAACATACTTCTAACAGATGCTGTAGATATTATTCTGGTAATGTTTCGCTTGAAACAGAGAGTATAAGTACATTCCATGAAGAGGTAAAGTCTTGTTTTTATCTTTTCTAAGATCGAGTCCTTAATTATTTTTTTATCCTCCATTGCAAGATGGATAAAGATTAGTTAAGAAGCATCTTCCTCTTGAACAAAATTGGATAAATTTAATGTTGCGTAACCAGATTGATGCGGCTCTTAGGGCTGCTTTGAAAGCGCAAGATAGTGCGCGTCTTGCTACACTTCGTTTAATGAATGCTGCAGTTAGGGATCGTGATATTCTTTATTATGATGAAGGGAAGCTAGAAGTGGATGATCAGCAGATACAGTCTGTTTTCACTAAAATGCTTCAACAGCGTGAAGAATTGATACGAGTCTATAAAGAGTCTGGTTGCTTGGAATTGGCAGAGAGAGGACAAGCAGAAATAGAAGTTATTCGTGAGTTTCTTCCCTATCAACTTAAGGAGATGGAAATAGAACAGGTTCTTTGTGAAGCTTTGGCACAAACAAAGGCTGAAAAATTACGCGATATCGGTAAGGTGATGGCATGGCTTAAGGAACGGTATGCGGGGCAAATAAATTTTTCTAAAGTGTGCAATAGTCTTCGTAAAAAATTGCAATAGATCTTGTTAATTCAAGGGGATGGGAAAATATTTTTTATTGTGCGTCGCCTTTGTAAGTCAGTAGGATGTTGATAAATTTCATTTATTTTGTACACACATACTATTATTAAAAAAATATTTTTTTGAAATAAACGAATCTTTTTTGGAGCTCATAGAGCAATAGAGTATCTTTTCTGCATTATATTTTTCTATTCTTCAAAGTCATTACATCATAAAAAACAAAAATATTATAGAGTTTTTATTTTTTTAAAAAAGATTTATTGTCTTCAACGTTAGAGATCAAAAGAGAATGATTAGAAAAAGCATTTCACTGATGCAGATTGCAAACTTTTTGTGGGCGTGTATTGTTATATTTTTTGATACTTCAAAGTGCTTATTTTATAAAAAGTTGCTATTATTTTTTCAAGAATGGTGATTATTTGGCAAGAAATTTAAATGCATATGATTTTATCAATATGGGGCGTATCTGCTTTATTTAAGAGCTGATTTTAATGATTGTCATAAGGAAAGCAGAATTTTAAAACGCTTTTTAAAGGGGAACATTTTTAAGCTGAGATGAAAAGATATTTTGAGATGATTTTGGAAGTTCTTTTCTCTGATTAAATCTCTTCTAAGCTATACAAAATCTATAAATTATGCAGAATAAAATGAGCATCCTTTATTTATGGGGGTAGAGTGGTGAATCTGTTAAAAACAGTTCGGTTAGCAACAATGGCTTACCAGTTAGTCGCAAACGAGAACGACGTGCCCATAACGCACCTTGTTGACCAATATGAATGTAATCGCGGGTTAAGTTTCCACTGTTAAATAAATAGTTTCCTAGGGGCACAGTTCCCAAATGCATCAAGGCTTGATTGTGTAGGAGGGTTTCTTGTGGGATTACAGTGCGTCCGATAAGCCAAGGTTTATTATCTCCTATCAATATGACTTCGCGTAGCCAATAACGCGTACTTTCGGGGAGATGCTCTGCTTCTTCTTTTAATTTATCTCGCGTAATGAAACATTCGCGTTGTGGTTGAACTTGGAGGCAGGTGCAATATTTTTTTAGTCGAAGCGTCATCGAGCCCAATTCCATGAGCCAATCGCGAATGCTTTCTGGTATGGGAGGATTTTGATCAGAGAACCACTTTAAAGGTGGTAAGAGGGAATCCTCAAGATCAGACATCGTTTTACTCCACAGCTAAAGTCTTATTCCATATGTTATGTTGGGTTAAATAGATAGCTCTATTGTAATACAAGGCGTATAAAAGCAGCAAGATTTTAACAGGAAGATATCAAAGGGAATGTCGAAAGCAAAGGTCTTTAAAAGAAGATATGCGGGAAGTATATATGATAGGATTATTTTTATTAAAAAAGCAAAATAAGGTATTATGTTTTATCCAAGGTGTTTTCACAATGCGTTACGGAAATTTCTTTATCGCATGAGAGCAATGGAAAAAATGTTTCGTACTTTAAAATTCGTTTGTAACGCATATAAAGAAAAACTAAAAATTGCATCTATGCAAGATGATATAAAGAGGAAATTTTAAGAGGAACAAAACTTTATTTTATACTTTAGAAAGTGAAGAGATATTCAAATCTTTTGAATTGAGATGTAAAAGAGATCGTATTCTTTATAATCGAGAAGTTTATAGTAAGGAATATATTTTTGAAAACTTTAAAATATATTGTTGAAATTGTGAAAAATTATTTCATCTTATAGAGTGTATAGTAATTTTATAATAAATTTGCATTAATATTATTTATATAATTTTTATTATTGAGATAGATTTAAAAAAATATAAATATAATTATAATTTAAGTTTTATATTTATTTTATACACTATTTTCTTTTAAAGATTAGGAAAAATTTCTTTATCATTTGTGCTTACTTTCTCTCTTTATTTTTTAAGATGCAAAAAAGCCCTTCTAGTTTTTCGGTAAAAAAGGTATTGTTGATAGAGTGTATAGGTATTAAATATTATACGGTAGAATTTTTAATCATCATTAGCAATTTTTGTAACCTTATGAATTGTTATTACAGTGAGATAAACTGGATTTGCGCATGTGGTACAAAAATGGGTTCGTATTTCGTTAAAATAACGCAACATATCTCTCCTAATATGTGTAAGTTTATATAGGCATGAAATGGTGCGTTATAAAGTTCTTTACTGCATTTCGTTTTATAATACGGTGATGGTGTATGCCCAAAATCGCAGCTTAAGCATCACACTACCATATCAAAATTAGTAACAACAAGTTACAGGGAAATATTTCAAACTCTGCTAGTTGTTTCCTAGTTTTGTATTGAATCCCAAAAGGTGTAAAAAATAAATACTCTATGATCGAATTTTTTGTCCTATCCATATAAGAATACAGGCTCCTATAAAACCTGAAATAAGATAGCCAAGCCAACCAGCAAAACTTATACCTAGAAGACTAAAAAGAAAGCTTGCTAGCGCAGCGCCAATAACCCCTAAGATAATATTTAACAATATTCCTGTTTGGCTTTTCATAATATACTGTGCAGCCCAACCTGCAATTCCGCCGATAATAATAGCTGCAATCCAACCGATGTTTGCATTTTCCATGATACCCTCCTTTGCCTGAATTTAAATTATAACTAGAGTAAACTTTGTAAAAATCAAGGTTTATTCCTTTTTTACCCAGTGAAAAGGATATTTCTTTTAGCTATTTTACTTATTACTTTCCTTTATATTAAAATAATATTCACATTTATAGCACAATAATACTTAATAAGTATAAATATATAATACATTTTAATTTATAAACAAATTAATTAATTGAGAAATATGAATAAAAGAAGAAAATATTAGTGAAAATCTTTTAAGAATTCATAAAGTGTATTTATAAGCTTTTAAAGCTCTCTCTTAAATTTAAAAAAACAATTGTGATTAAAGCAATAAGTAAAATGGATATTTAAAAGTTTTGAGCTTGCCAATTGATATAAATGATGTTTGAAATTAAAATTGTTTTGTTGACACGTTATAGCATGGC
Source organism: Bartonella sp. AD13SXNS (assembly GCF_042196465.1). Lineage (NCBI taxonomy): Bacteria > Pseudomonadati > Pseudomonadota > Alphaproteobacteria > Hyphomicrobiales > Bartonellaceae > Bartonella > Bartonella sp. AD13SXNS. The sequence continues at coordinate 22,135 of NZ_JBHIQI010000005.1, forward strand.
TGTATAGGTTGAACCTCTACCAATCTTGGTATAAACGTTGCAGTTTTGTGGGGTTTTACATTCCTTATAGAGTATTTCTTTTTTGCTGCTACTGTGAAGCGATTCCCTTTTTACAAGGCGGATTTAGATTGCAACTGTCATGCTCTTGACCATCTCTTTATATTGCGAACAGTCTTGGCTTTGAGATGGTTAGGTATTTTGATGTCTTTCTTCAAGAGTTCTATTCTATATGCTACTTTGTTTGTAATGTGCAAGAAAATGACTTTGAGCAATTCATCATGAGTAGACTTTAAATGGAAGAATTTTACGATGAAGAAAATTCATTTAAAACGTCAAATAGATAAAATATTTTTACTAAATTGATATTTTGATCAAGGTATTTGAATGTTCAAAATTGAATGATAGATGGGGTGCATTTCTTATTCAAGTTATTTTAAAATTTTAAGATTTTTCTGTCTGTTCTTCAGAAGGATTGCGTAAGCGAGAACTTTGAAGAAGTCCCTGTTCCTCTAAAATGGGGTAGATCATTGAGGTTAAAAGAGAGTTAATTTGTTTGAGATCACGGACAGTGTCGAGATGAAGACTGGATGATTCTACATTTTTGAGATCCCCTTCACGCAAACGTTTAAAATGTTTTAAACTCATCTCTTTTTCTAAGTTTCGTAGTTGATCTTTTTTTTGTACCAATAGATGTGCAGTGTACGTGTCACGTGAGACGAGAACGTTAAATGCTATATGCGCGTTGGCCAGTACAATGGCATGGAAACGAAGCAGATCATTCCAGCCCTCGCTGCTGAACTGTAGAGCTTTTTGTTGTTTCTTTTTAACCAGCATCAACATATTATGAATAACGATATCTCCTGCTTGGTCTAATTTTATACAAGCACCCAGAAGTTCTTGCATTTGAAGAGCTTCTTTATCGGATAATTTTTGTCCTGCTAATCGCGCAAGATAAAGTTTGATGGCGATATGTTTTTTGTCCAATATAGTGTTTAGTTGGTTGAGTTCACGAATAATATTGGGATCAGGCTTTTCATAAAGTCCCATGATTTTTTCTAGCATGATGTCTACTAGATCGCAAATATGAATGACTTCACGCATGACATTCGAGAGGGCGAGAGTTGGGCGTTCAAGAACACTATCATCAAGAGCTGTTTGATCAGATAAATTGAGCGTTTTATCGGTTTGCGTTTTTTTTGCACTGATATGAACAATTTGAGTGGTCAATTTTAAAACCCACTTTGAAAGCGGTATTCCAGCAAGGAGAATGAAAACATTAAAAATGATATGGGCATTAATCACTTGAGTAGGGGTGTTCTTGCCAAGCCATGTGATGGGTGGTTGAAAGGAGAGAAATAAGACAAGTACAAGGATTGAACCAGCTCCACGCATGAGTAAATTTCCCAAGGGAACGAGGCGGGTATTAGGAGAAGCGTTGCGCGTTAAAAGTGGTGCTATAAGAGAAGAGCCAAAGTTGACACCAAGAACCATAACAATGCAAAGTTGCGTATGGATAAGATCGTAGTTGGCGAAATTGACCAGCAAAATGATTCCTGCAATGGATGAATGTAAGAGGTAGGTTAAGGCTGCAGCCAACAAAAAAGTGGAAACAGGATCGGTTGAAAGATAACGAATGATGCTAGGCAAAATTTTGCTATTGCGTAGAGGTTCTGTCGCTGTACTTATCATTTGTAAAGACAAAATCAAAAGACCAATGCCGATGACAATACGTCCTATTTGACGCCATTCACGTTTTTCTGTTGTCATGAAGATACAAGTGCCAATTAAAAGACAAAGGGGCACCACAAGTGTGAGATCATAGGTTAGGATTTTAACAACGACTGCTGATCCTAATTCTCCTCCGCGTACAGCCATCAGTCCCGCTATTCCAGAGACAAAACCAGATTCAACGAAAGAACCAACGAGGAGTGTTATGGCTGTAGAGCTTTGTAAAATCATGGCTGTAAAAAGCCCAAAACTTACAGCAAACAATGGTTTTGAAATGATGTGGCACATTTTATATTTGAGCCTGTCACCATAGGCGCGTTCAATTCCTGTGCGCACCATGCGTGTGGCCCAGAGAAGTAAAGAAATAGCGCCGGCAAGATGAAGGAGTACCAATGAACCGTTCATGATACTTTATTCTTTCTTTGTTGGTATGAATATGGTTGCCTCAAAATTAATAAATTGAAATTTATCGTTTTTATTTCACTTTTAATGCTTGGTTAAAATCATAACCGCTTGGATTTTGAAAAACCTTTAGACCAAAAAAGGGAAGAATGGAATAAAGGTGATCAAAAATATCACCTTGAATTTGTTCATAGTCTATCCAAACGGTGGTGTTCGTAAAGCAATAGATTTCCAAGGGTAATCCATTTTCTGTAGGAGGTAATTGTCGTGCCATGAGGGTCATATTAGGGTTGATGTTTAGATGCTGTTGCAGATATGCAAAAACATAAGCACGAAAAGTTCCAATGTTGGTTAAACGGCGTGTATTGGCTAAGACATCATGATTTTTATCTAATTGAGCATTCCATTGTTCGATTTCTGCTGTTTTTTGCGTGAAATAATTTTCTAATAAATTAAATCGGGAAAGATATTTTTGTTCTTCTTCTGTGAGAAAATGGATACTTGATTGATCAATAAAAAGGGAGCGTTTAATGCGCCTTCCACCCGATTCTTGCATTCCACGCCAATTTTTAAAAGGGTCAGTCACAAGTTTACGGATAGGAACTGAGGTAATGGTGTTGTCGAAATTTTGAACTTTAACAGTATGAAGAGCAATTTCAATAACATCACCATCGGCACCGAGATTGGGAATTTCAATCCAATCACCAACACGAACCATGTCGGTGGATGAAATTTGAATACCGGCAACGAGAGAAAGAAGCGTATCTTGAAAAATTAACATGAGAACTGCGGCCATTGCACCAAGACCGGAGAGAAGAATAAGAGGGGAGCGGTCAATCAATGTGGCGACCATTAAAATTACCGCAACAGTAAAAAGTGCAATTTTAGCAATTTGAATATAACCTTTTATCGGTTTTAGTCGTGCTGTTGGACGTTGTTCGTAAAGGATGTTAATGACATTGAGACAAGCAGAAATTGTCAGGACAACAAAAAAGATAATGAAGGCATTGGCAACATTACCGATGACAGTGCTGAATGCATTGGGTAATGTTTCTATAAAATTAACGCCGATTGAAAGAATAAAAGCTGAAATGATATTTGCTATGTATTGAGTAGCATTTTTAATATCGGTCGTTGTATTTTGGGGGAGGAGAGAAGAGAGTTTTTTTGCTCCGTGAATGAGTGTTTTTTGTCCTAGAAAGTTGATTAAAAGGACAGCTATAGTAAGAATAGTAAGCCAAGAAATAGCCTCTAACCACGGGTATTGAACAATAAATTCGATCACTTTTTTACTCTCCATTTCTAAGATTATATACAGTTGAGAATTTAAAATTTTACAACTGCTTTAAGAGGAAGTATTGGAATTATGCTCTAAAGTCGTTAAATATGCAAAAAAGAATTTTCAAACTCTGTGAGAGATAATGCGTTTTCCGCCCGATTTCCTTAATGAATTGCGTACCAGACTCCCAATTTCAACCGTAATTGGCCAACGAGTGGATTTTGACCTTCGAAAAAGTAAGCCTTCACGGGGAGATTTTTGGTGTTGTTGTCCATTTCATGGTGAGAAAACGCCTAGTTTTCATTGTGATGATCATAAAGGACGCTATTATTGTTTTGGTTGTGGTGTAAGCGGAGATATTTTTACTTTCCTTTGTGATCTTGATGGATTGCATTTTTCAGAAAGTGTAGAGCGTTTGGCTGATTTTGCGGGAATAAAAATCCCTATTGAAGATCCACAAAGTTATAAACGTCAAATGGAAAAAGCTGATCTTTATGATGTGATGAAAATTGCTACAGATTTTTTCCAATATAATTTACGCGATAAAGGAGGTGCACAAGCACGTCGTTATCTGGATGCACGTGGAGTTACATCAGAGCTTGTAGAACGTTTCCGAATTGGTTTTGCGCCGGTAAAGCGTACGGCTTTGAAAGAAGCTTTGAGTGCACGTGGCATTTCAATCAAGCAAATGGAAGAATGTGGACTTCTCACAGTGCATGAGGAGAGTACAGATTCTTATGACAGATTTAGAAATCGCATTATATTTCCTATTGAAGATTTGCGTGGACGCGTGGTGGCTTTCGGAGGACGTGCATTAGAGAAAGAGGCACGAGCAAAATATCTCAATAGTCCTGAAACAGTGTTGTTTCATAAAGGAAATATACTTTATAATGCGGCGGCGGCGCGCAAAAATAGCCGCTTTGTTGGCGATGAAAAAATTCATTCACTTCTTGTTGTTGAGGGGTATATGGATGTCATTGCATTGACTAAAGCTGGTTTTGAAGGAGTTGTAGCACCCTTAGGTACAGCATTAACGGAAGCACAAATTGAGCTTTTATGGCAGATGGGGAAGGAGCCTATTTTATGTTTTGATGGAGATGATGCGGGTTTAAAAGCTGCTTTTCGTGTTGCAGATCGTGTATTGCCTCTTTTAAGGGTAGGGGTTTGTGTACGCTTTGTTTTGTTGCCGCAAGGAAAAGATCCTGACGAAATTGTTTGTGCTGGTGGCGCACAGCTTTTTTCTTCTTTTTTGCAAAAAGCAATTCCTTTGAGTGAGCTTTTATGGTGGCGTGCTACCTATGGAAAGCATTTTGAAACTCCAGAGACACGAGCAGCTCTGGAAAAACACCTAAAACAACAAATTTTTACGATTAAGGATGAAGATGTTCGTCGTTATTATTTGCAAGATGTAAAAAAACGCCTTTTTGATTTTTTTCGTCCCTCTTTTTCGAAAAAAAAGGGAGGAGGAAGATATGGTCTGTCTTCGCCAAATAGGATTTTTAAAGAGCAATCCTTTTCTCTGTTAGCAAATTCTGAAATAGTACGAAATTCTTCGCAAGCTATTCCTTTGCGTGAAGCAGTGATTTTACTCACTTTAGCTTACTATCCTGAGTTGTGGTATGAAAATTTTGAGATTCTTTCTGAGTTAGAATTAAAAAATACTCAATTGATGTGTTTTCATCAAGCTATGTTGGAAATTCTTGGCAATCAGCAGCTTCATGATAAAGAGACAATGGTTGCGTTCTTGGAAAAAAGAGGGCAAAAGGCTCTGTTAGAGCGTATGAAACATCTTGTGCAAAATATTGGTATGCGTATTATCTTTAGTGGAGCCCCTATAGAAGATGCACGTGCTATATTAAAACAAGCTGTCTACTTGCATCTTCAAGAACACCACCTACATAAAAGGTTACAGGATATTGAAGAGCAACTTGTAGAAAATCCTAAGAGTGAGGTTTTTGATCTGCTTCGTGAGATAAAAAATGAGCTGGAGCAGATGCAGGCAACAGAAGCGTTAATTGAAGGGTTTGGAAGTTGGTTGGATGAAAAAATAGACGGGAATGCACAAGATACGATAAAATGATTCGCTTTTTTAATGCGAATCAGTCACTTAAATTTTAGATAAGGAAGTTTTATGTGGAGTAATATTTTCATAAAGGTGATGATTAAATTTTAGAAAAAGCGGGCAAATTTTAGGAAAAGCGGGAAATTGGTTCTTACGATAGGGTACAGAGATTATCTCAGAAGGGCTGAGAGGTGTCGGGGAAACTTCTGGAGTTTTCCCGCGTTTTTGTCTGAATGACAAGGTGTATACAAAATGTATTCTTTCTAATAGTAATCTCTTAAGAAATATATATGAGAAACTATTGGGTGATTGAAGTGAGAACAAAAAAGCTGGTCACATAGAAACTATGGCGTGATCGAGTGGAGTTATGGTATGGCAACAAAGGTTAAACAGAAAGATAATGCAGAAGTAAAAAGCCAAGCGAGTTTAGATGGCCCTCTTCTTGATTTTTCTGATGATGCCATCAAGAAAATGATTAAACTTGCCAAAAAAAATGGTTACGTAACGATGGATGAACTCAATGCAGTTCTTCCGTCTGAAGAGGTTACATCCGAACAAATTGAAGATATCTTGGCGATGTTCTCTGAGATGGGGGTTAATGTTGTGGATGATGAGGATGAAGTTGATGCTGAAAATTATGAAGAGGAAGTTACTGTAGAAGGCGGTGATTTAGTAGAGTCCTCTAGTTACGCAATTGCAACGACAACGAATAAGCGCGAAGTAACAGATCGCACCGATGATCCGGTGCGTATGTATTTGCGTGAAATGGGGGCTGTTGAGCTTCTTTCACGGGAAGGCGAAATTGCCATTGCTAAGCGTATTGAAGCAGGGCGTGAGACAATGATTGCCGGACTTTGTGAGAGCCCTTTGACTTTTCAGGCTCTTATTATTTGGCGTGACGAGTTAAAAGAACAGCGTATTCTTCTTCGCGAAATTATTGATCTTGAAACGACTTATGCTGGTCCAGAAGCAAAGCAGGCTCCTGTTATTGAGAGAAGTGAAGTGGATAAGACAAAAGAAGAAAAAATGTCTTCTGGTATACATAATATGGGGGAGAGCATAGGAGAGAGAAACATTGAGGAAGATGAGGAAGAAGACGATGATGATGTTAACTTATCGCTTGCGGCAATGGAAAATGAACTTTGTCCTCAAGTTATGGAAACATTGGATTTTATTGCTCAAACCTATGTAAAATTACGAAAATTGCAAGATCAGCATGTTGAAAGCAGTTTGGCAGAGCGTAAAGAGGGAGCTCTTACATCTTCTCAGAAGAAAAAATATATTCAATTAAAGGGTGCGTTGATTCAAGCAGTAAAATCTCTTTCTTTGAACCAAAATCGTATCGAAGCTTTGGTTGAACAGCTTTATGACATCAATAAGAGATTGATTCAGAATGAAGGTAAGCTGAAACGGATTGCCAATAGCTATGGCATTGGCCATGAGGATTTTTTAAAAGAATACCAAGGACGTGAATTGGATGCAGATTGGATGAATTATATTGCCACTTTACCTACACCTGGTTGGAAAGAATTTTCGATGCGTGAAGCAAAAGAAATTCAAAAATTGCGGAGTGAAATACAAAATCTTGCACAAGAAACGGCTATTTCAATTGGTGAATTCCGTCGGATTGTTATGCAGGTGCAAAAAGGTGAACGCGAATCAACAATTGCCAAAAAAGAGATGGTAGAATCTAATTTACGTCTTGTCATTTCAATTGCAAAAAAATACACTAATCGTGGTTTGCAGTTTCTTGATCTTATTCAAGAGGGCAATATCGGTTTGATGAAGGCTGTGGATAAGTTTGAATATCGGCGCGGCTACAAGTTTTCGACTTATGCGACATGGTGGATTCGTCAGGCTATTACGCGTTCAATTGCTGATCAGGCACGGACTATTCGTATCCCTGTTCATATGATTGAAACAATTAACAAAATCGTTCGTACCTCGCGTCAGATTCTCCATGAAATTGGACGAGAACCAACACCAGAAGAGTTATCTAGCAAGCTTTCTATGCCGTTAGAAAAAGTGCGAAAGGTTCTTAAAATTGCAAAAGAACCTATTTCACTTGAAACACCGGTTGGTGATGAGGATGATTCCCATTTGGGTGATTTTATTGAGGATAGAAATGCTTTATTGCCGATTGATGCAGCTATTCAGGCTAATCTTCGAGATACGACAACACGTGTTCTTGCTTCATTAACACCACGAGAAGAACGTGTTTTGCGGATGCGGTTTGGAATAGGGATGAATACCGATCATACATTGGAAGAAGTGGGACAACAATTCTCAGTTACAAGAGAGCGTATTCGTCAGATTGAAGCAAAGGCACTTCGTAAATTGAAACATCCTAGTCGTTCGCGAAAGTTGCGCAGTTTTCTCGATTCTTAAATAAAGAAATTCATACATTTTAAGAATTCCTCCTTTCTTCTTAATGAGGGGGGGGGAGGGGTATTCTCTTGTATTTGGATGATTTTTTGAAAAAAAAAGAAAAATATGAGGTGGCTTTGAATAACCTAGAAAGTTGATGATATTTAATGTTTTTCTGGGGGGGGATTTTGTATTTTTCTTTCTGAAAATAACAGATATGGGGCAAAGAGTGGTGTGGTCGTCTTTCAAAAAAATGAATGGTAAAATATTCTCTTGCGTGTAACGATTTGTTTCTTAAAAGAGGGGATGTATTAGGAATAAACTTATAGTGCTGCTATTGCAGCATACTGACTTTTTGATGCGAAAGGTGTATTCTTTGCAGAAATTATTCTATCATTTCAAGGCGCACATTCTATTGCATTCTTTGTTAGCTTACAAAGGGATATTTCAATAGAGTATGTTCATTTATTGAGATATTTTCTGAATATCCTCTTGTTATTCAGAGAGATTTTAAGAAAATGATTTAAGTATGCATTGAGTTAAATCTTTTTAACAGACAGAAATATATGAAATTATAGACATTAAACTTTTAATTCTTTCGTTTTTTATAGATCGTTTTAAATAAAAAGGTGTGCTTGAGTTTATGAGTGGAAAACTTCCCTTTTGGAAAGTGAAAAAATTAGAAGAAATTTCCATTTCTGAGTGGGAGAGCCTTTGTGATGGCTGTGGTCGTTGTTGCCTCCACAAAGTTGAGGACGATGATACGGGTGACCTTTATGCAACCAGTATTGCTTGTCGTCTTTTAGATGGAGAAACTTGTAGGTGTCGAAACTATGCTCATCGTCACTCAATCGTACCAGATTGTATATCATTAGACATTACAACAGTTAAAACGGCGCGTTGGCTTCCAGAAAGTTGTGCTTATAGATTAGTTTATGAACGAAAAGATCTTCCGTGGTGGCATCCATTGGTATCGGGGGATTCTCAGACGGTGCATTACGCACATGCTTCTGCACGTGGACAAATAGAGGTTTATGAAGACGAATTATTATCTGAAGAAGCTTACCTCGCTCATATTACTGGTCTTCTGTGTGAAGGCCAGTGATATGATTGTTTTACACAATGCTTGCTCATTTAATCGATAGCAAAGACTACGGTGACACTCACGTTATAATTTAATTCACCGCTTGCAAAATTTGTATTTGCGTAGCTTGCATCTGCTGCTCTGCTCATGAGGCGCGGTGTTGGATGATAGTAATCATCTTTTTCATTGATTTCAATAATTTTTCCTAATTTTACATCGGCAGCTTGCGCTATCGTTTGCGCTTTTTCAATGGCTTCAGTAATGGCTTTTTTGCGTGCTTCTTGATAAAATGGCTTCGTATCTGCGTTGGTAAACGTAATACCGTTAACTGAATTAACCCCCAGTGTCATTGCTTGATCAAAGATTTTACCAGCATTGGTAAGATCACGAATGCGGACAGTTAAAGAATTTGAAACATGATAGAGTTTTTCATTATTCTTTTTTTCGTGGTGGTTATCAGGATTCGACTGATAAATGGATAAGCCTGATGTTTGCAAATCATTCGCTTGAATGCCATTGTTTTTAAAAGCCTTTATAATATCATTGATAGATTGATTATTGGAAGCTAAAGCTTTTTGGGCTGTTTTGTCATGGGTAACAACGGCGAGATTAATAATTGCCATATCCGGTACTGCCTGACTTTCTCCGATTGCCGTCACTGTAATCGTTGCATTTTTTATTTTATTTTCTTCAGCATAAGCACGTACAGTCAATGAAGAGGCTAAGAGCGTGAATGCTAATAGAGCTATTTTAACCAGAGACCCCTTCAGTGGTTGAATTTTCTTTTCTATCATATCTATTCCTTTACATTTGTCAGTTGACTACTCTCTATCATTTTTAAGAGTTCTTATAAAGAAACTAGGGTACTGAAAAAAAAACCAATAGAAAAGAGAAAAAGATTGATTATAATCTGGGTCAGCTCTTGTATCATAGGGCATTTTAGTTTAGAGAGAAACAACCTATATGGGGCCTGTAGCTCAATTGGTTAGAGCCAGCGGCTCATAACCGCTTGGTTGGGGGTTCGAGTCCCTCCGGGCCCACCAATAGGAAAGCGATAGTTTATATAAAAATTTTAAGATTCTACCTCTTTCGTTTTTTTAATTTTTCTATCAGTTATTTTAATGTAAAGTGATGGCATACTTTTTAAAGAAGTGTCTTCATTTGCAACATTGTAGCATTTGGGTTAACTGATACGTGTCGCTGTTTACTTTCTTAATTTATATGCTGTTTTTTATTTTTTCTGTATGGTCTTCTTCATAAAATAAGAGGCGAGAACCTTCATTAGACGCGTTTATTTATGCTTGTTTTGTAAATGAACTGATCCCAATAAAACTAATTTTAAAGATTGTGCCTATTTAGAACATATGGCTCAAAAAACATTGAGTGCAAATTCGCTTTTTTCTGAGTGATGTTAACGTCTTTTAAACGTTCGAACAGCATTATCATGAGGAAAGATTATATATAAAAGAATATGATGATCTATCGGCGTACATGTGTATCATGGGGTCAATGATGATAATATTTGTTGATATCTCCTTTTTTCCAAGAAAGGCGTTTTTGCTGATTTTTGAGAGATATTGTTCATCGTGACGGTTGAGTGTGCTCTGGAAAAGAATTTAATCAATTGCTCTTTGAACAGTTCATTGAATGATTATTGGTGTTTCTTTGCATCATGCAAATTTTATTGTAATAAGCATTTTATTATTCTGTAAGGAATGTTTTCTATGATGTTGGAAAATTCATTAAAATACCATTTTGGCCTTCGTGTATTTTCTGTTTAATGCTCAAAGTATAGCATGTAATTCGAATTGTTATTGAAGAACCAAAGGTCTTTTTTGATTTTATTCTCATCGGGTATTGATCCTATTTTGATAAATCTAGCTCTTTTTTTGTATTGCTAAAATTTTCCTTGTATTGATTGTGAAGAGAGTTTGATCTTTGTTATGAGTTTCTTCTCTTATGAAAATGATTGGCAGGGGACTTTTTGTTGGAAAAATACACTTCTTCTTCAAGATCATACTTTGTAAAATATAACTTTCCATTTATGGATGGGAATTAATTTTTTATTGCAAGTTTGCATACAATTTACGTAAACAGATCATGGGGAATGATTCGTTTTATTTTTTTAATTATTACCATTTTTATCCATGATAGATATTTATATCAGTGTTTACAAAGGTGTGTTCAGAGGAGAGGTTCTCTATAAACGTGTTTCAGAGTTTTAAGTAGTGCAAGCTCTTTATAAGAACTTATTCCTATAACATTATGATATTCTTGCTTTGCAATATTGTTTTAAAAACATAGATGGTGCTATGTAGAACAAAATTATGATATATTCTTTCCGAAATGAGCTTTTCATGTTCTCTTATATGAGAGTTCAGGAGTATTTTAAGAGATATTTTCACATTAATTTATTATTGGTTCGAATCATAAGATTTGCGTAACATTATTCATATTGTTGATAAAAGTGATCATACCAATTTTCATAAGAAGGTCTGGATCGTGCGATGCTTTCTGTTTCACCATGGTACGTGACTAATAGAACTTCGTCTGATTTTATAAAATAAGTTTGTATACAATTGCTTCCATACTGCCTATTGCAAATATTTTTTTCTGAGGTATGAGATATATTTTAAACGCTTTAGCGTTATATAGTTTGACTACACGGAGTATGACTATGAAGAATGATAAAAAATTTGAGGCGGCTCTATCTGATATTATTGTGAAATGGGAGTCTTTATCGACGTCTCAAAAGCAAGCGATATTAGATAGAGTGGAAAATTTTACAGAGGCCGCTCATTCAACAGAACATTTAAGGCTTCAATCTTCTTTTTATCTCCAGACGAAATCAAAGTTATGAGTTTTAAGTCTTCATCCGATATGTTGAAACCAGTTATTACATATATAGCACTAGCATTTCCCAGTGTGTTCAAAATAGCCATGAGTTTATCTACTGAAGGCCTCTTTCCTCCATTTATCATTTGTTGGACGTAATTTTGTCCACAACCTGCGGCTCTGCTTATTTCAATCATTGTTCGTCCGTCACTTTTTATCAATTCAACTAAGCGTTGGAACCAATCTTTTTCAGTCTGTGTCATTTTTAGACCTTTACATATTTACGCTATAGCGTTAATATTGCATTGCGAATCCAGAATATATGATACAAGGAGCGTGAGAATATCCATGCAGAGCTCTTCGCTTATGAGGCATATAGAGTTGTTTTTAACTAATAACAAAATGTCTCCATACACTTTCAGATTCGAATCAATAAAAAATGGTTGCTTAGTTATACGGTTGTGACGATGTGACAAAATCAGTGCGTATACCGAAAACGGTAATACACTCTCACATACTCATGAGATTTTATCATAATAGTATACGCAGCGATATGATAAATCAAGATATACTCCGATATCAGCATTTGTAAAAAAATTCTGCATTGAGGCGGTATGTGACTATAATGAAGCTTTAGAGCCTTAAGAGATAGGGTAATGGCTGTAGAAAAAAATATAAATTCATAAGCAAAGAATGCTGATTTTTCCTTTATTGTAATAAATTAGATCACTATCGGTTAGTATATCGCGTGTGTGCGTTAGGAAATTTGGGAAATATCAAAAAAGGTGATCTGAGGTATTTTATTGAACATGAAGATAATCTGATTCACAAAGGTGGTGGTTTGGTAGGATGGATATACTCGATCAATGTGTTTTATGAGGATGAATGTATTTTTTATGATGTTGCGGTTATAATGAAGTCTGTCTTTACAAGGATATTCTTATTTATAACAATGCGTTAATATATGGTTGTGTAGGGGGGTGCAAGAATTCGCGTGTTTATGAAAGGGGAGGTTTTATAGTCATTTACATGTGAATGGAGATGTATATGTTTAAACTAATGCGCTCTTTTTTGATCAAGTTTTGAATGTTCAATGTTTTGAAGTTTATGGTGATGCTCGTGATTATAGAAAGGTTAGAGTTTATGAGAACGCTTTAGTTTGTCGTGATGTAAAGATTTATAAGAGGGCCAAATTTTACAGAGATGCTGTGCTTTTTAACCCTGCAGATTTTTGTAAGAAGAAGTCCCTACATGTAACAGAACTTCACATGGTGTACAAGAGGAAGATAGGAGTGGTTGAGGAAGGCATGTGTTGATTTTATTGCATCGTTCGTTTTGTTTGAAATTCCTTATTTTATATATTTTGTGTCAATAAATATGCCGCAAATAATTGGTGTGAGCGTGTGGATTTAGCCACTTTCAGAGTGCTTTTTATATCATTTATCAATGTTTTAATAGAGAAAATAAGAATGCCGAGAGTGATTGTTCGCACTTGGAACATGCCGGTTTATTGCATTCTTTTTTTGATTGAGGATGCAACAAAGAAATTGGTTAAGATGATTACTTGAGCGGAAATTAAAGGAGATCTAAATGAGTGTAAACGAAATTTTATGGGGAGCAATGGTTGTTGTTTTGTTGTTCAGCGGAGTTATATTTCGGTTTTCTTTATATTATCGTAGTCAAGTTAAAGCTTTAAAAGAGGAGTCCAGAAGGATAAAGCATGAGTTTTTAAGAGATTCTATGAAGATGACTGAAGAACGAAATAGAGCTATTAGAGAGCAAAATATGGTGATTAAAAGACGCGATCAAACGATTGAAAAACTGAAAAAACAAATTAAACAATATGAAGAAAATGAAAAGAAATATCAAAAAGAACTTCAATCTAAAGATGATAAAGAGTAACTATATTCATTTTTTGTATCGAATTTATGCATTAAAGGCTTTGAAAATGTCTTAGAAAGACTGGAGTGATGAGAGAGATAAACTTTAATGAAGTCAATGACAGTGCTGGTGGGGAAATTGTATTGAAACAAAATATTCAAGTTTACTCTGACTTATGAAAAGATTTAATTTTATAAGATAGAGTATCATTGATCATAAAATAAAATTTTATGATAATGCGCTGATTTATAGATATGCTAGGTTATTAAAAAAATCTGTATATAAGATTCAACAATTGTTGTGGTGATATTATATTATTACTGAAAGCGATTTTGTATGTTCTTTTTAGGTGTTGGGATATAAAAATATTATGATAGCTTCAACCAATAGGCATAAAAATTGCATGATAATAGAAAGAAAGAGATATTTGCTTTTTATGAAGATGAAGTGGATAAGCCAGTTATGCTATCGGACACAGAATAGGAAGATGAACGTAAAAGATATTGATCTCTGCGAGAGCAATCATATTCCTAATTTATGATTTATCTTATCTTCATGTGCATTTGCTTTTTATGAAAAATACAAAATTTGAGGGGGGGCTCTTGATAGATGTTATAAAGATCTGATTATGTTTGAAAACAAACATACAACCTGCAAAAATTTACTGTTATTTGCGCGTGTTAAAAATAAGACAAAAGCTCTCTTTCATTGAGATAAAATCAGTTACTTTTCATTCATCACCAAAATAACTCAAAACCCCATTATATAAAATAAACGCTTATCTTAATGGTAAAGAATGTCAGGACTGTAATTCTCTGATAAGAGCCTTATGCGTAATTTCTTTGATTTGTTCAATATTCATAAGAATATCTTGTTTTGTTGGATAACCTTTACTTGAAAAAGCAATTTTTTGTGCATCTCCCGAGATTAAACGCCAGTACCATTGATTGTGAACTCCTTGAAACACTTCAAAATACATGCTTCCCACCTCATAAAATAGCTGATAATTTTCAGGATAAATACTCAACTAATCCGTTTATGAACATTAATCTATGTCTCTATAGGAAGTCGTCAATATATGCCCCTTAAATTTTCTGACCTAAAAAAATCTTCTATGAGAGCTATTATTCTTTTAACAAGAAAAAATTTCTTGTCAATAAGATATGAATGAGAATTTTATACTATAAAATTATTTTTTTTAATTTAATGACACTATACATTCATTTATAATGCGAATATTTTTACTATCATTACAGAAACAAAGTTTATAGAGAATACAAAATTCCACCAGCATGGACACAATAAAAAACCGTTCTCCACACTGGTAGAGTTTAATCGTTTCTTTTTTCTCTTTTAAAATAGACGTTTATTGGTTTGCTATAACCTCTTTTTGGGATACGCTGCGAATGAGTAAATCAATAAATAAGCTAAGAGTATAAGAATTGGCCATTTTGGCTTTCATATCAATCAAAGAGATTGCCGTTTTAGGGGGTAGTCCATTTGATATACCTTGCTTTGATAAATATTGCTGCAATTTTTCATAAGAGCTATCGATTTTCTCTCGATTTAGTTTTTCATTATGATCATTATTGGCAATTGTTTCTTCAAGCCCTTCAATTTTTTTAATAAAATAATTCCAGTCAAAATCACCCTTTGTGTATTCGGCATCAAACATTTTTCCTTGTCCAGTTAAAAGCCAATTAATATTGACACCATACAACGTGCGATATGTTTGTAAAACACTAAGATTGGGTTCTCTCTCTCCACGCTCGTAAAAAGCAATGGAATTTTTTGTCATGCTAAAACTTTTCGCTAAGGTTTCACGTGATGGATCACCTAAAGCAAGACGTACATAACGTAAACGTTTTCCAAATATAGTTTTTGATTCAGTTTCAGGACGTGCCACGAATTATCTCCCTCAGTAAATCATCATGGTATAAATTTTGATTAATAAAAGCACACTATGTATTAATATTCTATGATGTAATGTCAATATTATAGTTTTAATTTCTCTTTATTTTTTTATTTTTAATTTATTGTATTGAGGACTAATATTCATTTCAAAACAAAATTTTGTGTTTACTGCATTCTGTCTCTTGTTTTTTTGAGAAAATTCTCATGTAACTTTACCATATATATTCTATACACCTCTGCATTAATAAATGCAATTTTAAAGAGATGCAAGCTTTGGATTTATACTGTGTATGCTGTAGTTGAATTAGAAAATAAACTTTGAGGAATGATCATGGCCCTATTACGCTATTTTGGGTGTGCTTTTTTTTTCACGATTATTGGTATTTTTTTAGGAGGGGCTATTGGTTGGTTCGAAACGGGAAGCATTACTGGTTTTCTTAAATATTTTTTTATTTGCTGTGTTTTAGGGATTTTGGAAATTTCTTTATCTTTTGATAATTCTATTATCAATGCGCGTATTCTTGGTAGAATGGATCCGTTATGGCGTCGCCGTTTTCTTATATGGGGCATTTTGATAGCTGTATTTGGGATGCGGATTGTTTTTCCGTTATTGGTAGTTGTTGTTGCTGTTGGGATTAATCCCATTGCGGCAGTCAAATTAGCGATATGGGAACCACATCGATATGCTGAAGTCTTAACCGATGCGCATATGGGGATTGCCGCTTTTGGAGCAACTTTCCTTATGATGGTTGGCTTAAAATATTTTTTTGATTCTGAAAAAGAAGTGCATTGGCTTAATGTTATAGAGAGACCGGCTCAAAAATTGGGGGCGATTACAGGGATTGATGTTGCAATTGTTTTGATTTTGATATTATTTGTTTCAGGATATGTTGACGCAGAAGATAAAGTAACTTTTTTATTGGCGGCTCTTTATGGACTTTTGACCTTTGTGGGTGTTGAAGCTATCGGTCATCTCTTGGATACTCCTAAAAAGACTTTAACGACAGTGACACAAGGGGGAGTGGGAGCGTTTCTTTATTTAGAAGTTCTTGATGCTAGTTTTTCTTTCGATGGTGTGGTTGGTGCTTTTGCTTTTTCACACAATCTTTTTATTATCGCCATTGGTCTTGGTATCGGTGCATTTTACGTTCGTTCTATGACGATTATGTTGGTTGAATCAAGAACATTGTTGCATTATTGTTATTTGGAGCATGGTGCTTTTTATGCAATTTTAGTTCTTGCCGTAATTATGTATCTGCAAACGATTATATCGGTTCCTGAAGTATTAACAGGACTTGTGGGAGTCTGTATTATTGGAATGGCATTGTATTCTTCGATTCGTTTTAAGCGTTGTCAATTGGATAAACAGGGCGTGTCTAAGTAATGAAAAATTCGTGTTTTCTCACGCTTTTGTTTATCGCATGTCTTTGAATAGAGAGAGGCTTTTTATGCAAAAAATGCCATGTTATTGCTTATTGATGTTTTTGTTTTGAAGTTGACACTATTGCGCGATTTCCCTCCATGAGGGAAATAATGTATAATCTTTTGGATAACTTTTGACGTATAGAGGCTTTTTGACTTCAATATAAGGTGCAAGTTTACGCTATACTTTTTACCAGCTTTCAGTATTATAACAGCTTTTTCATTTAATGGTTCATAAGAAGCATTTTGGCTGTTTTTTTGCAAGACTTTTATTCATACATCAATCCTATTTGTGATGTTTTAAGAGAATGGTGTTGAAATAGGGTTGAAATGAGAGAATTTTACGATATTTTGGTTCCTTTCTTAAATAGGTAAAAAAATTTATTCATTATAAATCAGAATGTTATAATGGGAGATGAGAAAAGAATATTTTAGGAGAGCATTAACAGTTCTATTCCTGCTTCGTTCATAGTTTTAAGCATAGTGTTTAGTGATCCGTTTACATCAATACCAGCACAAGCATTTAATGAAACACTGACTTTAAAACCGTATTGTATGGCGTGAAGAGCAGAGAAACCGACACAAAAATCAGTTGCTAAGCCACACATAATGAGCTTGGTAAAACCATGCTCTTTGAGATAAACATGTAAACCTGTTGGTGTTTTTTGATCATTTTCAAGAAAGGCAGAATAACTATCCATTTTTGGATTATAGCCTTTTCTAAGGATAAGTTGTGCCTTTTCCACTCTAAGAGATGTATGAAACTCTGCTCCTTGTGTTCCTTGTATACAATGATCAGGCCAAAGTATTTGAGGACCATAGTCAAGAGTGACTGTATCATAGGTTTTTTTTTCAGGATAGCAGGAAGCAAAGCTGCAATGGTTTTTGGGATGCCAGTCTTGGGTTAAGATAACGTGATCAAAATGATTTATGAGATTATTGATGGCGGGTAAAATAGTATCACCTTGTGGTACTGCAAGTGCTCCACCAAGTAAGAAGTCATTTTGAACATCAATGACGATTAAGGCTTTTTTTTCCATAAATATATTCCTCATAGGAGACGCGCTTTTATCGTATTTTTAAAAAGCTATATTTCGCCTTGAAGTTTTGAAATGAGTTGCTGAATATTGATACTATTTTTACAGTTATCAAGCCAAAAGAGGGGAATGGATAAGTTTTTACAATTTGTTTTATAGTTTTTTACGAATTGTAACCACGTACCAATGGGAAGTGCACTGTAGTCATTTGTTGCTACGTATTGATGCAACGCCTTCATGATCATTGGGCTTGGGACGTCAGATCCCATAAGGCGGCAGTCATTTTGTAAACGTAATTTAAGCCACATCAAGGCAAGGGGTGAAGTCCATTGTTTCCCGTAACAAAAAATCGATGAAAAAAGGGAAGGATTTTTTACGGCGTAATATAAAGCCCATAAGGCAAAAAAAGAAGGCGCGTAGAGAATTGCTTTTCTTTCTGGTATCCTATCACATTGATAAGTTGGTTTAATACGATAAAAATACAAGGTTATATCTGGTATGGAAAAGATGGGCAATGTTTGATAACATGTTTCAGGGACAGCTAAAAAGATTTGCTTTTTGCTTTTTGAGGCGATGTTTTTTTGCATTCAGAACCATACTGGGGCTTGTGAGATTAGAAAAAATGTACCAATATAAAGCGAAAAGCTTTTGATACGGTGTAAGCACTATTTACTGTACAGTTTCAAAAAGCGAAAGCAATTTTTTCAAACCCTAATCTTTAATATCGCGCAATATAAAGAGAAATTTATGGCACGTCAATTTATCTATCATATGGCTGGGCTCAACAAGTCTTACGGCAATAAAAAAATTTTAGAAAATATTCATTTGTCTTTCTATCCAGATGCGAAGATCGGTATTTTAGGGCCAAATGGTGCTGGTAAATCAACGATTTTACGTATTATGGCTGGGCTAGATAAGGAATATACAGGAGAAGCATGGCTTTGTGAAGGAGCGCGCTGTGGCTATCTACCACAAGAGCCTTTGCTTGATGCAAGCAAAGATGTGCGCGGCAATGTGATGGAAGGTGTTGCAGATAAACAGGCAATTCTTGAGCGTTATAACGAATTGATGATGAATTATAGCGAAGAAACGGCTGATGAAAGTGCACAGCTTCAGGATATTATTGATAGTCAGAATCTTTGGGATTTAGAAAGTCAAGTGGAAATGGCTATGGCTGCTCTTGGATGTCCGCCAGCCAATGGGGATGTCACAAAACTTTCTGGTGGTGAGAAGCGGCGTGTTGCGCTTTGTAAATTACTTTTGTCAAAACCTGATTTGTTACTTTTGGATGAACCGACAAACCATTTAGATGCTGAAACGACGGCTTGGCTTGAAAGGCATCTGCGTGAATATCCTGGAGCCGTGCTTTTGATAACCCATGATCGTTATTTTCTCGATAATGTCACAGGTTGGATTTTAGAGTTAGATCGTGGTAGAGGTATTCCTTATGAGGGGAACTATTCTGCTTATTTGGGGGCTAAAGCCAAGCGTTTGGCTCAAGAAGGTCGTGAAGAGGCTGCGCGTCAACGTGCGTTATCCCGTGAACAAGAATGGATTGCTTCTAGTCCAAAAGGACGACAAGCAAAGTCAAAAGCTCGGATTAAAGCTTATGATGAGTTGGTTCAGGCGGCACGTGAGCGCCGTCCTGGAGAGGCGCAAATCATTATTCCTATTGGAGAAAGGTTAGGACAGGTTGTTATTGAAGTTGATAATCTCTCTAAAGCTTATGATGCACGTGTATTGATTGATTCTCTTTCTTTTAAACTTCCTGCGGGTGGCATTGTCGGTGTTATTGGAGCCAATGGGATGGGAAAGTCTACCTTGTTTAAAATGTTGACGGGACAGGAACAGCCTAATTCAGGTCAAATACGTATTGGTGAAACAGTCCACATGAGTTATGTGGATCAGAGTCGCGATTCCTTGGACGGTAATAAAACTGTTTGGGAGGAAATTTCTGGTGGAAATGACATTATTAAATTAGGTAAATATGAGATGAATAGCCGCGCTTATTGTGGGGCTTTTAATTTCAAGGGGGCAGATCAGCAGCAGAAGGTGGCAAATTTATCAGGAGGGCAGCGCAATCGCGTGCATTTGGCGAAACTTCTAAAAGAGGGGGGGAATGTGCTTCTTCTGGATGAGCCGACAAATGATCTTGATACTGAAACTTTGGGGGCATTGGAAGATGCATTGGAAAATTTCGCTGGTTGTGCCGTTATCATATCGCATGATCGTATGTTTCTTGATCGATTGGCAACGCATATTTTAGCCTTTGAAGGTGATGGACATGTGGAATGGTTTGAAGGTAATTTTGCTGAATATGAGGCTGATAAAGTTCGTCGCCTTGGTGCAGAATCTCTTAATCTTAAGCATGTTAATTATAAACCTCTTACACGCTAGAATCTCTTATTTTATTGAAACTTTGTTGAGAAAATAGTGTCTTTTTATACTGGTTCGTTCATACACAAAGTATGTGACGTCGTGGGAGTTTTTATTCATTAAAAAGAGTAGAGATTCTTTTATGAAACCATGACCTAAATAAGGTTATTCTACTCATGATATATAACCGGTTATTGCTTGTAAAATTGCAATGAAAAGGAGGGGATGAAGAGTATAGCACTATTTCTACAAATGCTCTGGTCATTGAGCATTATCGTCTTTACTTAATAAAGATGCAAGCTGGCACTATCATGTTATTTATTTTTTCTCGATGGTATGCAGTTCTTGTTTTGAGGTGGGCATAAAAGGTATTTTTATCTATATGTCCCCTCCGTTTATGAGCTGTAAGAGAATGATTTGGATTGATTTATCATGAATAGATTTGAAATGAGAAAAATTTACGGTATTCCATTTTTTTATTCAAGTTAAAAATAAATGAATTATTATTATAAATCAATTTACTATCATTATAGGGAGAGACAGATGGATAAGATCTGTTCGTTTTTTACATTAGCCTATTTTTTTCATAGTATGATAAAATAGAGAGAACAAAATAGATGAGAATATGCGTTGTATGCTTGACTTTTTTTCCTATAAACAAATGTTTATAGAAATGTTTAGGGGGATAATTATGAAAAAAAGTGCAAGTTTAGATGCAATGACTGAGCTGCTGAAAGCGGTCGCAGAAGTAAGCCATTTACGTGTTCTTAGGCTCTTACATCATGAAGATTTAACAATCCCTGATTTTATTTTTATTCTTGATCAGTCGCAAGCATGTATATCACGATATTTACGTTTATTGTACGAAGCACGATTGATTGAGCGTTATCAGAAGGGGCATAGCCTTTATTTTAAGCTTTGTCATGATTTTTTGGGTAAAGACATTATGATGGGTATTCTTTCGGCTTTGCCAAAGAATGATGTGCTGTTAACGCATGATTTAGAACGTTTGAAGGATGTTAAAAAGCAGCGTCAAAAAACGAGGAAGAAGCATTTCTTACAAAATGCGTTGCAATGGGATGTATTACGGTCATCCTATATGGCAGATCATGGTGTAGAAAACGCTTTACTTGAAATTATTGGCGATAAACCATTTCAGACGATGCTGAATATTGGAAGAGGTGGAGATTCTATCTTAAAATTGTTTTCTAATCTTTATACGCATGCGGTTGAAGTTGTGCTTGATAGCGATGTTTTTCACTTGTCTGTTGGAGATACAACTTTTGATTTAGTTATTCTTCATTGGGTTTTACATTTTCTTGAAAATCCTGAAATGTTTCTTCATGAGATATCAAGTGTTTTGCGTCCTCATGGGCGTTTATTGATTGTGGATTTTGGTTATCATAAAGCTGATTCTTCACATTTTGATCAAGCACATATGCGTCTTGGATTTTCGGCTTTACAAATAGAAAAGTGGCTAAAAAATGCCGGACTTATGCTAGAGCAAACAGTTTGTCTTACTCCTATACAAAATGAAAATAGTAAGGAGGGCATGGTTACACTTTGGCTTGCTCGTGATCCGCGTTTATTAGTTGATGATATCAAAGATAAACAAGTCGAGTTTGCATAAATCGTGTTTGTTAACGTACTTTATTCTCTGATTTTTCTCAAAAGATAGCGCAGAGATAAAACTTTCTTTAATCATTGAAGAGGGATTATTTTTTGCATTTATAGTATGTTTTTACGTAAGAGTATTGGTGTTTTATAAGGGGGTGTAGGTTGTATAATGAAAGCACTTGCTATAGAGTTAAGCTTATGAGGATCATTATTTAAGGTGTCCTGATATCATCTTCGTTTTATTAGCCAATATATTGATTTTAAACGATAATATATTCTTTTAAAACTTCAATAAAAAGTTCAAATACAAGAATATTTTTTCATTTCAAATCTTTTGTTTTTAGAATCTAAAAGCGTTTATTTGTATGTTACAAGAGCAGGTTTTTGTGTAAATAACACCGTTTGGCAAAGGAAGTACATCTCTCATGCACTTTTTTAAATGTAAGAGTCACTGTATTATAATGGAGTGATAATTCGTATCTTCATAAAGTCAAAGATGATGATGACCAATAGGGCTTAAGTTGTATCTTTAATGGCACAAAGAGAGCGTGTGAAACAGGGTAAAATGTTTCTTTAAAGCAGGTTCTTAGACGAGAAGTATCTTAGAGTTTTTTTGTGAGGGATGCAAAAAGATGCTAAAAAGAACGAAAATAGCATAAGACAATGCACAATTTTCATTATTTGAAATACAGCATTATGAGTATTTTTGAAAGTCGTAAAACAAAATGAAAGGAAGAATAAAGATAGCAACAGGTTCTGTCTTTAGGTTTTTATATTTTTTCCCAAATGAATGATGGTTTTCCTTGTTTAACAATTCCTTAAACAGGCATAAATATTTTTTACTCTCATTGGGTATATAAAAGCTGGAACGGTTCGCAGGGGGCGTTCGTCTTAATTTTTATTTCAAATGTGGCTGATGCGCTAAGCGTTGATATTGATGATAAGTAACAGAAAAAATTCAGCAAACACGGCTATGAAAACACTTATAGACCAGCAATGGATTGGAGTGATATTCCGGATTTTATAAAATATTTTGCAAATGATAATTATCATATACATTTGGCTTGATGAATTCGGACGGTACTTGTGCAGATTCTTTATGTTATCTTCATAAAGTCAAATTGAGATAGCTTCTGCAGAGGATATGTAAAGAAAAGAGTGATATCATGGCATAGCTTCGCGTATCTTTATCATTAGAAGCAATGAGGAGTATTAAATAAGTCCATTTTTCTTGCTAAAAGTGGTTTTCTTCTTTCTTTTTATGTTTTTGCGTTTATTTTAGATGCAGCTCATGGAGAATATAGTATAAAATTCATAGAGTACTACCATTTTTAGTTTAAGTAAAAGTTGTAAGCTGGCTTTACCATTTTGTTTTCCAGTTTCTCATGTTGCTGCAGATCTTATTTTCAAATGGCTCATCGGAGGTATTTACACCTTTTAGTGGTATTCACATGCCTCTTTTGGCTTGTGATATGCAAATGAATGCTTTTTATTGATTCAATATAAGAAGATTTGAAATAAGAGGACCTTACGCTATTCAGATCTCTCAAGTAAGTTGTAAAATGATGCGTTATGATTGTAAATCAATGGATTATTTACGTTAAAAAAACAGAGTGTAACAATTTTTGAGCATAAAAACTGCTGTGTTTATTCTTTTACGGATTAGTTTAAGTGATAGAAATTAAAAGAAAATGTTTGCACGGATCTTTATTTGTTATGTTAAAATGCGTTGGAGTCTGTTGGCTAGTGAAAAATAATTTATCGCTATTTGGAATGATCATAGGGTATGATTCGAAAAAATACCTTTAGCATTCTTATTTTTTCGTAAAAGCAGCTGTTTAAATTTTCATTGATGTTGTTGCGTAAGGAGTTTGACAATATTTTTAAGGATCGTTTGTAGAATTTTTTATGAAGATAGATAAGATTTGGTTTAGCTAATTTATTGTCTTTATTTAAACAATCCATATCTTCTTTTAAGCAGATATTTTTTGCTGTTATTGTATCAGTTTTAAAAGTCTACGTTTTTCTTTTTGTGGTGATCGCAGTTGGACAAGTGATTCTGCTTGTATGGACTTTGCTTTTTATAGGGTGAATATATACAAATTGCTTGTTTTTTAATGATGATCATCAGAGTTATGAAAAAAATTATTATAAAAATTACAGTAGTCGTAGATTCTGATTGATGTTTTTTTGGAATAAAATTGCTTCAAATTGGGTCAATTTAAATTTTTTTTGCCTAAATATTGTCGTTTTTAAATAATTTATAATTCTTTTATGCTTTTTTGCGTAGAAGATGATAAGAATTTCTTGTTGTTTAAAGCATTTTATTCCATAGCAAGGATATTACATCAGCTATCTTAGTGGTTGATGTGAGAGGACAATCGGGGAACCTCCTCCCCCCCCCCGCGTGGATCCCCTAGATTGTCTGGCCTGGCTGAGGATTTCCTCAGTCAGGTTTTTTGTAGTTGTTGTTAGAGTTTGATAAGATGTTATCAGGGGGTAAAAGGCATAAGATATGCTATTGTTTCATCTATAGTGTCTCTCAGTACATAGGCGGATAGCGGTTGTTTATTGGTTAGTGTTATTGCGTTTATTTTCAATGATTAGGATTTTTTAATTGAGTTATCATTGAATGCTATGGAGGGAGCCTGTATTTGTATTCTGTAATCTTTAAGTAAGAGATGATGGGATTTTTATCCGGTCGTATTGCTTTTATTTTGTTTATATTTCTTATTTTTGGCGTTAGCATTTTTGCTTCTCGCAGTGTTGCTGTTTATCAGTTTTTTTCCGGTTACACTTCTTCTTCTCAGCAAGTTGAGGTAACAGAGGAGGTGTTGCTAGAGAGATGGGCAATGGCTTTTCCGGATATTATCGTGCGCCTTTCTAAAATGAGTCCTCGGCAGCAAGAGCTGTTTATTGAGGGCAGCAAGAGCTGTTTATTGAGCAAGTGCGTCGCGAGGCGGTTTCATTTGCTTGTGAAAATGGTCAGAGACGTGAAGAGGCTCACAAATTTGGTGAAACTGTTGCTATGGCTCTCTCAAAAGCGATTTCTCGTCCTTCTATTGCTAATGCTTATTTTTAGCTATTTTTAAAATTGTGCTTTTGGATTTGATTTTAAGGGGGAGAGAGCTTTTCGTGAGGTTTTGAAAAGTGTGTAGGAAGATAATAAATTTGTAAGATAATCAGCAAAATTTATCTTCCTACAAAGGTAAAAAATCAGAGTATAAGATAATGTTGCAATTATTACAGGAGCGATAGCAAGTCCATCAAGGGCATTGGTTAGGCTGACTGCATTATTCATTGTTACAATGACAAAAGCAATAAAAAACAGCTTAAATCAATACAGTATTTTGCATAAAGGGTGAGGATAAGCTGAGGGCACTCATTTGTAGAAAAGCAAAGGCAGAGATTGCTATAATAAAACACGTTAAGCGCATTTTAGATACTAGTTATTTTTTTTATTTGATATGAGCAGATAGAAAATTCTCAAAGAGTTTGCGCAATATTTTGAATTGGTAAATAGCGTATGATGGTTTTTGTATATCTATGAACTCCTTATGCACAACGAGGGAGGTAGGGGTTGATTTTAGTCAATGGTTTATTGGGGCCATAAAGAATGCTGCGCGTGTTTATTGGTTAGCAAGAAGCATAAATAACGGGTTTTACTTTTGTGAAACTTTTGCGATATCGAGGATCTTTGGTAAAGATGTTCTCGTCTCTATTGCTTTGTGGAATTGATCTCAATAAAAAATTTGATCATCGTATGTAAAAAAATATCATATCTTTTTAAAGTGCTATTTTGTAATATAAAAATTGAGTGATACAATAGATATAGCAGAACTTGATAGAATATATCATTTTAGTTAATATGATATAAGTTTAATTATAGGCTTTTAATTTTTTTATTTGATGATATAGAGAAGTCTATAATTTTTGTATAAAGAGTTTTTCTTTTTATACAGAACTTTATCTTGAAATTGTCTTAATATTTCCCTTTTCAAGCCGTTCTTTTGCTTTCTTTTTTTGTACAATGCATTCGAAAATTATTTGCGGTTAGAATTTGAGAATTTTTGAGTGAGAGAAAGAAAATGCAATTTTTGAAAATTTTGTTAAATACAGCGTGTGCTGTATTTTTTGTATTTGATATAAGTTGGGCTCATAGTGTTTTAAATGTTGCAGAAGCAAAAGAAGGCTTAGGGAGTGTTGCTTCTCAGATTTCTAATCGTCCTTATGAGTTTCTTATTCAGAAATTTGCAAATAAGTATAATATTCCGGTTAATTTAGCACATGCTGTTGTGAAAATTGAAAGTAATTATAAGGCAGGTATAAAGGGGGCGGCTGGCGAAATAGGTTTGATGCAAATTAAACCCTCTACGGCACGAGGGTTGGGCTTTAGTGGTTCTGTACAGGATTTGTATGATCCTGCGACCAATCTTGAATATGGTATGCGTTATTTGGCACGGGCCTATAAACTCAGTGGTGGAAGTACGTGTGGTACAATCCTGAAATATAATGCAGGACATGCGGCAAAAAAAATGAATTCCATTTCAGCAAAATATTGCGCAAAAGTAAAAACTTATCTGGCTTCATTAAAATAAAAACATCTTTTGAGCGAAGTTTGTCATAAAATATTTTAAGATGCTATTTTCACTGAGTAAAAAATGTTTTATAAATTAGTATGTCAGTCGGCTGGGCAGCCGCGCTTGTCCAATGCTGAAAGGTGGCAGGTGAGGAAAGTCCGGGCTCCATGGAAAGACGGTGCCGGGTAACACCCGGCGGGGGTGACCCTAGGGAAAGTGCCACAGAAAGTAAACCGCCTATTTTTATAGGTAAGGGTGAAAGGGTGGAGTAAGAGCCCACCGCGCA
This sequence comes from Bartonella sp. AD13SXNS, assembly GCF_042196465.1. Taxonomy (NCBI): domain Bacteria; kingdom Pseudomonadati; phylum Pseudomonadota; class Alphaproteobacteria; order Hyphomicrobiales; family Bartonellaceae; genus Bartonella; species Bartonella sp. AD13SXNS. Next base: position 49,005 of record NZ_JBHIQI010000005.1, read on the forward strand.
TTCAGTAATGAATGTGGCAAGGTAAACCCCACCGGGAGCAAGACCAAATAGAAATGACGTGCAATTAATTTGCAGCCGATTTCCGGGCGAGTCATTCGGGTAGGTTGCACGAGGCGGATGGTAACATCCGTCCCAGATGAATGGTTGCCATGTAAAGTGTAAGCTTTACTCTACAGAACCCGGCTTATAGGCCGACTGATATTTCATGATAATACGCGATATTTTATAAGATCGATTACATATAGACTTTCATGGAGTCGGTATGTTTGGAATGGACACTTGAGCAAAGAGTGTTTTAAAAAATTATAACATTTCTTTAAGTATAATGCGTTAGGATCTGTTTTGGGATAACTTTAGTTTTTTCGTTCATTGTGATTAGTATGAAAGTTGAAGACTAGGTTATTCTAAGGTCAGTTGCTATGAGAGAGCTGTTGATTTGAGACAGTATAACTTCAAGACGGATTATTTTGATAAAGCAGGATCAAAGAGCTGAACTCCATATTCCAGTGTTGTTGCAGCCAGTTTTGGCTGGGCTTACGCCATTGGTTGGAGCAAAAATAATTGATGGCACCTTTGGTGCTGGTGGTTACACGCGCGCTTTGTTAAAGGCAGGGGCACAGGTGATTGCTCTTGATCGTGATCCTCATGCTATCAGAGCGGGACAATCGCTTGTTGATGAATTTTTTCCACGCCTTCGTTTGGTCCATATGGCATTTTCACAGCTAGATCACGTTGTTGAAGAGAAGATGGATGCGGTTATTTTGGATATTGGTGTCTCTTCAATGCAGCTTGATGAAGCAGAAAGAGGCTTTTCTTTTCAAAAAGATGGTCCATTGGATATGCGAATGGCTCAGACTGGTTTTACAGCCAGTGATGTTGTCAATCATTTAAAGGCAAGGGATTTAGCGCGTATTTTTAAGGTATTAGGAGAAGAGCGTTATGCGGGACGAATTGCACGGATGATTGAGAAGCGTCGTGTTGTTCAGCCTTTTTTGCGTACGGGTGATTTGGCGTATGCTATTGAAGCGTTGGTAGGGCGTAAGCCGGGAGATCGTATTCATCCTGCAACACGTGTATTTCAGGCTCTTCGTATCTATGTTAATGATGAAATTGGTGAATTGGCGCGTGGTTTATTTGCTGCTGAACGCGTTTTAAAAGCTGGAGGCCGTTTGGGGGTTGTCAGTTTTCATTCTCTTGAAGATCGTATGGTCAAAAGATTTTTTTCGGCTCGTTCTGGAGAGCGTATGAGATCACGCTATTTGCCTGAAATAAAGGCTGCTCCAGCAACATTTTTTCCTTTGTTTAAAGGTGGGATAACGGCAACTAAAGAGGAGTTACAAAAAAACCCTCGTTCACGTTCTGCGCGGTTGCGTATTGGTGTACGGACTGAAGCAGAGGCTCTTGCAGAAGATATGAAATTATTTGGTTTAGCAGAGATTGCCAGTTTTGAAGGCGGCAAGAAATGACAGTTTTTCGTACATTTGATATGATTTTAGTGATGATTATGATTTGTATGGCAGGTCTTACTTATAAAGTAAAATATGATGTTCAAAAACGAATGAACGAAGTTCGTCATCTTGAGCATGAAATTGCTGCAGCAAAAAATACGGTGAGTTTGCTTCATGCTGAGTGGGCTGTGATGATCAAGCCTTCGCGCATGCAAAAACTTGCGAAACGTTATCAAAAAGAACTTGGATTAGAAGTTATACAGCCGCATCAAATCGTAGAATTTAAAGACATTCCGGTACGGGTACATGATCCAATTGAAGAATTGATTAAACAAAATATTTTGGAAGATAATCAAGATATTTTGGCAAATCGTCGGGATTCTCAGATGAATGGTGTTGTCCAAAAAGGCGTGCAGTGATGAAGTCGACTTTTTTATTCTTACAGAAGAAAAAGCACTTTAAGAATTCGTTGAATAATCATAATGTTTCTGTTCATCGTCCATATTCTAGTCGTCCACGTTTGCTTTTTTCGTTGTTCTGCTTTTTAGTTTTATATGGCATCATGGGGGCTTGCCTTATTTCTTATGGGTTGGAAGGTGGACAGATTGAAGAAGCAAAAGGGCCAGGAGTTCTTCAACTGACGGCGCGGCCTGATATTGTTGATCGTAATGGTCGTTTATTGGCAACAGATATTAAAACTTATTCACTTTTTGCTGAGCCACAACGTATTATTGATGTGGATGAAACCATTGAATTGCTCTCAACAGTTTTGTCTGATCTTAATTGGCAGGAAACTTATAAGCGTTTAAAAAGAAAATCTGGTTTTTCTTGGATACAGCGTGGGTTAACGCCAATGCAGAAGGCGCAAATTATGGCTCTTGGTATTCCAGGAATTGGTTTTCGCACTGAAATTCGTCGTTTTTATCCTGAAGGACCTGTAACTTCCCATATTCTCGGTATGGTGAATGTTGATAATCAAGGCATTGCAGGTATGGAAAAATATATTGATGATGCGGGTTTGAGTGCTCTGCGTGCCGCTGGTCTTGCCGTGGAAGAATCATTAAAACAAGTTCAGCTTTCGATTGACGTGCGACTTCAGGCAATTGTTCATGATGAACTTATTCAGGCTATGAAACGTTATAAGGCAAAGGCTGCAGGAGCTGTTATTTTAAATATACATACGGGGGAAGTTTTGGCGTTGGCATCTCTACCAGATTTTGATCCTGGAAATCCTATTGAAGCTTTAAAAAGTGATCGTTTAAATCGGATGACGGCTGGAACATTTGAAATGGGATCGATTATTAAAAGTTTTACGACCGCCATGGCACTTGATTCCAATATTTTTCATTTAAACAGTATTATCGATGCTTCAAAGCCCATAAAAGCAAGTAGTGGCTATACTATTCATGATTTTCACGGAAAAAATCGTCCCTTAACGTTATGGGAAGTTTTTGTTTATTCTTCCAATATTGGTTCTGCTAAAGAGGCATTGGCGATAGGGATTGATAAACATCGTGATTTTTTGCAAAAACTTGGGCTACTGGATCGACTCGCAACAGAGTTGCCTGAAGTTGCTCATCCTATTGTGCCGCATCATTGGAAAGATATCCAATCTATGACGATTGCTTTTGGGCATGGTATGGCAACAACTCCCTTGCAAACAGCTGTTGGGGCTGCTGCTTTAATGAATGGTGGTTGGTTAATTTCACCGACATTTTTAAAACGGACAAAAGAACAAACTTTGCACCATGCAAAACAGGTTTTGCAGGCCAAAACAAGTCAAAATATGCGTTACCTTTATCAATTAAATAGTGAGATTGGGTCTGGACGTAATGCAAAAGTAGAAGGTTATCGTGTAGGTGGTAAGACAGGAACAGCTGAGAAAGTTGAAAATGGAAAATATTCTAAAACAAAAAATTTCAATAGTTTTCTTGCTGCTTTTCCTATTGATGATCCTGCTTATGTTGTTTTAACAATTATTGATGAACCAAAGCCAGAAGAAGGAAAACAGTCAGCAACAGCGGCGATGAATGCTGGACCAATGCTTGCTAATATTGTTCGTCGTACGGCTAGTTTTCTTGGTGTAAAACCAGATTTAAAAAAAGAATATGAGCCTCTTTTAAGTCAAAAGAACCATTCAAGTTTCGTTAAACAACGATAAGATAAAATGAATATAAAGGTGTATCGTTATGTTGTTTGGAACAATTTTTCCAGAAGATCTTAAAGATCAGAAGCTTTCTTCAATGAAAATAACAGGAATTAGTGCAGATTCTCGACAAGTTTTGCCGGGCTATGTTTTTGTCGCTGTTCAAGGGAAAAAAAGTGATGGAAGACACTATATAGATGATGCGATAAAGCGTGGCGCACGAGCAATCGTTACAGACTGTCATGCTGTTCTTGAGGATTTATCTGTTCCCATTTTACGTGTTTTTAATGTTCGTCATAGTTTAGCGTTGGCAGCTGCACGTTTTTACGGTTCTCAGCCTGAAACGGTCGTTGCTGTGACTGGTACAAGTGGTAAAACATCTGTTGTCTCTTTTCTTCGGCAAATTTGGACTTATGCTGGATTTTGTGCTGCGAGTATAGGAACGGTTGGTGTTGTTTCTCCTAAACGGAATGTTTATGGTTCTCTTACGACACCTGATCCGGTCGTCTTGCACCGTCTTCTTTGTGAAATTTCTCATGAAGGTGTGACTCATGCAGCTCTTGAAGCTTCTTCGCATGGGCTTGATCAAGGACGGCTTGATGGAGTCCGTTTAACGGCTGGTGCCTTTACCAATTTAGGGCGAGATCACATGGATTATCACACGGGGGTAGAGGATTATTTGCGGGCTAAAATGAGGTTGTTTGATACACTTTTGCCTGTATCTGCTCCTGCTTTGATTTTTGCTGATGATGTCTATTCACAAAAGGTTATTGATGTTGTTACACAAGCGCGCCGCCGTGTCTTGACAATCGGTCGTAAGGGGCAATTTATCACGATTAATCGTGTCGAACATCAACGCTCCAAACAGTGTATTGAGTGTCGTGTGGAAAACAATATTTATACATTTGATTTGCCTTTAGCTGGAGATTTTCAGGTAGCCAATGCGCTTATGGCAGCAGGGTTAGCCATTGCAACGGGCGTTTCACCTCGTAAGGTTTTTCCTGCGCTTGAAACTTTGCAGGGAGCACCTGGGCGGTTAGAGTTTGTGGGAAAGACAGAAAATAATGCGCTTGTTTATATTGATTATGCTCATAAACCAGAAGCTTTGGAGCAGGTTTTACTTTCTGTTCGTCCCTTTACACAAGGGCGTTTGGTTGTTGTTTTTGGTTGTGGAGGGGATCGTGATCAAGGAAAAAGACCATTGATGGGAAAAATTGCAGCGGATAGAGCGGATATTGTTATTGTAACGGATGATAATCCTCGAACAGAAATACCAGAAAAAATACGTAAAGATATTTTACAGGCGGTGCCAACAGCAATAGAGATAGCAGATCGTGGTGAAGCTATTTCTTACGCGGTGAAGCTTTTGAAAGCTGGTGATACACTCATCATTGCTGGAAAAGGTCATGAGAATGGCCAAATTATAGGGCAGACAACTTATCCTTTTTCAGATCGTCTGAAAGCGATAGAAGCTCTAGAGGACCGAAAGAAATGACAGCTTTATGGGATAAGAAAGCACTTGTTGCTGCAATTAATGGTGTTGTAATGGGAAGCATGCCAGAAACTTTTTCTGGGGTTTCCATTGATAGTCGTACTCTTGCGGAAGGTGATGTTTTTTTCTGCATTAAAGGGCATCATCTTGATGGTCATGATTTTGCTGCGCAAGCTTATGAACGAGGTGCAGGCGTTCTTATCGTTGCGGAACACCGTTTGAGGGATATGAAAAAGATATCGGCTCCACTCATTGTCGTTCCTGATGTTTTGCAAGCCTTAGAACAACTTGCACAAGCTGCACGCAAACGTTCAAGAGCTAAGATTATTGCGATAACAGGATCGGTGGGAAAAACAACAACAAAAGAAGCTTTGAAACAAGCACTTGCAACGGCTGGGAATGTTCATGCGAATCTCGCTTCTTTAAACAATTGCTGGGGGGTTCCACTCACTTTAGCGCGGATGCCTGTGGAGAGTGATTATGGTATCTTTGAAATTGGCATGAATCACAGAGATGAAATTCGCCCTCTGGTCAAACTGGTTTGTCCGCATGTTGCTCTCATTACGCATATTTGTGCAGGACATATGGGTTTTTTCAAGGATCTTGAAGAAATAGCAAAGGCAAAAGCTGAAATTTTTGAAGGATTGGATGAGAAAGGCATTGCCATTTTAAATGCGGATAGTGATTTTTTTTCTTATCTCGTTCAAAAAGCAAAGAAATGCGGTGTAAAAAAGATCTTAAGCTTTGGTGAGACTAAAGATGCTGATTATCAAGCGCATGATATACGTCTTCTAACTGATAGTACTTCTGTGATTGTGCGTATTGGGGGGCGGGATAGGAAGGTTCAAATTGGTGCTCCTGGGCGCCATATTGTGCAAAATAGTTTAGGGGTTATTGCTGCTTGTGATGCTGTGGGGGTTGAGTTAGAGCCTGTTTTTCTTTCTTTTAGCCATTTTTCTCCTCAAAAGGGGCGGGGTGTTCGGTATCGATTGTCTTTATCAAATGGGGGTGAATTTTATCTCATTGATGAAAGCTATAATGCTAATCCTGCTTCTATGTGTGCTGCTCTTGAGCTTCTTGCTACAGGACCAGTAGGGAAGGAGGGACGGCGAATTGCTATTTTAGGGGATATGCTAGAGTTAGGGGGGGATAGTGAAAAGCTCCATCTTGATTTAATAAAGCCAATATATCTTTCTGGTGCTAATCCCGTTTTTTTATTTGGTGAAGCGATGAAATCTTTAGTTAGTGATTTATCTGCTTATGTTAAGGTTCATTATGCCGAAAATATTGAGAAAATTTTACCGCTTCTTTTGACAGAAATTTCTCCTGGCGACCTGCTTATGATTAAATCATCTAATAGCCTTTGTTCATCAAATATTGTGGCTGCATTGCTTGATCGCTATAAAGCAGTTTCTTCATAGTTTTAAGAGGTTTTTTTGTTCCATGATGCTGTTTTTTTCTTCGTTTAATGATTGGCTTCCGGGTGTAAATGTTTTTCGTTATATTACTTTTCGCACGATAGCAGCTATGCTTACTTCGGGGCTTATCGTCTTTTTGTTTGGACCTAGCATCATCGCTTCTCTTAAGTTGCGGCAAGGAAAAGGGCAACCGATTCGTGCTGATGGACCTCAAACACATTTTAAAAAGGCTGGAACACCTACAATGGGTGGATTGATGATTTTAATCGGCATTGTGGTATCGGTATTTTTATGGGGTAATTTATCGAATATTTACTTTTGGGTGTCGCTATTGGTTATGCTTTCTTTTGGGGCTATTGGATTTTATGATGATTATCTTAAGGTCACAAAACAAACAGACAAAGGATTTTCTGGGAAAGCACGGTTAAGCTTGGAGTTTTGTGTTGCGGCAATTGCTGCTTTTGCCATTCTGAAAATTGGCTCATCTGGATTAGCTTTGCCTTTTTTGAAAGATTATCTTATCAATTTGGGCTGGTTTTTTATTCCTTTTTCTGCTTTCGTCATTGTCGCGACAGGGAATGCGGTTAATTTGACGGATGGACTCGATGGGCTTGCTATTGTTCCTGTGATGGTTGCAGCCTTATCTTTTGCTCTGATTGCTTATCTTTCTGGTAATATGAATTTTGCTGATTATCTCCAAATCCATTATGTATCGGGAACAGGTGAATTGGCTGTTTTATTGGGAGCTGTTGTTGGGGCCGGGCTTGGTTTTTTATGGTTTAATGCACCACCTGCAGCTATTTTTATGGGAGATACTGGATCGTTGGCTCTTGGAGGACTCTTAGGGACTGTTGCGGTTGCTACGAAGCACGAAATTGTTTTGGTTCTTATTGGTGGACTTTTTGTTGTGGAAGCTTTTTCGGTCGTTATTCAGGTTGGTTATTTCAAATTAACAAGAAAACGCGTGTTTCTTATGGCACCGATACATCATCATTTTGAGAAAAAAGGCTGGACTGAAAGCCAAGTGGTGATACGCTTTTGGATTATTTCGATTGTTCTCGCTCTCATAGGTCTTTCAACACTTAAATTGCGGTGAGAATGTGATTTCTGTTACGTGTTATAAAGGTCAAAAAGTTGCTCTGTTTGGATTGGGTCAGTCTGGACTAGCAACGGCACAAGCATTAATGTGTGGTGGTGCAGAAGTGGTGGCGTGGGATGATAGTCCTTCAAGCGTGCAGATGGCTTTTCGGCAAAATATTCCAATAAGAGATCTCCACGATGAGGACTGGTCAGAATTTGTTGCATTGATTCTCGCGCCTGGAGTTCCTTTAAATTATCCTCAACCGCATTGGGTTGTTGAAAAGGCACGAAAAAAAAATATAGAAATTATTGGTGATATTGAATTGTTTGTTCGTGCACGCCATGATTTTTTACAGCATTATGGTTTTTGTGACCAAGATGTTCCGTTTATTGCGATTACGGGGACGAATGGGAAGTCAACCACAACATCTTTACTTGCGCATTTATTGGAAAAAATGGGCTATGATGTGCAGATGGGGGGAAATATTGGAAAGGCAATATTGACGCTTAAGCCATTTGTTAAAAAACGTATTTATGTGATTGAATGTTCATCATTTCAAATTGATCTTACTCCCTCTCTTCAGCCAACCATTGGACTTTTATTGAATTTGACATCTGATCATATTGATCGACATGGAAGTTTTGCCTGTTATGTGCAAACCAAAAGGCATTTGATTGCTCAGGCTTCTCAGGCTTTTATTTCAGTTGATGATGAAGATTGTCGGGTTTTATATCAACAGTTGCTTCATGAGGGGAAGAAAATTGAGGCAATTTCCAAGAATCATTTTGTTGAAAATGGTTTTTATGCAGATGGAAGCAAGCTTTTTTCTGTTCGTCAAGGACAGCGTCATATGCTTGCAGATCTTGCTCCTATGGCGGTGTTACGTGGGAGTCATAATGCACAAAATGCTCTTATGGCATTGGCAACATTGCAGGCTTTAAAAATAACCGATCCTTTTGTGAACAAGCATTTAGCAAGTTATAAAGGGTTGGATCATCGTATGCAGCAGGTGCGTAAAATGGGGGCGGTTTTGTTTATCAATGACAGCAAGGCGACTAATGCAGATGCAACAGCTCCTGCGCTTTCCACCTTTAATGATATTTTTTGGATTGTTGGGGGACAGGCGAAAAAGGGAGGAATAGAGTCTCTTAGAGAATTTTTTCCTAAAATTCGTAAAGCCTATTTGATTGGGAGCGCGGCGGAAGAATTTGCTCGCACTATTGGATCTGCTTTTCCCTTTTCTATGAGCTTAACTTTGAAAAATGCGGTGCGTGAAGCAGCTGTTGACGCAATGGGTTGTAATGCAAAAGAGGTGACAGTTCTTTTGTCACCTGCTTGTGCAAGTTATGACCAATTTAAAAATTATGAAATGCGAGGCGAGGCATTTGTCTCTTTTGTGATGCAGTTACAATAAAAAAGCATCAGTTATAAAAAAATATTTTTGCGTTAAGACTCCAGAATCTTTTTTTGTGTAATTTATTTTTTAAAGTGTTTGTTAAACAGGCGGGGAACCATATCACTTTGAAACAATTTATAAAACGGATAAGGCGGATATCATGGTTACGCGCGCAGATAGAGACCCAATTGCTAATTGGTGGTGGACGATTGATCGCTCTATCTTTGCAGCTTGTTTAATTTTAATGGGGATTGGCATTATGCTGTCTTTTGCTGCCAGCCCCACGATTGCAAAAAAAATCGGAATTACTGATAGTTTTTATTTTGTTCGGTGGCATATCATTTTCAGCATTTCAGCATTTTTTACGATGGTGACCATTTCTTTTTTTTCAATTCCTAATATTCGTCGTTTATGTGCTCTTTTGCTTATTGTAACGCTTGCTCTTATGGTTGCAACCTTATTTTGGGGTCCAGAATTAAAGGGAGCACGGCGGTGGATTGTGCTCTTTGGTTTTTCTGTACAGGCTTCAGAGTTTATGAAGCCAGCTTTTGTGGTTATGTCTGCTTGGTTTTTTTCAGAACAGATACGCAGGAGGGGAATTCTAGGTTATACGTTAGCGATTGTACTTTATGGCATTTGTTGTGTGCTTCTGGTTTTGCAGCCTGATATTGGACAAACACTTTTAATAAGTGCAACATGGGGTGGTTTGTTTTTTATTGCTGGTGTGCCTCTAGCCGTTATTTTTCTCTTTCTCATTTTAGGCGCTGGAGGAATTGTTTTAGCTTATCTTTTTCTGTATCATGTGCGTGAGCGTATCAATGGTTTTTTGACAGGTGAAGGAGATACCTTTCAAGTAGATGTCGGACGTGAGGCTATTTTGAATGGTGGTTGGTTTGGGCAAGGTCCCGGAGAAGGAACAGTAAAACGTATTATTCCTGATAGCCATACAGATTTTGTATTTTCCGTTGCTGCTGAAGAATATGGTATTATTCTTTGTTTACTAATTATGATGCTTTTTGGTTTTATCGTTATGCGTTCATTGTATATAGCAATGAATACACGTGATTGCTTTATACGTCTTGGTATTACTGGCATAGCAATGATGATTGGCTTTCAATCAGCTATTAATATGGCCGTTAATCTTCACTTAATTCCTCCCAAAGGCATGACATTGCCTTTTATTTCTTATGGTGGTTCATCGATGGTGGCAATTGCCTTTTCAATGGGCATTTTGCTCAGTTTAACACGTCGTTGGCCAGAAGCGCGCCTTTCAGCTTTTTCTTCCTCTTCTGTCTTGGATACGCCTTATGAATGATAAAAAAGTTATTGTTTTGGTGGCGGGTGGTACAGGTGGACATCTTTTTCCTGCTGAATCCCTTGGCGTTGAATTAAAGGAGCGTGGATATGATGTTCATTTAATAACAGATGAAAGAGCACGCCCTTTTGTTCGGTGCTTTGATAAAGAGCATACACATATTGTTTCATCGGCAACATTTATACGCCGCCATCCTTTTGCTCTGATAAAGACGTTTTGGACTCTGTTAAGGGGCATGGGACAATCGTTGGCGTTGTTTTATAAATTACGTCCTGTTCTTGTTGGAGGATTTGGGGGATATCCGAGCTTTCCTCCTCTTTTTATTGCGGCCTTAACGAGGCGTGTGACATTTATTCATGAACAAAATGCTGTTATGGGGCGTGCCAATCGGATGTTGGCAATTTTTGTGCGTGCAATCGCTGGTGGTTTATTGTCGCCAAATGGCTCTTATGCCCATAAAACGCTTTTAACGGGGAATCCTGTCCGTGAGGCTGTGCTGAAGGCGGCCGAAATTCCTTATCATTCTTCAGAGGGGGAAAAGCCATTTAATTTTTTGATTTTTGGTGGTAGCCAAGGGGCTTCTGCTTTTTCACATATTGTTCCAGAAGCCATTGCGTTACTCGATGATAAGAACCGTAAACGCTTGCGAATTGTGCAGCAAGTTCGCGGTGAAGCAGAAGGGTTGATCAAAATCTATCGTGATATGGGCGTACAAGCAGAGGTTGCTCCTTTCTTTGATGATATGGCTGAACGTATGGCACATGCTCATTTTATTTTGTCGCGCGCTGGGGCTTCATCCGTTTGTGAGATAGCGGTGATTGGTAGACCTGCTTTGCTTGTTCCCTATCCCCATGCTTTAGATCATGATCAGGCTGCCAATGCAGCTCTGCTTGCTTGTGTAGGTGGTGCGCAAATTGTATTAGAAAAAGATTTAAGTGCACAAAAGCTTTCTTCTCTTTTAACGCAAGTTTTGCATACGCCCCATTTATTGGAAAAACAAGCGCTTGCTGCAAAAAAAGTTGGGCAACCTCACGCAACACGTTGCCTTGCTGATATGGCTGAATCTTTAATTGCAGGGCGATTGTTGTCAGATATAAAAGAGGAGCTTTTTGATGAAAATGCCACTTGATATAGGCGTTATCCATTTTATCGGAATCGGGGGGATCGGCATGAGTGGAATTGCAGAGGTTTTTTATAATCTTGGCTATAAAGTTCAAGGGTCAGATCAAGTTGAGAGTGCAAATGTTGAACGTTTGCGGAAAAAAGGAATTAACGTTCATATAGGTCATTGTGCTGAAAACTTAGGGAATGCAGAGGTTGTTGTTTTTTCTACTGCCGTTAAAAAAACAAATCCTGAGTATATTGCTGCAAAGGAAAGACATTTACCGCTTGTCAGACGTGCAGAAATGCTGGCGGAGCTGATGCGGTTTCGGCGTGCAATTGCGGTGGGTGGTACACATGGTAAAACAACAACCACATCAATGGTTGCAGCCCTTCTTGATGCTGGTCATTTTGATCCGGTGGTGATTAATGGCGGTATTATTAATGCTTATGGGACGAATTCTCGGACAGGAGATGGCGATTGGATGATTGTTGAAGCTGATGAAAGTGATGGTACATTTTTAAAGCTGCCTGCTGATATTGCTGTTATTACTAATATTGATGCTGAGCATTTGGATCATTATGGAAGTTTTGATGCTGTGCGTGAGGCTTTTCGGCAATTCGTAGAAAATGTTCCTTTTTATGGTTTTGCTGTTTTGTGCCTTGATCATCCAGAGGTTCAGTCATTGGCGGGCCGTATTGATGATCGTTGGGTGATCACTTATGGTGCAAATCCACAAGCGGATGTTCGTTTTCTTAATCTTTCGATGGATGGTCAAAAAACGCATTTTGATGTTCTTGTTCGTTCACGCAAAACAGGAAGAAAGATCGAGTTGAAAAATATGCTTTTGCCCATGGCAGGGCAGCATAATGTTGCCAATGCAACGGCGGCGATTGCTATTGCGCATGAACTTGGCATTTCAAATGAAGCTATAAAAAGGGGCTTAGCAGAATTTGGCGGAGTAAAACGGCGTTTTACGCGAACAGGAAGTTGGCGTGGCATTGAAATATTTGATGATTATGGACATCATCCTGTTGAAATAAAGGCTGTTTTGCGTGCTGCACGTGAGAGTGCAAAAGGGCGTGTTATTGCGATTGCACAACCCCATCGGTATTCGCGTTTGTATCATTTATTTGATGATTTTGCTGCTTGTTTTAATGATGCAGATACAGTGTTGATTACGCCCGTTTATGCGGCTGGTGAAGAGCCTATTGTAGGATTTGGTTCTCAAGAATTGGTAGAGCATATTAAAATGGCGGGTCATCGTGATGTGCGCTTAATACATGGTCTGGAAGATGTTGTGTCTCTTGTCTCAACATTTGCTCAGGCAGAGGATTATGTGGTTTTTCTTGGTGCTGGCAATATCACACAATGGGCGTGTGCATTGCCTCATCAGTTGTCGGTACTTGATGGTCATGATAAATTTTCAGCACATTGATGGTGAGGCGCTATTGGCGCAATTGCAACCGCTGTTGGGTGGCGTGAGAGGAAAACTTACACCTAATGTTGAGATGCGTAAGATAACGTGGTTTCGCACGGGCGGGTTGGCAGAACTTTTTTATCAGCCTGTTGATGAAGAAGATTTGGCTCTCTTTCTTCAAAATTTGCCTGAATTTGTTCCTGTAACAATTGTAGGAATAGGTTCTAATCTTCTGGTGCGTGATGGGGGGGTTCCTGGTGTTGTGATTCGTCTTTCGCCAAAAGGTTTTGGGCAAGTGCAACAAGTTTCTCCAAAACGTTTTTTAGTTGGTGCAGGTACGGCAGATAAACATTTAGCTACCGCTGCTTTAAAGGCAGAAATTGCAGGTTTTCATTTTTATCACGGTATTCCTGGTGGTCTTGGAGGGGCACTCAAAATGAATGCGGGTGCAAATGGTGTTGAAACCGCAGCACGTGTTGTTGAGGTTTATGCGCTGGATCGTAAAGGAAAACGTCATATTTTGAGTTTGAAAGATATGCATTATTCCTATCGCCATTGTGATATTCCTGAAGGGTTTATTTTTACTGCTGCTTTATTAGAAGGACAAACCGGTAATAAAGATGATATTCGTGCTGCTATGGATGAAGTTGCCCTCCATAGGGAAGCAGTGCAACCTATTCGTGAAAAGACCGGTGGATCAACTTTTAGAAATCCTGAGAATATATCTGCGTGGCGCGTGATTGATGAGGCAGGGTGTCGTGGTTTACGGATTGGTGGTGCTCAGATGAGCGAAATGCACTGTAATTTTATGATCAATACAGGGCAAGCAACAGGATATGATCTTGAAACATTGGGAGAAACAGTGCGTGCACGTGTTTTTGCACATTCAGCCCATCTTTTACAATGGGAAATAGAGCGTATAGGTCAATTTGAGCGCGGTCGAAGTGTTTCTTCTTTTGATCCATTTCAGTGATTTATTGTTCACTAAAAAAGTGCAAATAAAAAATTGAGTCATTTCAAAGAGATAATAAAAAAATTCTATTAAGAATCAATAAATTAACAAAGAATCTCTTGCATCAAGCTGTTGAGTCTGATTCATTATGCAAAATGCTAGGTTATTGATTCGCAAGGATAAACTTTGTTTTTTCCTGTATGTGGTGCTGATGTATTCTATATAGACTACATATAGTATGCGAAAGAGGGTGATTTATTATGAAAGATAAACATATAGCTGTATTAATGGGAGGTTTTTCTTCTGAACGGTCTGTAAGTTTATCTTCAGGGACGGCTTGTGCTGATGTTCTTGAAATGCAGGGGTATCGCGTGAGCCGCGTGGATGTTGACGCTCATATTGCTTCTGTTCTTGAACAGTTGCAGCCTGATATTGCCTTCAATGCATTGCATGGTCCATTTGGTGAAGATGGCCGGATTCAAGGGATTCTTGAGTATTTAAAAATTCCTTATACCCATTCTGGTGTGATGGCATCTGCTTTGGCAATGGATAAGGGACGTGCAAAAATTATCGTTGCAAGTGTTGGTGTTTGTGTTGCACCTTCTCGTATTATGAGCCGTTTTGCTATTGGGCAAGCGCATCCCATGGAGCCTCCTTATGTAATTAAACCTGTGTGTGAAGGATCAAGTTTTGGTGTTGTCATTGTACAGGAAAATGAAGCTGCACCGCCGCATAATATTGGGGGAGCTGAGTGGGGATATGCGGATGAGGTGATGATTGAAAAATATATTCCTGGTCGTGAATTGACTTGTGCTGTTTTGGGGAGCGAAGTGCTGGATGTGTGTGAAATTCTTCCTAGTCAGCACTTTCCATTCTACGATTATGACTCAAAATATAAAACGGGTGGTTCTCTTCACATTTGTCCTGCACAACTTTCACTAAATATTTACCAAAGTGTGCAAAGAATGTCTTTAGCAGCCCATCAGGCGATAGGGTGTCGAGGTGTTAGCCGTTCTGATTTTCGTTTTGATGAGAAAACAGGAGAATTAGTTTGGCTTGAAATTAATACGCAACCCGGTATGACATCGACGTCTCTTCTTCCTGATATTGCAAAAGCGAGCGGTCGTACTTATGGCGATATTGTTCAATGGATAGTGGAGGACGCATCATGCATGCGTTGAGTATTAATAAAACGAATATTCCGATGGAGGTGCTTTCAGTGCCGGCTTTGCCACGTCTTTATCGTCGTTTTCTTCGGTTTATGTTTGAGTTTGTTTTTGTCAATATTCATATTCCACGCCATTTTGGCTCTTTTGCTGTTGTATGGTTTTTCTTGGTGACGGCCTTTTATGGATTGTCATCCAGTGGTCAGATGGGTGTGATCGTAAAAACGATAATATCAGATATTGGTTTTGTGGTTGTAGATGTCGATATAAGAGGGAATAACCGCTTAGCAAAGCAAGATATTTTGAAAATTTTAAAACTTGATGTTGCATCCTCTATATTCACTTTTGATGTTGAAAGAGCACGCTCTCTTTTGGAAAAACAGCCTTGGGTTCAATCCGCTAATGTTCAGAAGATTTATCCTAATAGAATGCGGATTTCCATCGTGGAGCGTGAACCCTATGCCATTTGGCAACACGATGGCTTGGTCGATATCGTTGATTATACAGGTCGTGTTATTGTGCCCTTTAAAGGGAAAAATGTTTGGAATTTGCCGCTTGTGGTTGGGCAGGGGGCGCAAAATGCTGCTAAAGTGTTTATTCAAGCGCTGTTAGTTTATCCGGAAATATATAATCGTGTTCGTGCTTTCGTGCGGGTAGGGGATCGGCGTTGGGATCTTGTTTTGGATAACGGAATGCGCGTTATGTTGCCTGAAAGTGGTGCGCTTGAAAGGCTTTCTTCTCTTGTTTCGTCCGGTACAATGCAAGATCTTTTATCTCGAGATATTCTCAGTGTTGATTTACGCCTTGCTGATCGGATTACTGTTTCTTTATCAGATGAAACGTTGGAGCGTTATAATGCTACTGTAGCAGAAGAAGAACGTATTTTAAAAGCGCGAAAGGCAGGAAGCCTATGACATTGCTCAGATCACATCATCTGGGGGGACGTAAAACACGTTATTTAACGGTTCTTGATATCGGTTCAAGTAAGATTGTTTGTTTTATTGCTTGTCTGCGTCCTTTGAAGCATGCACACTATTTGCATGGCCGTACACACTCTATAGAAATTCTGGGCTTTGGAGTGCAGCGTTCACGCGGTATTAAATCTGGTGTTGTGATGGATATGTTTGCAGCAGAGCAATCAATACGCTTGGCTGTTGATGCGGCAGAAAAAATGGCTGGTTTGGTGGTGGATTCAGTGATTGTGAATTTTTCCTCAAGTCGGTTACAAAGCGCTTTGATTAATGGAATGGTCCATTTGAATGGTCGTGAAGTCACCAAGCGTGATATGCGTATGGCCTTTTCAGATGTTTCGCGCAAAGCCTTTGATGCTGAACGTCATGTTATGCATTCGGTTCCAGTTTCTTATGTATTGGATGGGGAAAAAGGAATTTCTGATCCTATTGGCATGGCAGGGGAAACATTTGGTGTCGATGTGCATGTGGTAACAGCGGAAACAGCATCTTTGCGTAATTTAGAAACTTGTATTAATCGTGCACATTTGAGTGTTGAAGCAATGGTTGCCACTCCTTTTGCAAGTGGTCTTGCTGTCTTGATGAATGATGAGGCGCATTTAGGTGCTGCATGTATTGATTTTGGTGGTGGAACAACAACATTTTCAGTGTTTTTTGAGGGAAAATTTATCTATGCAGATGCTCTTGCTGTTGGGGGACATCATGTCACTCTTGATGTTGCGCGTGGATTTTCTATGTCACTTACAGAGGCGGAACGTTTGAAAGTTGTTTATGGTTCAGCCCTTCTAACAAGTGCAGATGAGCGGCAAATGATTAATGTAGCAGAAATTGGGAGTGAACGGCGTGAAACTCAATATCCTCGTGCTGTTCTTGGGCGTATCATTTGTGCGCGTATTGAAGAAATTTTAGAGATGGTCCGTGATTGTTTAAATCGTTCAGGCTTTGGTTACATCATTGGTAAGCGTGTTATTTTGACTGGCGGAGCAAGTCAGTTAACAGGATTGCCAGAAATGGCACGTACTATATTAGGAAGAAATGTTCGTATCGGGCGGCCTTTAGGTATTTCGAGGCTTCCTTCTCTTGCAAAAGGGGCGGCGTTTACATCTGCTGTTGGGTTGTTAATTTATCCGCAATTGGTGGGTTTTGAAGAAAAAACAATGCAGACGGCAGGAAATCATTTATCGATGGGCACGCGTGGGTATTTTCAGCGTGTTGGTCAGTGGTTGCGTGAGAGTTTTTAGTTAAGTCTAGTTGGATAAAAATTTCATCGCTTTGGCTTGCGGTGTCTTATGAGAAGGAAAAGAAAATGACGATTAATCTGCATCGGCCAGATATCGCGGAATTGAAGCCACGCATTACCGTTTTTGGTGTTGGAGGTGGTGGCGGGAATGCCGTGAACAATATGATTAATGCTGGCCTTCAAGGAGTTGACTTTGTTGTCGCAAATACGGATGCACAAGCTTTGGCTATGTCAAAGGCTGAACGTGTTATCCAGCTTGGCGCAGCTGTGACAGAAGGTTTGGGTGCTGGTGCTCTACCGGAAGTGGGACAAGCAGCGGCAGAGGAATGTATTGATGAAATTATTGATCATCTTGCGGACTCTCATATGGTTTTCATTACTGCTGGTATGGGGGGAGGAACTGGAACAGGGGCTGCTCCTGTTGTGGCTCGCGCAGCGCGTGAAAAGGGTATTTTGACCGTTGGTGTGGTGACAAAGCCATTTCAGTTTGAAGGGGCGCGTCGTATGAAAACGGCAGAGGCTGGTATTGAAGAATTACAAAAGTCTGTCGATACATTGATTGTTATTCCCAATCAAAATCTTTTCCGTATTGCAAATGATAAGACAACATTTGCTGATGCTTTTGCTATGGCTGACCAAGTGCTTTATTCTGGTGTTGCTTCCATTACGGATTTGATGATTAAAGAGGGCTTAATTAACCTTGATTTTGCTGATGTTCGTTCTGTTATGCATGAAATGGGGCGAGCTATGATGGGAACGGGTGAGGCATCTGGTGACGGGCGTGCTTTGGCTGCTGCTGAAGCTGCTATCGCAAACCCATTGTTGGATGATACCTCTATGCGTGGGGCGCGTGGTTTGTTGATTTCTATTACAGGTGGTCGTGATATGACTCTCTTTGAGGTTGATGAAGCTGCTAATCGTATTCGTGAAGAAGTGGATGCGGATGCGAATGTGATCTTTGGGGCCATTGATGATGAGTCACTGGAAGGTGTTATTCGTGTTTCTGTGGTTGCCACCGGTATTGATCGTGAGGTTAGTGATGTGGTTCAATCCTCTCAGCCTCAGCTTCAAAGGCCAGTTTCTTCAATGCGCAAAAGTGATCCTGGAACGCCACACAGTTCTTTTCATGTTCAGTCATCACCCTTGCGTTCTGAGTCGATGGTAGAAGTGATCGAATCACTTGAAATAGAAAAGGGGAAATCAACAGGAGAACAGTTCCGTCCTAAAAGTCAAATTTTTGCGCATCCTGTAGAAGCAATTGCGACACGAAGTGCCACGAAAGCTGTTTCTTATGGTTCAAATGCTGTGCAGGAGCAGATATCAAATGTGCCACGTATGCAAGTAAGCCGTGGTTCTCAACAGCCTATGACGGCCCCCGTAAGCATGGAGGCAACAGCGCATGTGCTTGATGAGATGACAGGCGTTGTGAAGCAAAAAGAAAAGCAAGTACAACAGATGCAAGTGCGCTCACCAATGCGTATGCCTGAATTAAAGGATTTCCCTCCTGTTGCTCATAGACAAAGTCAAAGAACATCTGTAACCGACCAAGGTCCTCGTAATCTTTGGCAGCGTTTGAAACAGAGCTTGACATACCGTGAGGAGGCAGAGCCAGAAGCGAGGCTGGAGCCTGCTGTGAGATCGTCTCAGCAGCAAGAGTCTCATGTTTATAATAAAAATTCTCAGGCGCTTTCTCAAGATGCTTCTGTTTATGTTCCACGCCGTTCTGGTGAGTTGCATCCTCAGGTACCACAAGATCAGCGTACTTTTATAAGTGAAGAAGATCAGTTGGAAATACCAGCATTTTTACGTCGTCAGGCAAATTAATTGATAAAAAATAAGGTAAAGTAAAGAACTCTATACCCATCTTTGATGTTGAGTCAAAAATTATACAGTAAAATATACTGCTGTTTTTGGGTAAAGGACTTTGTTTTTTTAAGCCCGCTTATCATTAAGCGGGTTTTTTATTATTTACTATAAGTATTTTTTATAGTTTTATAAACTTTATCAAAAGAGAGAAAAGAAATTCAATAGAATGATATGATGAATTTGGTTCCAAAATATCAGTCTACTCTTAAAAAAGCAGTAACATTTAAGGGGATTGGCGTTCACAGTGGCTGTTTGTCAGTGGTAAAGGTTTGTCCAGCGGATGTTGGGTGTGGTATTATTTTTAGGCGTTGTGGATTAGACGGAACAGAGAAAATATTTCAAGCCCATGCATCGCAAACAGGAGAAACTGAATTATCAACAGTACTTGGAGATGGAGATGTAAGGGTTGAAACAATTGAACATTTGATGGCAGCAATTGCTGCTTATAATTTGGATAATCTTATTATTGAAGTGTCACATAATGAGATTCCTATTTTGGATGGTTCAGCGTGGCTATATTGCCAAGCTTTTGAAGATGTTGGTATTGTACAGCAAAATGCATTGCGTTCTTATTTCATTATAAAAAAGCCGGTGCGGGTTGAAGGAGCTCATGGTGTTGCAGAGCTTTTGCCATTCGATGGACGTCGTTTTGATATAACGATCTCTTTTCCTTCTTCTGCTATTGGTAAGCAACATTTCAGTTTTGATCTTACCACACAAGGATTTCGAGATGATTTGTCACGGGCACGCACTTTTGGTTTTATCAAAGACGTGGAAAAATTACGGCTTTCTGGAAAGGCAAAAGGCGCTTCTTTGGAAAATTCTCTTGTTATCGGCCTTGATGACAAAATTTTAAATTCCGATGGCCCTTATTGGGAGAATGAATGTGTTCGGCACAAGATGCTTGATGCGATTGGTGATACTGCTTTGCTTGGGGCGCCTTTTATTGGATTATTTCGTTCTTATTGTAGTGGGCATAGAATTAATGCGCAATTGGTGAAGGCTGTTTTGGCAGACGAATCATATTATGAAAAAAGCTTTTTAGAGAAAGAGTAAAAAAATTGACAAGATTTTTTTATCATTTATTTGATTTTTAAGGGGATGATTGACCTAAACTGCTAAATTGGTTATGTGGATTTTAAAGTGATATGGTATAAAACCTTTGATAAATTGTTTTTGCTACAAGGTGATATTCTTTGGAGGCCGGAAAATTATGAAAAAATTTCATGTGTGCATTGGAAATATGACATATAGAAAATCTAACATTGTACGCAAGATATTGGGGGTGGTACTTTTAGGAAGCACCTGTATGTTAGCGGGATGTCTCTTTAAAGAGAAAAATACTCTTGATCCGTCTGCTTATGTTTTGAAAATGGATCCACCAGATGTTCTCTATAATCAGGCGCTTGCTAGTCTTGAGAGTGGGCGGCTTGGAGATGCATCGAAAAAGTTTTTGAAGATTGAAAAACAGTATGCTTATACAGACTGGGGGCGCAAATCTCTTGTGATGGGCGCTTTTACAAATTATCGACTCGGAAAGTATGATGATTCAATTAGTATGGCTCAACGCTATATTACGCTTTATCCAGGGTCGACTGACTCGGCTTATGCATACTATATTATTGGTCTTTCTTCTTTCCGTCGGATTCCCGATGTTACGCGTGATCAACGTGATACGAAACGCGCTATTGCTGCTATGCAGCTTCTTATAGAGCGCTATCCAAATTCTGAATATGTCAAGGATGCTAAGGATAAAATACGTTTTGGGCGCGAACAGTTAGCTGGTAAAGAAATGCAGATTGGCCGCTATTATGAAGAGGGGCGGCGCTACCTTGCTGCAAGTAGACGGTTTCGTACTGTAGTTGAAGAGTATTCCGATACAAATCAAATTGAAGAAGCACTTTTCCGCTTAACGGAAGTTAATTTAGCTCTTGGTTTAACGGCGGAAGCGCAAACGGCAGCAGCTATTTTAGGACGTAATTATCCCAAAAGTGAGTGGTATAAATTTTCTTATAGTTTATTGCAAAAGAATAAAATATCACCACATGAGCATAAATCTTCTTGGATCTCACATGCTTTAGGTGGTGATAAGAATAGGGCACGTTGATTTTATATGCTGGTACAGCTTTCGATTCATAATATTGTTTTGATCGAAACGCTCGATATTCATTTTACGGCGGGGTTGACGGTTTTAACTGGAGAAACAGGTGCGGGGAAATCTATTCTCCTTGATGCTTTATCACTTGCTCTGGGGGGGAGGGGTGATGCTTCGCTTGTACGTCATGGTGCTGACCGCGGGCAGGTTACGGCTGTTTTTGATGTGTCTGTTTCACATCCTGCACGTCAGCTTATTCGTGAGAATGGTCTTGATGATGAGGGCGATATTATTTTACGACGTGTGCAATCAAGTGATGGACGTAGCCGTGTCTTTATCAATGATCAGGTGTCTAGTGTTGCATTGATGCGGAGTGTTGGCCGTTTGCTGGTTGAAATCCATGGACAACATGATGATCGTGCGCTGGTTGATGTTGCTACACATCGCCAATTATTAGATGCCTTTGGTGGGCTTGAGGATGAAGTGGAAAATTTGCGCCAATGTTATCACACATGGCGTGAATGTGAGGAGCGTTTGCAACAGCAGCGTCTTAAAGTAGAGAGCGCTGTACGTGAGGTTGATTATCTTCGTGCGTGTGTAGAAGAGCTTGAAAAGCTTGATTTTCAAGTTGGTGAAGAAGATGCTCTTTCTCTTCGCCGTGCCGATATGCTTAAATTAGAAAAAATAGCAACGGATATAAAAGAAGCGGATGATCTTTTAACGGGTCAAAAATCACCAATCCCAGTGCTTTCCAATTTGGTGAGGCGTTTGGAGCGTAAAATTCCTGAAGCACAAGAGCTTATTGCACCAGTGGTAAAATCTATTGATGAGGCATTGCATGCACTTGCAATAGCACAAGAAGGTATTGAGGTGGCAATACGAGCATTGGACTTTGAACCTGATGAATTGGAACGGATAGAAGAACGTCTTTTTTCTCTTCGGGGTTTTGCTCGTAAATATCAAGTTTCTGCTGATGAATTGGTTCAGTTACGCGATAAAATGGATGCTGAACTGGCTGACTTTGAAGAGGCTCAGACTATATTGTCACGTTTTGAAAATGAGGCAAAACAAACACAAAAAAACTATGATATGTTAGCACAAGCGTTGTCAATAAAACGTCAAGAGGTTGCAAAACACTTGTCTGAAAGCGTGATGGCTGAGTTGCCTGCATTGAAATTAGAGAGGGCCGAGTTTATTGTTGAAATGCAAAGTGATGTGGAAAGGCGGAGTGCAGAGGGATGTGATCGTATTGAATATTGGGTGCGAACAAATCCTGGAACACGAGCTGGACCGATGCTTAGTGTGGCTTCTGGCGGTGAATTGTCTCGTTTTTTGTTGGCATTAAAAGTTGTTTTGTCTGATCGAGGATCAGCACCGACGCTGATCTTTGATGAAATTGATACAGGCGTTGGGGGGGCTGTTGCAGCTGCTATTGGACAACGATTGCAACGCTTATCAGAACGTGTTCAGGTTTTTGCTATTACGCATGCACCACAGGTTGCATCGAAAGCGCATGGTCATTTTCTTATTTCGAAAATTGAGAGTCATGATAAAGGACGCTTTGTTACTGCTATTCATAAAATGGAAGAGCATGAACGTGCAGAAGAAATTGCTCGTATGTTGGCAGGAGAACAGATTACTGAAGAAGCGCGTGCAGCGGCTCAAAAGCTTCTCGCATAAAGGTAATTAGCCAGTGATAAAAATACTGGAAAGCTTATTTTTATTTGCGATTCACTTTATGAGGAAGCGTGGAAGTCTTTATGGCAGTAACTCGTAATTTG
The DNA here is from genome assembly GCF_042196465.1 of Bartonella sp. AD13SXNS. Taxonomy (NCBI): domain Bacteria; kingdom Pseudomonadati; phylum Pseudomonadota; class Alphaproteobacteria; order Hyphomicrobiales; family Bartonellaceae; genus Bartonella; species Bartonella sp. AD13SXNS. The sequence goes on from NZ_JBHIQI010000005.1 coordinate 71,894, forward strand.
GAATAGATTTTATGAACAAAGATGCAGTTAAAAATCTCACAGCTGTTGAAGCAGTAAGTGAATTAGAGTGGTTGGCAAAAGAAATTGCACGTCATGATGTGCTTTATAATCGTGATGATCAGCCTGAAATTTCTGATGCAGAATACGATGCTTTGCGCCGCCGTAATGCAGAAATTGAAGCTCTTTTTCCAGAGCTTATTCGTGTTGATTCTCCTTCACATAAAATTGGGGCACCAATTTCTGAAAAGTTTGAAAAATCTGTTCATGCACAGCCTATGCTTTCACTTGATAATGCGTTTAGCTTTGAAGATGTTACTGAATTTATTGAGCGTATTCGTCGTTTTTTACGTCTTCCAGAAACACAAGTATTGGAAATAACAGCGGAGCCAAAAATTGATGGTTTATCTTTGTCTTTGCGCTACGAAAAGGGGCGGCTTGTGCGTGCGGCAACGCGTGGGGATGGAACTGTCGGTGAAAATGTGACGGCAAATGCTCGAACAATTGCTGATATTCCACAAGTTTTGCAAGGTGATTTTCCTGAGGTAATCGAGGTTCGCGGCGAAGTTTATATGGGACGGGAAGATTTCCAAGCTCTTAATATAAGCCAACAAGAGAAGGGAAAGTTAACCTTCGCCAATCCTCGAAATGCGGCGGCTGGTTCTCTCCGTCAGCTTGATTCACGGATAACCGCCAGCAGAAAGCTTCAATTTTTTGCTTATGCTTGTGGTGAAGTGAGTGAAGTATTTGCAGAAAGTCAAATAGAGATGATGAAAAAGCTAAAAGAATATGGCTTTGTTATCAATCCATTAATAAAAGTCTTTAAGAGAGTAGAAGAAATTATTTTCTATTATCGTGATATAGAAGAACGCCGTCATTCTTTAAGCTATGACATTGATGGCATTGTTTATAAGGTTAATGATTTGATGCTCCAAAAGCGCTTGGGGTTTGTTTCTCGTTCGCCGCGTTGGGCGATAGCCCATAAATTTCCAGCAGAAAAAGCGATAGCGCTTTTGGAAGATATTGATATTCAGGTCGGTCGTACGGGAGCTTTGACGCCCGTTGCACGCCTTACACCTATTACTGTTGGTGGGGTGGTGGTGACCAATGCCAGTTTGCATAATGAGGATTATATTAAGGGAATTGGCCATAAAGGAGAGCCCATTCGTGAAGGGCGTGATATCCGTGTAGGCGATACCGTGATTGTACAACGCGCTGGTGATGTAATCCCTCAAATTGTTGATATTATTGCTGAAAAACGTCCAAAAGATGCTTCTGCTTTTGTTTTTCCTCATCTGTGTCCCGCTTGTGGGAGTCATGCTGTTCGCGAAGAAGGAGAAGCGGTGCGTCGGTGCACCGGTGGGCTTATTTGTCCTGCACAAGCGATTGAACGTATTCGTCATTTTGTTTCACGCAATGCCTTTGATATTGAAGGCTTGGGTAAAAAGCAGGTAGAATTTTTTTTCCATGCTCAAGATGAGGCGCTTTGTATTCATACACCAGTTGATATCTTTACTTTAGAACGGCGCCAAGAAAAATCTTTGATACGTTTGGAAAATATGGAAGGTTTTGGTACTGTTTCAGTGCGGAAATTGTATGATGCCATTAATGCGCGCCGCGAAATTCCTTTGAGCCGTTTTTTGTTTGCATTGGGGATTCGTCATGTTGGCGAAGTGAATGCACGCCGCCTTGCACGAGCGTATCAAAATTATATAGCTTTTGAAATGGCGGCTATGGAAGCACTTATGCCATGTGAGCAGGAAAACAAAGAAGGCAATGAAGCTTGGATGGAACTTACCAATATTGAAGGAATTGGACCACAGGTAGGGGGCGCAATTGTTGATTTTTATAGAGAAGCGCATAACCGTGAAGTTTTGTCTGTTTTGCTTGAAGAAGTAACACCTCTTGATGAGGCACCTATCATGATAGCTGCTTCACCAATAGCGGAGAAGATTATTGTTTTTACGGGAACTTTAGCACATATGTCACGTGATGAAGCAAAAGCATTGGCAGAGCGATTAGGGGCCAAAACATCTGGTTCACTTTCTAAAAAAACAGATCTTCTTGTTGCAGGACCTGGAGCGGGCTCCAAATTGGCTAAAGCTGAAGAATTAGGTGTTGAGGTTATCGATGAAGAGGCTTGGCTACAGCTGATTGAGAAACATAATGTTTAGAGGATGTTTTCTAGAAGATGCATATGCTGTTTGTGTGGTTATCTCTCTTACATTTGGGGGAGCTGGAATCAAAAAGGAGATAAAGGGGCTATTTTTTGCAAACATAGAACGCCAATATATTTTGATATTTATTAAGTTATTAAAAAGGATTAACGCTGAGCTTAAATATTAAACTTAAACTATTATGATGAAGAATATGCAAGGTTATTATTAGTAAAAGATATAAATTATTACTGTGAAGAAAGGTAAAATTTTTGAACAAATATGTAGAATTTAATCCAAAATGCCGTAATAAACCGATTATAATGACGTAATAGAAATGTAACGCGGAAGGTTACAAAATATAATAAAACATTCCGCTATAAATGAATAAGGGATATAACTGCGAGTTGTTTATTATGTTGAATTTATAAAAGATTACTGGTATCTATGCTTATCAGGCATTATTAGATAGTACACTTGTCCAATTTCATTACAAAGTTTCGGATATTCGCTAATGCGTCTAGCAGCATAATTTTTTTCTGACTTCCTTCATCTCTCTCAAATTTCTCAGCATCGGAAATTTCGTTTATTAGAGCTAGTATTTGGACTGAGAATATTTCAGAATTAAATACCATTCGTGCATATCCAAACATTGGATCTGTCGAGTTCATGACCAAATTTTTTGACCAAATGAAATCGCTTTCTTTCCAATTATATTGAGAACGTAGCTTATGTATGTAGGTAGATAGGGATAATGCTGGAAATTTCTTATTATACTCTCCCTGTAATAAGTCTACAAGGCATGCACACCAAACAACTTTCGCATGGATAAGATTTATATTTTCAGGAATTAGCACTATCATACCAGGGCTTAGAACATGATATACACCATAACTTTTATTATCCAGATATTTTTTCGCAATTTCTAGGCGTTCTTCGTATATATTATCAGGATATTGTGTCTTTACGTACTCTTCGTATAATTTATCGTACTGATTTGGAGTAATGACTTGATTTTCAGAAAATACAGCAATAGGAACTCGCTTAAATTTAGTAATTTCATTCAATACAGAAGGTCCAATATAGTATCCAAATAATAATATTACGGAACAAAATAAAATTACACGCATTAGGATAATCACTTTATTGCTAAAATACTGGAGAAGAATATAGATTATTAAGATCTGTGCTTAAAGTTTGTTACTATGATAAGCCGTAAGATACATGTCTTATTGTGTCTTTTTCAAAGTATTTGTGAAATTTTGTAGAGAGCTTGAATCTCCTTTATTTATGTGACTGTTTTTGTGTTATGTAGTTTTTCATATCCTCTGTTATTGTTGTTAATTTTTTAGCTGAACGATACGTTCAGGTAAAAACATATACCTCCATATATGTCGTTTTCATACTGTGCAGTTAGAAACTATCTATATTGTGGATAACGTTGTTTTCAACAATAAGTAATAGTCTAGAAAATAATATTGTACTGTTAACTGTGCAAATAAATAAAAAACTTTAACGCTGATGTTAGCATCATGCTCCTTCTTTTAAATTCTAAATACTTAATTTTTATTTCATAGCAGATTCTATTTTATTGTATCAATATGTATTATAAGGAATTGCAGCTATTGAAAATGATTCAAGAATTTAAAAAAATGTAAATTATCATTATGAAGCAAACAAAAAGATAAAATTTATTCGAATAAATATGCAGAATTTTTGAATCTAAACAGCGTAATAAGTTGGTTACAATAGGTGTTTTAGAAATACGATGCGGAGGATTACAAAATATAATGAAAGTTTTCATATAAAGAAAATAGAGATATAATGGTGTCTAGATGGTGATCGCCAAGATAAGCATTACCACATGCGGGCATATTTCACTCTTCTCACCCGTCATATTACGCCTCTTGCCATGCCAGCAAAAAATTTGAAGGATCTTTTAGAAATATTTTTTGTATTTCCTGACGCAGATGCATATTTTTCCCTTTAAAAGAGAATGTCCCGTGTTTTGTAGAAAGAGTAAAGGTTATACGTTGATTGATTTAAAGGGGCATTGTTGCTTCTTTTGCCCATTTTTTATCTTCTTCATTTAAGTAAGGTGCATTCATCTGATAAACGCGCGCATGGTAATCATTGAGCCATTGTCGTTCTTCTTGTGTCAAAAGCTCTGGAAGGATTAACCGTCGATCAATGGGGCAATGTGTAAGAGTCTCAAACGAAAGCATTTCTATATCTCCGCCATCAATTTTTTGTGCTGGTTTCACAATCATCAAATTTTCAAGACGGATACCAAAAGCACCTTCGCGGTAATATCCTGGTTCATTTGAAAGAATCATACCGGGAATAAGTTCTTGGCATCCTTTACGGGAAATATTTTGTGGTCCTTCATGAACAGAAAGATAAGACCCAACACCATGCCCCGTGCCATGGGCATAATCAAAGCCAGCTTTCCACAATGCAATGCGTGCAAGAGCATCAATGTCTTGTCCGCGTGTGCTTTTTGGAAATCTTGCAGTTGAAAGCGCAATCATGCCTTTTAGGACAAGAGTAAAACAGCGTTTTTCTTCTTCTCCAATATTGCCAATTGCTACTGTGCGTGTGACATCTGTCGTGCCATCACGATATTGTCCACCTGAATCAACAAGGTAAAGTTCACCAGCATTGAGTTGTTTATTTGTTTGCGTTGTTACACGATAATGAATAATGGCACCATTTGCTCCTGCGGCTGAGATTGTATCAAAAGAAAGATCTTTAAGTTTTTCTCCCATTTCGTTTGCTGTATTTATGCGAAATTCTTCTAATTTTTGAGCAGCAGAAATTTCACTTATTGACCCTGGTATTTGTTTATCTAACCAAGAAAAAAAACGGGTTAGGGCAACACCATCGCGTAGGTGTGCTTTGCGTGCGCCATTGAGTTCTGTGTCATTTTTAATGGCACGTGGTAGAGCAGCAGGGTCGGTAAGTGTGATGAAAGAGTTATTTTCTTCTTCAATGACAGTTCGTAATTTTTCGCATGTTAACTGTGGATCTAAGGCAAAAGCTATCCCTTTTTGCGCGTATTCTTTAATCTTTGGAATAAGCTGTTCTGGTTCATATAATTTTGTATAACGTTCCAGATATTGTTTCTGTTCTCCACCAAGTTTTTTGCTATTAATGAATAAGGCTGGTGTTTCTTGGATGGGAATGAGAGCAAAACAAAGGGAAAAAGGCGTATTGGAAACATCATTACCCCGTATATTAAATGTCCATGCAATGGAGGAGGGGTCTGTAAAAATAAAGGCATCTGCATTTGCTTTTTGTATATATCTGCAAATCAATGCCAACTTTTCATCTGAGCTGCATCCTGCATATTTGAGAGGATGAACTGATAGGGCAGATTGCGGTAATTTGGGTTGATCATGCCAGATAAGATCGATAGGATTGGAGTGGATTGCTACAAGTTTTCCGCCTGCTTTATTTTCTAATGCGTTTTTCAATATATCGGTAGCAGTAATGGTGTGAAGCCATGGGTCAAAGCCAATAGAAAGTGTTTTTCCATTTGTTTCAAGCCATTGTGAAGGAGGGCAAGTTATGAGATCCTCATAATCAAAAATATCAGGATCAGTTTGTTGGCGAACTTGGAGCTTATATCGCCCGTCTGTAAATATGATGGCTTTGTTTTTTAAAATCAGTGCAATCCCAGCTGAACCAGTAAAGCCGGTTAGCCAGCTAAGACGTTGAGCATGAGGGGGGACATATTCTCCTTGATGTTCATCGCACCGTGGAACAAGAAAACCATCTAGTCCAAGGCGATCAAGTTCTTTACGAAGGGAGGCAATGCGTTTTGCAGCATGCGTGGGATTTGTTGTCGCCTCAAAAGATTGATACATAACGACGTCCTTTTCATTTATTTTAGATGTATCGTTACCCATCCTTGACGGTGGTATGTTTCGATATGCTTGAGTCCTTGTTTTATATAAGTATCTAAAACGTAGGCGTGTTGCTCTTCAAGAATTCCAGAGAGTATAAGTGATCCCCCTTTTTTAAGGGCTTTTACCATTTCTTGCGCAAGTTCAATGAGAGGATTGGCAAGAATATTGGCAACAATGAGATCAAAAGGCGCACGTGTTGCAATGTGTTCATGGGTAAAACTTGTTGCTGTAACAGCTGTAATATACTCTTTTACGCCATTAAGCTCGATATTATGTTGTGCAACTTGAATAGCAATAGGATCAATATCGGAGGCGAGAATACTAATGGGCTTGAGCATTGCTATGCCAATGGCTAAGACTCCGCTACCAGTTCCAAGATCAAGGGCATTTTGTGGATTTTCGTGTTTCATTACTTTGGCAATCATTTCCAAACAACCAGCTGTTGTCCCATGATGTCCTGTTCCAAAGGCTTGATTTGCTTCAATTTCAATAGGGAGAACATTAGCTGGAATGGCGTTTCTGTTGTGACTTCCATGAAGGAAAAAAGGACCAGCATGTACAGGTTTTAGTCCTTCTAGACTTTTTTGTACCCAATCAATATTGGGTAAAACTTCCATATTAATTTTATCAGAATCTATAGAAAGAACGCTTGCAAAACGTTTCAATGCGTCTTCTTGATTGTCTTGATCAACATATAGAGAAAGCTCATATATAGCATTTTTTTCGTCTATCTCTATAAGAGCAAGAGGATATCCTTCTTCATCAAAAGCTCTTTCTATAAGGGTATAAAATTGCTCTGCTTCACTTTTAAAAGCAGTATAATAGAAGCGAATTTGTTGCGACATGCTGTTCTTTCTTTTGATTGGCTTTTTTAGTTTGATATGAGTTTTTTTAGCCGTTCAATGGCGATTGCATCTTTTAATTCGCTATCGTTTTCTTTCGTGTCATAACGGATAACACCCGCTAATTTTCCACCTTTTTTGAGTAAAAAAATTGCTGCCGTATGGTTATAAGTATAGTTTCCATCTTCTCCAGGAACTTTTTCAGCAACAATTTTAAAAGAATTGGCCATTTTATGAACTTTATCAGGATCTCCACTGATACCAACGATTTTATTGTTAAAATTGCTGAGATAATTATGGAGTACTTCTGGTGTATCACGTTCGGGGTCAACAGTCACAAACCATACTCCTAACTTATCAGCTTCAGGTCCAAGCGCTGTAAGCCATTGATCAAGATTCATCAGTGTGGTGGGACAGATTTCAGGACACATAGTGAAGCCAAAAAAAATTATTGAAGGCTGGCTTCGAATATCCGCTTCAGTAATCGTTTTTCCATTTGAATCAGTGAGCGTAAAGTTATCACCTAAAGGCTTATTTATAAATGCATCATAAATAAAAATTCCCGTAAGAAATATAGCTGTTAGCCCTAAAATGCGGAGTACATTTTTCATAGTTTGTCTCTTTTAAAAGTGTCAAAAAATTCTAGCATTGGCTGGTTTGTTTTGCAATGTTTGTTTCACGGTTGATTTTATTGGTTTGGTTGGTATGTCTTTCCATATCTATTGATGAAACAATTGAGGGAAGGCAATAATGAATATTGAAAACGATCTTCGATTTCATGAAAGTAAGCCTCGTATCCATACGACAGCACAGCTGCATGGTTGTAAATTAGGGCGCTATGTGGAAATTAATGAGCGGGTAGTTTTGCGTGATGTAATAGTTGGAGATTTTTCTTATTTAGAACGTAACAGTGAGGCTATTTACAGCGATATTGGTCGTTTTTGTTCTATTGCATCTCATGTCCGTGTGAATGCGTTGGAGCATCCCATGGAGCGCGTTTCAACGCATAAAATAACCTATCGTCCAAACGAATATTTTCGTTATATGGTACTCGATCGTTCTTTTCGTGAAAGGCGTTGTGCAAAACGTGTTATTATTGGGCATGATGTGTGGATTGGACATGGTGCGGTTATTATGCCTGGGGTGACAATTGGTCATGGCGCTATCATTGGCGCGAACGCTGTTATAACGAAAGATGTTATGCCTTATACGATTGTCGTTGGGGTTCCTGCTAAGCGATTGCGGATGCGTTTTCCCAATCATGTGATAGAATGCCTTTTAGATATGGCTTGGTGGGATTGGCCGCTTGATAAAATCCACACAGCATTGCCTGATATGCAGAATTTGCCCATCGAAGCCTTTGTTCGCAAATGGCAATGACATTTAAAATAAAGTTGTCTCTTAAAAAAACGATTGTGGTTTGCTTTTTATTTAAGCTTTGTTTACAAAATTATCCAGTACACGCTTTTCTCCGGCTTTTTCGAACATTATTGTCAATTTATGATCGTCTATTGCTGTAATATGACCATAACCAAATTTTATGTGAAAAATCCGATCATTGACAGAAAAATCTGATGGTGCATGAGAGATTGATTGAGCGATAACTTTTCCTTCAATATTCTTGTTTTTTTGTGCATGCTTTTGTCTTGGTATTGCATAATCATTATAAAAGGAATCGTAATGTTGAAAGGAAGATTTTCCATAACCACCATAGGATGTTTCCATTGCTATGGCTTCTATATGTTCTGTTGGTAATTCCTCTAGAAAACGGGAGGGAAGAACAGATTGCCAAAATCCATGAATTCTTCGATTAGATACAAACCAGATATGCAAATGTTGTTTTGCTCTTGTCAGTCCCACATAGGCAAGACGCCGTTCTTCTTCTAATCCTGAACGTCCACCTTCATCTAATGAGCGCTGATGAGGAAAGAGTCCTTCTTCCCAACCTGGAAGAAAAACTGTTTCAAATTCAAGTCCTTTGGCTGAATGAAGGGTCATGATGTTGACTGCATCCATATTTTCATTATTTTCTGTTTCCATAACGAGTGCAACATGTTCCAAAAAACTTTGAAGATTTTCAAATTGTTCCATGGAACGAATCATTTCTTTAAGATTTTCTAGTCGTGTAGGAGCCTCTGGTGAGCGATCTTCTAACCACATGGTTGTATAACCAGAATCATCAAGGATGATTTCGGCAAGTTCTCTATGAGGAGTGTCTTGAAGCATATTTTGCCAGCGGCGGAAGTTTTCAATGAGGCTTCGTAATGCACTGCGTGCTTTAGGTTTTAGCTCGTCTGTTTCAATGATGTCAGCGGCAGCAGAAAAGAGAGGAACAGCACGTGCACGTGCACTCTCATAAAGAATGCGCAGGGTTGCATCTCCTATGCCGCGTTTCGGTGTATTAATAACACGCTCAAAAGCTAAATCATCCGCTGGTTGGACAACAACGCGTAAATAAGCCATGGCATCACGTATTTCCATTCGTTCATAAAAGCGTGGGCCACCAATGACGCGGTAGTTAAGGCCAAGTGTTACAAAGCGATCTTCAAATTCACGCATTTGAAATGATGCCCGTACTAATATAGCCATATGATTTAATGCATGACCAGTTTGTTGTGCGCGTTCGATTTCTTCACCGATTGCTCGTGCTTCTTCTGCTGAATCCCATGCTGAATGAATTTTTACTTTTTCTTCCTCACTCTTTATTTGAGCAGAAAAAAGGACCTTTCCCAGTCTTTCTTCATTATGCGCAATGAGATGGGAGGCAGCTTTAAGAATATGAGATGTTGAGCGATAATTGCGTTCTAGACGAATAATTTTAGCAGAAGGAAAATCTTTTTCAAAACGTAATATGTTTTCGACTTTTGCACCACGCCATCCATAAATGGATTGATCATCATCGCCAACACAACAAAGATTAACATGTTGACCTTGAGGATGTTGTGCCAAAAGGCGAAGCCAAAGATATTGTGCTGTATTTGTATCTTGATATTCATCGACAAGAATATAACGAAATTGAGAATGATATTCGCGAAGAATATCTGGATTATGTTGGAAGATAGAGATAGAATGAAGTAGAAGGTCACCAAAATCACAAGCATTAAGATCTTTTAATCGATTTTGATAACTGTGATAAAGTTCACGTCCCATGCCATTACCAAAGGAATGAGCATCACTTTTTGAGATATGTGTTGGTGAGAGTCCTTGATTTTTCCAAGAGTCAATCATCATGGCAAGGTTTCGTGCGGGCCAACGCTTATCGTCTAATCCTTCAGCTTGAATAAGTTGTTTTAAAAGTCGAAGAACATCATCGCTATCGAGAATTGTAAAGTTTCTTTTTAAATAAACAAGCTCTGCGTGACGGCGTAAAATTTTAGCTCCAGTGGAATGAAAGGTTCCAAGCCAAGGCATCCCTTCAACAACTTCTCCAATAAGTTCACCAATACGTGTTTTCATTTCACGGGCTGCTTTGTTGGTGAAAGTGACAGCAAGTATTTGTTGAGGAGAGGCAAGTCCAGAGCGTAAAATATGAGAAATACGGGTTGTTAAAACGCGCGTTTTTCCTGTACCAGCACCTGCAAGAACTAAAAGAGGTCCCTCAGTATTCATAACAGCTTGTTGCTGTTCTGGATTGAGTTGTTCTAAATAGTCTGTGTTATATGATTTTTGTTCTTTTAGAGTATGGGAGAAAAAACCAGAGCTCTTCTTATCATGGTCTGGAGGGGAATCTTCTTCAAAGAAAGGTATGGTGTGATCGGAAAAATTACTCATTATACCTTTTTTGTAATCTTTTTTTCGTTGAATTTCTAGATTAAAAACACTTCTCTTAAAAAGTCACAACAGTTTCAGTTGAACAGACAGAAAGAGAACGTAAAAAAATAAACACAAATATTAAAGACGTTGGGCGAGAACGCTTTGAAGGGCATAAACGCGTAACGAGGCCGAAAGATTTACTTGTTGTGGTCTTTTGCTATCGATATCAGTGATAATAAAGGCTAAAGATTGTCCTTTTTGGCGGGCTATATCTTTTAGAATATCTAAAAATGGAGGTTCTAAAGAGACGCTTGTTGCATGGCCATCAATGCGAACAGATATTTTTTGTGGAATAACTTTTGACCAATCGATAGAATTATTTTCGTGCATTTTTCTACCTTTATTCGTCATTTCGTAAACGATTTTGATCAAGAAATTTTTGCGTTTTTAAAGATTTTTGTTGCTCAAAAAGTTTTTCAGTTTTTGTTCGTCCAAAACGATAACGATTTTGCTCAGCGCGAAGAGCTTTTTCTGTACGCTTTTTTTGTTTTCGAAATTGGCGAAGGTTAATTAATTCAGGCATGAGAAAGTTTATTTTTTCCGAAAAGAATCTAAAGAGACAACATCAGCACTTTGTTTTGTATCGTTATTTGAAGGTTCTTTATTGGTACTGAGATTTTGTTCTTTTGTGAGCGTATTTTCTTTTTTTTGTTTGTTTGATAGAGTAATGGGTGCAGGTAAGGTGTTTTCTGAATTTTCACTTTCTCCAGAGGTAAGACTTGAGGGCAGATCAAATGCTGCTTCAAATGCTGCTACAGGATCATAAAAGACCTGAATGGAAGTAAAAGGAATCACCAGTTTTTCTGTTATTTCCCTGAAAGAGAGGGTTACTTCGAAGGCTGTTTCTGAAACACTGAGATCTCTAAACTGATGTTGCAAGACGATTGTCATTTGCTCAGGATAGCGGTTTTTTAGCCGAGAAGAAATTTTAACGCCTGGGGAATTCGTCAAAAAAGTTATAAAAAAATGATGATTTCCCGGAAGACCAGCTTTAGAAACTTCCGATAAAACTTTACGGATAACTCCACGAAGCGCATCCTGAACGAGAATATCGTAACGGATTTGATCTTTAACCATCGAAGTTTATTCCTTTTATTTCACGTAGCAGAATGGGTCGTATTGATGTTGTGTAATAGAAATGTATTTTAAAACTAGCAATATTTTATCTACGATGCACCTCAATGAATTGAAAAAACACGAAACTCTAAGATAAATAATGTCTGATAATGCCTGAAAGATCAATCAATAACATTTAAAAAAGTGAAGGCTTCTGTTGCCAGGTGCCTTCGAACCCCGCTTAAACCTGCGACGGTTTAAGAGTCAAGTTGAAACATTCACACCACTTTAAGCGGCGAGACGTGCTTCCGCATAGTTGTCATTTGCAACTACTCATTTAGCCCGATAACGGTGGTACAATGCCGAGTAAAAGAGCGATCTTTACACCCTTGTCGATCCTATTTCGCCCCCAGCAAAATATAATTTGGGTTTCTTATACTTTGGTGGAGGCGCCGGGTACCGCCCCCGGGTCCAATAGGTTTATTTCACCGTCCATTTATTACCATAGCTGGTAAGCCAGCCTCTTAAATATAGATGAAGAATGGTCTCAGGAAAAGGGGGGTTGTTAATATTTTTAATCCTCTAGTTATTTATGAAGCTATATGATGCGGTTTTAAAGTATAGGCCGCTCGTTTTTGGAGAGGAGATGATGAAAAATGACAAATAATCTAGCAGATATTAAACTATATGATCCAAATCCTGATGAGGCAGCAGTAGAACGACTTAGCCATCGTTTAGCTTTGGTGATGAAAAAACAGGATGCAGCGCTTGTTGCTACAACAGATCCAAAAGAGTTAGAACGTGTTGAAAAATGGGTTCAAGATGTTTTAGAAGCTGATGAACAGAGTGCTAAAATGGCTGTTTCAAAAGTGGCTGAGATGATGTCTGGAGCGCGTAGAAAAAGTCGTATGACTTTTTATTATCTAGTTGCTAAGCACCTTAATGCACTTCATAAAATTTAAACAATTTTAAACTAAATTTTGCTCAATAATAAAAAAGCCCAAAATTGTTTGGGCTTTTTTGTTTATAGAGTGCGTTAATGTTTTTCATCGTCTTGGAGATATCCTCCTTTACGCATACTCGGAACAAAGAGAAGAGCAATGAATGCCATGATCATCACGACAGTTATATAAAAATAAAAGAGTGATTCATGACCGTACTTTTTTAACCCAAGCGCAACGTATTCAGCAGAACCACCAAATAAGGCGTTACCAATGGCATGAGAGATGCTAACGCCTAATGCGCGTATTGAAGAGGGAAACATTGCTGATTTGACGACACCAGAGATGGATGTATACATGCTCATAATGAAGAGCAAGCCAATAATGACGGAAAAGGCAACCCATATACTATGCGTATTACCGATTATCCAGAGTCCAGGAAATGTAAAGATGACAGAGAGTATACTCCAAATGATAAGTAAAGTTTTTGTTCCAATTTTATCGGCTATGATACCAGCTATGGGTTGGAATAGGATGAAAATAAATAGTACAGCTGTCATAATCGTTGTTGCTGTATGTTTATCAAAGCCGGTGGTTGTGATCAGATATTTTTGCATATAAGTCGTAAAGGTATAAAATGTGAGTGATCCTCCTGATGCAAAGCATGCAATTACGACAACGGCTTTTGTATGCTTGGTGAGAAGTTCCTTAAGACTGCCAGAGTGTTTGTGAGAGCGGCTTTCTTTCGTGGTTGTTTCGTGGAGAGAACGACGCAGATAAATCGCAATCACTGCCCCGAAACCACCAATTACAAAAGGAATGCGCCATCCCCATGCTTTTAACTGATCTTCAGAGAGATAAGATGCTAGAATAAATATAATGAAGCTGGCAAGAAGTTGACCTGTAATAAGAGTGGCAGATTGGAAAGAAGCGAAAAGCCCACGATGTTTTTTGAGGGCAACTTCACTCATATAAGTGGCTGCTGTACCATATTCACCACCCGCTGAAAGTCCTTGCATCATCCGAGCTAAAAGTAAAAGGATTGCTGATGTTATTCCCAAGGTTTCATAGGTGGGAAGTATGGCAATGAAAAAAGAGCCACCACACATCATAAAAATGGATATAAGCATCGAGCGTTTACGTCCATAACGATCGGCGACAAATCCTAAAAACCAAGCTCCAATAGGGCGCATAAGAAAGCCAATAAAAAACACACCTGCGGTTTTTAACAGTGGCGTAATCGTATCACCATCGGAGGGAAAGAATTGTGATGCAAAATAAATTGATGCAAATGAGTAAACGTAAAAATCATACCATTCTACGAGATTTCCTGATGCGCTTGCTATAATAGCAAAAACACGTTTTCTTGCATCCTGTGATGCTGAAGTTGTTTCATTTTTCATGAATTGTTCCCCTTTTGGATTTATAGTTCATATTTTCTAAACATAATTGTTTATGATTTCCAGAAAAATTCAATTGTATTATAACAATTTCTTAGGGAAACTCTTTAAGATGATTTATTAGAGTTCTATTGTCATTCGTTTTAAGATTTTTACTTGTGTTGTAGAATAAAAAGTTATCACATTGCATTTAAAGGGAGAGAACATTGAAAAGTAGATCAAGATACCTTTAAACTTGATGAGAAGAATGCAATTATTGGCATCATACCGGAAGATCATAGAAGAGATGGTCTTTATGAGCGGAAAGCCCCAAAACTGAAAATATTTAATAAAGCTTAAATAATGAAAAAGGAGATTTTTGTGTCCTTACTTATCTTGTTGTATCATAACACATCATCATTTAGGAGGGTGAGGTAAGGCTCAGATAAGGTTTTCCGTATGAGTTGTTTTTCAGATATCATGATAAGTATTTAGGGGAGGGCTTGCCTATAGAATCTTATCAAGTAAATTACATAAAGAGGGCAGTAACTATAGACAACTTAAGAGAAACTGAGTTGTTTGTAAGACGAATACGGGGTGGGCTTTTCGTTCTTTATTAGGGTGGAGAGGAGATCAAAAAAAGCCCAATTTTTTGGGCTTTTTTATCCAGAAAATAAGTTTAATGAAGTCTATCGTCCTTATCGAGATATCCTCCTTTATCTATATCGGGCATAAGGAGAATAGAGATGAGTGCAATGACCATCATACCAACTATGTAATAAAAGAAAACAGATTCGTGTCCCATATTTTTTAATCCAAGCGCTACATATTCAGCAGAACCACCAAACAGTGCATTGCCAATGGCAAAAGCAAATCCAACACCAATTGCTCGGATTGAAGCAGGGAATAATTCTGCTTTTATAATACCAGCAATGGACGTATAAAAACTCATAATACAGAGTATTCCAATAATGATTAAGAGTGCTGTCCATGGATTATGGGCATTCCCGATCATTTTAAGTACAGGAATGGTGCAGATAATGGATAATACACCCCAACTGATGAGTGAAGCTCTTGCTCCAATTTTATCGGCTAGGGAACCAAAAAGCGGTTGGAGTAACACAAAAACAAAGAGGGCGGCAGTCATTATTGTTGTTGCGGTTTGTTTATCAAAGCCAGTAGTTGTTATCAGATATTTTTGCATATAAGTGGTGTATGTATAAAATGTGAGTGATCCGCCAGCTGTAAAACCAACAACCAAAAAGAACGCTTTTTTATGATTACGAAAAAGCTCTTTAAGGCTACCAGTATGTTTTGCAGAGCGGCTTTTGAGGGTTGTTGTTTCATGGAGAAAACTACGCAGATAAATTGCAACGATTGCTCCAAAACCACCAATGACAAAGGGAATCCGCCATCCCCACGCTTTTAATTGATCCTCGTTAAGGTAAATGGCTAAAATAAATATTATAAAACTTGCCAGAAGTTGACCTGAGATCGTTGTTGCATATTGAAAAGAAGCAAAGAGACCACGACGGTTTTTGGGCGCAACTTCGCTCATATATGTTGCTGCTGTACCATATTCACCGCCAACGGAAAGTCCTTGAAACATACGAACTAAAAGGAGAAGGAATGCTGCTGTTATTCCCAAGGTTTCATAGGTGGGAAGTATGGCAATGAGAAAAGAGCCTCCACACATCATAAAAACAGAAATAAGCATTGAGCGTTTACGTCCATAGCGGTCAGCAATGAAGCCAAAAAGCCATGCTCCAATTGGACGCATAAGAAAGCCAATAAAAAAGATTCCTGCAGTTTTTAACAGTTGTGTAACGATATCCTCATCTTCAGGAAAAAATTGTGAAGCGAAATAAACCGATGCAAAGGAGTAAGCATAAAAATCATACCATTCTACCAGATTACCTGATGCACTCGATATGATAGCAAAAATACGTTTTCTTGTATCATGTGGATCTAAAATTGTTTGGTTATTCATGAAATATTCCCCTTTTAGATTTATAATTTTTTTCTCTTTAAAGTTGTTTACGATGTGCATTATAAAAATGCTATTGTATCACGATAATTTTTTAGAGAAATATCATTGTAAAGATTTTTTCTAGAGCTATTAATGTTGTTTGGGGCTTACGGTGTTGTTATATTGCGTAAATCATGAGCTTTTTACTATCCTTAAGGAAATATTATTTTTTGTTTGATTGTGAATTATTTGCATGTGAGAGTGTTTATGAAGATATAATACTCTTTAGTTTATATGCTTGATGTTGTTTCGTAAAATGATGTTATTGACTATTGCATGCGAGGTTGGTGTATCAGTTAAAATACTTTTTATGAATGATCTTAAGTGTTAAGGGGGAGTACAATATTAAGAGTTCGTCAATAGTATAATGATAGGGGCTTGCATTTTTATTAAGTGTAAAGAGAGTAATGCCCATGTTTATACTTTACGGGGTTTTTACATTATGTCATTCACGGGTGCCTTCGTGAAATGGAGTTGGGTGCATTGAGAAATGTTTCTTAAAAAAGTGAGCGGATTCATAGCATAATAGTATTTTCTGTTTTTCATGGGTGGCTTTTTTGCCACGCCCCCAATGTTGCGACAGCCCTTGACTTAAGATGATTCATGAGAGCCATTTTTAGTTCTTTCTTGTGCAGTTTTTATCCACACACTCATCCTGCTTGTGATGTGCAAGCGAATGGTTTTGATTGATTCAAGATAAACAGGTTTGAAATGAGAGAATCCTACGATATTCGGGAATTCTCATTCAATATGCAAAACAATGAACACTCTATAAATCAATTTGCTGCTTTGTATGAGGGGACTTAAGAACGTATTAAACAAAAACTTAAGGTAAGGTATTCTCTTTATTATTGATAAAATTTCTTGCAAGATAATCGTTTTGCTTCCATTTTGATTAGGAATGGGGGTATTAAAATAAATCAAAAGTTCTTTATCTTCAGCAAAAGAAGTATTTATTAATAATAATATGCAGCTGTTTATTTTTATAAGCAGTATATGCAAGAGAGAAAATTTCTTCTTTAGGTTTTTGAAGAGATAAAAAATCGTGCGCTTTAAACTTCTATAGGAAAGAATTACAAAAAGCCCAGAATACTGGGCTTTTTTGTTAACATCAAAAGTTAATGAATATCGTCTCCTTGTAAATATCCTTTTTTGCGCGCATCGGGCATCAAGAGAACTGCAATGAATGCAATAATCATCATGCCAGTTATATAAAAATAGAAGACAGATTCGTATCCAAGGTCTTTTAATTCAAGCGCTACGTATTCAGCAGAGCCGCCAAACAGTGCATTGGCAATAGCATAAGAGAATCCAACACCTGTTGCTCGCACTGAAGCGGGAAACATTTCTGACTTTACAATACCAGAGATGGACGTATAAAAACTCATAATGCATAGCATTCCAATAATGACTGATAGAGCAATCCATGTTTCATTAGTGTTACCAATTACATGAAGTCCAGGAATCGTAAAGATAATAGATAAAACACTCCAAATAAGCAGTGAAGTTCTTGTTCCAATTTTATCAGCCATAAAACCAAATGCAGGTTGAAGTAACATGAAAACAAAGAGCGCAGCAGTCATGATTGTTGTTGCAGTATGTTTATCAAAGCCGGTGGTTGTGATCAGATACTTTTGCATATAAGTTGTATAGGTATAAAATGTGAGCGATCCCCCAGCTGTAAAGCCAACAACTAGAAAAAAAGCTTTTCTGTGATTGCGTAGAAGCTCTAAAAGACTACCAGCTTGCTTTTTAGAACGATTTTCTTCTGTGGTTGTTTCATGAAGTGTACGGCGGAGGTAAATTGCAACAACTGCTCCTAGGCCACCAATGGCAAATGGAATACGCCATCCCCACGCTTTTAGTTGATCCTCTGTAAGATAAAGTGCTAGAATGAATATAACCAGACTGGCTAGAAGTTGTCCACCAATCAGTGTGGTATATTGAAAAGAGCTAAAAAATCCACGGCGGTTTTTGAGTGCCACTTCACTCATATAAGTGGCTGTCGTACCATATTCACCCCCGACAGAAAGTCCTTGAAGCATTCGGAGTAAAAGTAAAAGAATTGCTGCTGCCATTCCAATAGTTTCATAAGTAGGAAGTATGGCGATTAAGAAAGAACCACCACACATCATACCAACAGAAATAAGCATTGAGCGTTTACGTCCATAGCGGTCAGCAATGAAGCCAAAGAGCCATCCGCCGATTGGGCGCATAAGAAAACCAATAGCAAAGACACCAGCGGCTTTTAAAAGTTGTGCAACGACATCGCCATCTGAGGGAAAAAATTGTGATGCAAAGTAAATGGATGTAAAAGAATAAACATAAAAATCATACCATTCTACTAGATTACCTGATGCACTGGACACAATAGCCCAGATACGTTTTTGCGTATCATGTGGTGCTAAAGATTCTTGTTTTTCCATAGTCAATCCCTTCATTTCACGTTCACCATTTTTGTTCATTATCACTCTATGTTCTTTTCTTAAGAAGCTGTCTATAGTATTTTATCTTTTGTATAAAAATTTTAGTCAGATCACGATAATTTCTTGTGTAAGATGTTTTCGGATAAAGATTTGAATTATGTTTGTACGAATTTTACAGTTTTTATTTTCTATAATGAGGAGAATCGGACATAATACCCTCATGAAATCATATCTGGCTCTTTTATCCCACGTTTTAAATCAGGGTATTGATCGTACAGATCGGACGGGCGTTGGAACGCGATCTATTTTTGGATATCAGATGCGCTTTGATTTACAAGCAGGATTTCCATTGTTGACGACAAAAAAACTACATTTACGTTCAATTATTTACGAGCTTTTGTGGTTTCTTAAAGGTGATACAAATATTGCATGGTTGAAAGAGCATGGTGTATCAATTTGGGACGAGTGGGCTGATGAAAAAGGAGATCTTGGTCCTGTTTATGGTTATCAGTGGCGTTCTTGGCCTGCTCCTGATGGGCGCCATATTGATCAAATTAGTAATCTTTTAACAATGATTAAGGAAATGCCAGATTCTCGTCGCTTGATTGTATCTGCTTGGAATCCTGCATTAATAGAGGAAATGGCTTTACCTCCGTGCCATTGTCTTTTTCAATTTTATATTGCGGAGGGGAAATTGTCCTGTCAGCTTTATCAGCGTTCGGCGGATATTTTCTTAGGTGTTCCATTTAATATTGCGTCCTACGCATTGTTAACGATGATGATTGCGCAAGTAAGCGGTCTTAAAGTAGGTGATTTTATTCATACTCTGGGGGATGCTCATCTTTATTCTAATCATTTTGAACAGGCAAAATATCAATTGTCTCGTAGACCAAATACTTTGCCATCTATGCGCATAAATCCAGTGGTAACAGATCTTTTTTCTTTTCAATTTGAGGATTTTGAATTGCTTAATTATGAAGCACAACCCCATATTAAAGCGCCGGTAGCAATATGATGATTTCCATTTGTTTCATTGCTGCGGTTGCAGAAAATGGTGTTATCGGTCGTGAAGGTGCCATGCCTTGGCATTTATCAACGGATTTGCAACGCTTTAAAGCTTTGACATTGGGTAAGCCCATTATTATGGGGCGAAAAACTTGGGATTCTCTTGGGCGCCCTTTACCTGGGCGTACAAATATCGTCGTTACGCGTGATTATACCTTCAACGCTGAAGGGGCTGTTGTTGCTCACTCTTTATCGCAAGCTTGCTCTCTTGCAACAAGCGTTGCTTCTCAAAATGATGTAAAGGAAATTTTTATTATTGGGGGAGGAGAAATTTTTCAACAAGGATTGCCTATGGCTGATAAAATATTCCTTACAGAAGTTTTAGCTTCTATAGAAGGTGATAGTTTTTTTCCTGTTTTTGATAAAGAAAAGTGGACTATTGTGCAAACACAAGATATTCCAAAAGGGGATAAAGATAGTCATCCGACACGTTTTGTTGTTTATGAGCGGAAATAATTTTTGTAATATGAAGTGGAAGGGGTTATCAGTTGTATTATAATGAGGTAATAGGCACCCTATAAGATCAAGCAAATGGTTGGTGTTCGAGTAGTGGTAATCAGTTAAAGAGGTGATAATGCCCTGGACAAATCAAAATGGTGGTGGCCCGTGGAGTGGCGATAAAAACAGTGGTGACAAAAAAACACCAGCTAAGAATATCTTTGGTTCTGGTGGCAATCATGGTAGCGAAAATGGTCCTAATCTTAATGATATTTTGCGCAAAGGGCAGGATCAGTTTAAACAATTTGGGAGAAGTAGTCTTTCTGTTTTATTCCTTCTGCTTATTGCGTTTTTTTGGTTATACCAGTCAATTTATATTGTTCAGCAAAATGAACAAGCGGTAGAGCTGCGCTTTGGCATCCCTAAAGAAGGCATTATTGGTGATGGCTTGCATTTTCATTTTTGGCCAATTGAGACTTATATGAAAGTACCTTTAACGGAAAAAACAATCGCGATTGGTGGAAAGCCTGGTCAGGCGCAACAAAGTGATGGCTTAATGCTTTCGAGTGATCAGAATATCGTTAATGTTAATTTTTCTGTTTACTATCGGATTGCGTACCCTAGTCAGTTTTTATTTAATGTGAATGATCAAGAGGGAACGGTTCGCCAAGTTGCCGAGAGTGCAATGCGTGAGGTTATTGGTTCGCGGCCGGTTGATGATGTTTTACGTGATAAAAAAGAAGAAGTTGCTAATGACGTTAGAAAGATTATCCAGTTGACTGTAGATAAATATCAGCTTGGTGTTGAAATAAGTCGTGTATCTATCAGTGAAGCTGCTCCTCCGACAAAGGTTGCTGCTGCGTTTAATTCTGTTCAGCAGGCGGAGCAGGAACGTGGAAGAATGATTGAAGAGGGGAATCGTGTGCGTTTTACGAAAATTGGTTTAGCAAATGGTGAAGCTTCACGCACACGGGAAATCGCAAAAGGTGAAAAGGCGCAAATGGTTGAAGAAGCAACAGGGCGTGCTGAACGTTTTCAAGCGATAGCGCGTGAGGCTGCGGTTTCACCAGAAGCTGCGCGCTACCGTCTCTATATGGAGACGATGGGGCGGATTCTGTCTTCACCCAATAAGCTGGTTCTTGATCAAGCAAATTCTCCAGCGGTGCCTTATTTACCTTTGAACGAATTGTTGCGTAGCAAATCATCGGAAAAAGTAAAGGCAACATCAATGCGTCCTGCAGTACTCTTAGATTCTCGCATTTCTGGAGGAGATTAATTATGCAGCAATCTCGTTTTTTGTTTGTTTTGAGTGCTATAGTGTTTGTTTTGATGATTTTGTGGATGTCCGTTTTTATCGTCTATCCTCGTCAACAAGTAGCAATTAAGCGTTTTGGACAAATTGTTCAGGTAGAATCTAATCCTGGAATCTATTTCAAGGCGCCTTTTATCGATAAGATGATCATTGTTGATAATCGGTTATTGCGTTACGATGTTCCTACACAATCTGTACAGGTTCGTGGTGGGGCGTATTATGAAGTGGATGCATTCTTTATTTACCGTATTACAGATCCTAAGTTGTTTTTACAGCGCATTGCTTCTGGACGGCCGCAAATTGCAGCCCGTGAAAATCTTGCGCCGCGTTTTATTGATGCTTTGCGCGCTGTTTATGGTAAGCGAGAATTTAAAGCAGCTTTATCGGATGAACGAGGAGCGATGATGGCTGAGGTACAGAAGCAGTTTTCTGTAGATGCAGGCTCGTTGGGTATTACCATTGTTGATGTGCGTATTCGTAAAACCGATTTGACCGATGCTGTTTCAGAAGATGTCTATCGGCAAATGGCAGCTGAACGTGAAGCTGCTGCGGAAAATATTCGAGCTCGTGGTCAACAAGAACGAGATCGTATTGTAGCAGAAGCTAATCGTGAATATGAAGAAATTGTAGCAGCGGCAAAGCGTGATGCTGAAATTACCCGTGGTGAAGGTCAAGCTGAAAGTATTCGTCTTTTATTGAATGCGCGGGAGGCTAATCCGTCTTTTTACGATTTTTGGTTGGCGATGGAACAATACAAGAATTTAGAGAAAACACCGATGGTGATTTCACCAAATGAGGATTTCTTTTTCTATTTTCGTAATCCGCCGCAGGCAAATAAAGCATTCTTACCGACAATGAATACTGGACTTAGTAAAACTGATTCAAAATCGGGAGAGAATAGATAAAATAATGGATTGCAGATACGAGATTTTGCATGAAAAGAATAATCAGTGAGCATTTTCTTTTATGATAAAAGTGGTAGAGAGTATCGAGCCGTGCGGGTTTTACATAGATAAATTTAGTAGGGCTCTTTACGGCTTTGGTTAAAGGCATATCATGGATAGAAGTGTCGTGAGTAAAAGTACGTTTTTGAAGTTTTTTATCACAAGAATTGTTTTTTTTGTGACTTTGTTCATATCAGGATCAGTGAGTTTGTCTTGGGGCGCAGAGACAAGCAAGGCATTGCTTTCTATTCCTGATTTAGCTTCTGAGCTTTTGGAAACAGTTGTGAATATTTCCACAGCACAGACTGTTGAAGGAACAGAACAGGATGAAAATACTGCGGTACCCATTATCCCAAAAGATTCATTGTTGGAGGAATATTTTAGTGATTTTTTTACACCTAAAGATGGTCAAAAAGATAGTCAATTCCAAAAAGTGCGTTCTTTAGGGTCTGGTTTTGTAATTGATGCGCAAAAAGGGATTATTGTTACAAATTATCATGTTATCGTTGATGCTGATGATATTGAAGTTAATTTTACGGATGGAACAAAATTAAAGGCAAAGCTTCTTGGAAAGGATAGCAAAACTGATTTGGCGTTGCTTCAAGTCGATGCAGGAAGTAAAAAATTAAAAGCTGTGCGTTTTGGTGATTCAGAAAAGGCACGTATTGGTGATTGGGTTATGGCTATTGGAAACCCTTATGGTTTTGGTGGAAGTGTAACGGTTGGCATTATTTCTGCACGTAACCGTGACCTTAATGCTGGTCCCTATGATAATTTTATTCAAACAGATGCAGCAATTAATCGGGGCAATTCTGGTGGTCCGTTATTTGATAGAAATGGTGAAGTCATTGGCATTAATACAGCAATTGTTTCACCTTCGGGAGGATCTATCGGTATTGGGTTTGCTATTCCATCGGATATGGCCCTTTCTGTTATTAATCAATTGCGTGATTTTGGCGAAATAAGGCGTGGTTGGTTGGCTATTCGTATTCAGCCGGTGACAGAGGATATTGCAAAAAGTTTAAAATTAGATGATGCTGTAGGGGCATTGGTGGCTGGTAAAATAGAACAGACAAAAGAAAATAATGTAGATAATAGCCAGTTGCAAACCGGAGATGTTATTCTTTCCTTTGGAGATTCCAAAATTAAGCATGCACGTGATTTGCCGCGTTTAGTTGCAGAGAGTTCAGAAGGAGAAGTGGTGGATGTTACTATTTTACGGAATGGGCAAAAAAAAATAGTAAAAGTTAAGCTTGGACGTTTGGTTGAAACAGATCCAAATGAAGATACAAAAGAAGAAGTTAATGATAAAAAAAATCAAGATCTGTTGGAAAATGTGACAATGCAGTTTATGGGAATGACGTTATCTGAACTGACAGAGGATTTGCGTCATCGTTATTCAATTTCAGATAAACTTCGAGGACTAGTGGTGACATCTGTTGCACAAAATAGCGCAGCGGATAAAAAGCGTATTCGCGTTGGTGAAGTGATTGTTGATATCAATCAGAGTTCTATCACAACAATTGATGAGGCTAAAAAACGTATTCATAAATTACGTGAAGCTGGACGCAAAAATGCTCTCTTTATTGTTGCGCGTCCAGATGGAGAGTTACGGTTCGTAACGATCTTAATGGATTGATGTTTGAAAAATTATTTTTTGTTTTTTAGCAGCTTTAGTATATGGGGTATTTTGTAAGTTTGGCATGTAGCCTCTAATATTTATCACACTCATTTCATGGCGGAGAGCATGGATTGTGTAACATAAAATCCATTGAGAACAATCATATTTGATGCTGAATAAAAGTATAAGTTGGCACTATCATATAGCATTAACCCGTTCTCAATGTTGCAACAGTTCTTGCAGTGAGACGGTTCATTATAGGCATTTTTAATCTTTTCTTATATAGTTTTTATCCACACGGTAATCCCACTTGTGATGTGTGCAAGAGGGAAGATTGATTCAACATAGAATAGATTTGAAATGAGAGAATTCTTTTGTTCGAGGTTGTTTTTCAAGTTCAAGACAATGAATTATCATTATAAATCAATACTGTGTCTCATTGTGTCAAAGATCATTAATGAATGTTTTTCTTTCGTGTTTTTTGATCAACGCGTTTTACTATAGCAAAACAATAAAGGCTTGGATTCGCTTTACCATTTGGTAATGGTTTCCAGAGAGAAAATCTAGCACGACCATTGAATAGGCTTGGTACTTTACCAATAAAAATTTCACCTGTTGTACGATCAATAATCTTTGTCGATTTTTATCTCTGTTTGTGATGTGTACGCCAATGGTATTGATATGATGCTTTATGAGAAGAGAAAAATGAGGAAATCATATGATATTGGAGATTCTCATCCAAATTGAAAAATGCTATTGTAAATATAAAGAGTGTTTTATTCCATGGGATTTGCAGTGCTTTATGATTATGCTTGGTGTGCTATAGCGAATGTTTTTTCACTTCAGTTTAAAAAAGTCATCTTGGGGAAAAATTATATTATATTCAATCAGTTATAGATATTGATACCTTTCTTTGAGGGATAAAAAAATAGTTGTAAAAAAAAAGAGAGGGTGAAGAAGAAAATTTTTGAGGCTCTTATTATAAATCAGCCTAGAATGCTTTTTTTATAGGACAAAATAAAGCTGTTTGATTGTATAGATTAAGCTTCCGTATTATGTTCACCAATGATGACAAAGAGTATGTTTTTGATGTAATGGAAAGAATTATTATAGCTGTGGATTGTTATTGAATGATGATAACAAAAATGCTTTGAAATTTTTTTGATGTTGTTATTAAGTTCATTTGTTTTTTTAATAAGTTTCATGAGATTTTCTTTGTATTAAAAAGAATTTGTGTTCGTATTTTTGTTTAAAGTGTTTACTTTATGATCATGGAGAGAAAATACAGCGGCTTTAGGGGACTGTCATGCATGTTGCAATAAGTTACTGATAGGTAGGGGGTGCTATTCATGACACAGAGAACGATTACATTAATAGCGGGGCCAACGGCGAGTGGGAAGTCAGAACTTGCCTTGCACATGGCTCAAGAAAAAAATGCTCTCATTATTAATACTGATTCAATGCAGGTTTATGATGTTTTAAATATTTTAACAGCACGACCGAGAGAGGCTGATACTGCGATTGTTCCCCATTATCTTTATGGTCATGTGAGTCCTACGTTGAATTATTCAGTAGGGCAATGGTTGTGTGATGTTGAAAAGCTATTGGCTACTTTTTCTTTAAGATCAGTTATTTTTGTTGGTGGGACAGGACTTTATTTTCGTGCTCTTTTAGAGGGGATTTCGGAAATTCCTCATGTTCCAGATGTTGTGCGGCAGAAATGGCGTCTGCTGCTTGATCAAGAGGGACCTGAAAGTCTTTATGACCAGTTGTTACAGATTGATGCTGGTGTTGCTGAAAAAATTTCTTCGCAAGATAGACAGCGTATTGTTCGTGCTTTGGAAGTTTATGATGCAACCGGTAAGAAGCTCAGTTGGTGGCAGAAGCAAAAAACAACGCCTCTCATTGCGTCGAATTTCGCTGAAAAAATTCTTCTCATGCCATCACGCCCTCTGCTTTATGAACGCATTCATAAACGTTTGGACTCTATGATTGAAAGAGGAGCGTTAGAAGAGGTGGTCGCCATGAAGAATCTTATGCTTTCTCCTTCGTTACCAGCAATGAAGGCTATTGGTATACCTGAATTTATGGCTTATTTGGATGGATATAGAAGCTTTGAGAATGCTCTTGAAGATGTGAAAAAACAAACGAGGCGGTATGCAAAAAGACAAATGACATGGTTTCGTAATCAATTTGATGAAGATTGGATGCTTATTTCTTGATGAAAAACTGGAGCTTTGCAGAAAAATTGCGAAAGATAAAAGATAATTCGTGAAGGAGAAATTTTTTAGAAAATATAATTTTTTATTGACGAATGGTATCAATGGAATTAAAAATCTTTCTATAAGGAATGTTTTTATATACTTTATGCGTTGCAATAGTGGGGTGATCATACAATATGTGTTGTGTAATAGGCTCCTTTGGGGTCTTTTTTTATGGGCTCCGTTAGGGGCTTTTTTATTGTCCTATCAAGTAGGTGAGTGGGAAAAATGAGAAATGATCCAAGAAAGCAAGAGAGTGCAGATGGAAAAATAATGTCTGGCGCTGAAATAGTGGTTCAGGCTCTTATAGATCAAGGGGTTAAACATATTTTTGGTTATCCTGGTGGGGCTGTTTTACCTATTTTTGATGTTCTTTATCATCAAGATATACTCCAGCATATTTTAGTGCGCCATGAACAGGCGGCAGGGCATGCGGCTGAAGGCTATGCACGCAGCACTGGAAATGTAGGTGTTATGCTTGTGACTTCTGGTCCAGGGGCAACGAATGCTGTTACACCTTTGCAAGATGCACTCATGGATTCTATCCCTCTTGTTTGTTTTTCTGGTCAGGTACCGACAACAATAATTGGAACAAATGGCTTTCAAGAAGCTGATACGGTTGGTATTACAAAGCCCTGTACGAAGCATAATTGGCTGGTCAAAAACGTCAATGATCTTGCGGAAATTATTCATGAAGCTTTTTTTCTTGCTCAATCGGGGCGTCCAGGACCGGTTTTGATTGATATTCCTAAGGATGTTCAATTTGCTTCAGGATTTTATAGAGCACCTAAAGTTCAGGAAACTTTGCATTCTTCTCCATCGTTGAAAGGGAATATTAAGGCTATCGAATCTGCTGTTTCTCTTTTAGTTGAGGCAAAACGTCCTGTTATTTATTCTGGTGGTGGTGTTATTTCATCGGGGATGAAAGCTATACAGCTCTTGCGTGATTTGGTTCAATTGGGAGATTTTCCGATTACATCAACACTCATGGGACTTGGTGCTTATCCTGCTTCTGGCAAAAATTGGCTTGGAATGCTGGGAATGCATGGAACCTATGAGGCTAATATGGCCATGCATGATTGTGATGTTATGTTAGCCGTTGGAGCACGATTTGATGATCGTATCACGGGGCGCCTTGATGCATTTGCACCTCATGCGCGTATTATTCATATTGATATTGATCCTTCTTCTATCAATAAAATTGTGAAAGCAGAAGTTCCAATTATTGGTGATGTGGCTTGTGTTTTAGGAGATATGACGCAACTCTTAAAGATACAGCAACCAGCGTTTAACAGTGAAGTCCGTGAGGCGTGGTGGACGCAAATTAACCGTTGGAAAGCTCGTAATTCATTGGCATATGCGGAGAAAAAAGATGTCATCATGCCGCAATATGCTCTTGAACGACTTTATGCTCTGACCAAAGATGTCTGTCCTTATATTACAACAGATGTTGGACAACACCAGATGTGGGCAGCGCAGTATTATCACTTTGATGAACCAAAACACTGGATGACTTCTGGTGGACTTGGAACGATGGGGTATGGTCTGCCAGCTGCGATTGGTGTTCAAATAGCGCATCCTGATGCACTTGTTGTATGTATTTCTGGAGATGCTTCCATTCAGATGAATATTCAAGAACTTGCAACAGCTATTCAGCATAACACATCTGTAAAAATTTTTATTTTAAATAATCAGTATATGGGAATGGTTCGCCAGTGGCAGCAATTGCTGCATGGTAATCGTCTTTCTCATTCTTATACGGAGTCTATGCCTGACTTTGTGAAATTGGCACAAGCTTATGGAGCCGTGGGAATTTATTGTTCAAAACCCGATGAACTTGATGATAAAATTCAACAGATGATTGACTGTGATAAACCTGTTCTTTTTGATTGTCGTGTTTATCATTTAGAAAATTGTTTTCCCATGATTCCATCGGGATGCGCTCATAATGAGATGTTATTACCTGATGAGGCAAGCGAGGAAGCTGTGGCAAATGCTATTTCTTCTGAGGGAAAGATTCTTGTATAAAATGAATATATTAATAAAATAGTGAAGGATGGTGATGATGAAGTCTTTGGAGTCTTCATCTCTATCTCTTCTTTGTGGAGAGTCCCTATTATCCTTAGAGCTTATTTTATGATTTTCATTCTTTGTTTAAAGACATGGGGTGTATTATTATTTGTTCATCTAAAAAATGTTATAAGCCGTGTGCTCAATTATGTGTGAATTTATTTGTACGCGATGTTTGTTTTTTTAATTCATATGTTCACATTAATAGCTATTTCGGCGCATTTTTTAGATAATACATTGAATTATCTGTTATAAATTAATTATGTTGTCTCATATATGAAAGATTCCATCGTGCAAGAAAAAAGCTTCCGTGTTTGAAGGGGGCAACCATGCAAGCCGTCATACTTGTGAAAACAATAGAAAAGTTTGTCACTATGTTTTTATTTCGCCTTATGAAATTATTCCAAATCGCTCTTTCAAGAGCTTGATAGGAGAGTTCCCTTAGCGCTTGAAAGGAAGGGAAGAAATAATAAAGATCAAATGCAACCATAGAACATCAATTGGCCACCACAGCTTATAATCAGGTAGTAACCTCACCTGATTATGTGGGAGAAATCTATACATATGAGATGTATCGTCAATATATATAAACCAGAATAATACTCACCATTATATCATTATCAGGACATTAGCATTGAAAATCAAATACTCTTTCTTTTATTTGTTCTACATATCTATGATTCCATAAATCTGCAGACACAAACACTCTTTGAATCCACCGCATTGGATTTTTATAACGATCAAATGATCCCAAAAATTTATCTCTAGAGTGTAGAGCCATTCTGTTATCAATGTATAATAATCTTCCTGGTTGTACATCAATTCCAAAGGATACAGCCTTAATAGTTTCATAAAAATGATCTAAAGCTTCCTTGGCTTTTTTTGACTGTGCCTCTAACATGCCTGGATAAAAAACAGCGCTGATATCTGGGAATTTACCGTTCCCTTGAATGAGGGGCACTTTACTTGTAGAGGTTACCCCATTTTTTCTCCATCTATAAGGAACATTAATTATGTATAAATTATCCTTTAAGCTCCTCAAATCCTCCTCACTTAAAAGTTTTAAAGCTAGACGTGCATCAAATATTCTCGTTAACGGACCATCAACATCATTGCGAACACCAGATAAAAGGACCCCTTCAGGAGATAAATTTAAACCCGTTATAAATTTTAGTGCAGCATTTTCTATATGAAAATCTAACTCAATTTCAGATCCTAATCCTGTATAATCTTTTTTATTATCTTCTAAAGGAACTAGGTTATTTGCTATATGTTCGCCTTCAAACTTAATTGAATAAGGCTTTCCGATCAATAAAGAAAACATCATAATTAAATTTTTGCTAATATAGCCACTTTTACAAGACACATCTAAATTATAAGGATTAGGTGACGTATTAATTTGTCTATCAATAGGATAGGTTTTCAAAGATTAAATATGGTCTAGGGGTAATCGGCATCTTTTGATTCATAAGAATTATCAATATTCTATGAGATAGCAGCGAAAATGCTATTTTTTAGCTCAACCGAATATTCAATACCACTGTATGGATCATAAATAACATGGCCTAAAGCCTCCCAAAGTTTATCTCTTTCGACATTGCTCAACTCAAAAGTACTTTCATTTATCATTATAATTTCCTCCCCAATTATATTCCCCTACTTTTTTATTAAGAAAAGTGAAAAAACAATAATTAAAATCAGCCATGTTAGTAAATAAGTGTCTGTAAAATCTTGGATTAATCCAAATAATGGTGGAGCAGTAATAATTGCGATTTGATTTACAAACATTGCTAAACCCAGAGAAAAGCTAACGCTTTCTTTCGGCGAAGAGTCTACAATATAAGCAACCCAAGGGCCATACTATCCCATTCCCCCAAAAACTAACCAAGCAGATAAAATAGTTAAATAAATTATGGATCCACTCATGCCTAAAATTAATATTAAAAATCCAAAAACGACTGCAATCACGCAAAACAAGACAGGAAAAAATCGTTCTTTTCTACAATGATCACTCCACGCTGCTAAAATAATTTTTCCTAAGGCACCAGAAGCTTGTAAGACAAAAAATAAATAAGCACTTCTACTAAAGACAGGTGATCGATTCTATAAAAATAAATCGTTATAAAAATGGTTAAAACATATTGAACGATCACAAGTGAAACGCCTGAAAAAATAATATTCTTCATATGCGGTGCAGTTAACATCGCAAGACGAGACTTTACATTTGCATAGAACGAAACTTTTGCCTTGCTTTCTGGAACGATAGCTACAACTTTTGTTGGTGAGTGATAAAAAATAATAAATATACATCCCCCTAAAAAAGAAACGATGGCACCGACCAAAAACGCACCTTGTATGCCATAGACAAGCGCACTCGCAGGAAGAACCATCCCAGCTAATGTCCCACCTAATGGTAGCCCCGCTCGCCTTATTCCCATTGCAAATCCGTGCTGCGATTGTGGAAATCATGCAGAAACAGATTTAGCGCCACCAGGTTGAGCAGAACTATAAAATCCCCCCTACAATGAGCAAACAAACCAAAAGGGAAATATAGTTTTCTGCAATTGCTCCCAATAAAAGAGCGATAGAAACGCTGAGTGCGCCAACTCCAATAATATAGCGCTCGTTAAACTTGTCTAGTAATTCACCAGCTACAAGTAATCCAATAATAGGTAGGAACTGCGCTGCTGAAGACAGCAAACCTATCTGAGAGTCACTAGGCGAGAAATCCTTCTTAAAAAATTCAGCTAAAGGACCAATCCCTTGAACAAAGAAGCAGGCTGATGCTTGAACGATAGTGGCAACAAGTAATACAATCCATCTATAATAATTGTTTTCTATAAATTTATTATTGCTCACTATGCCCCCCTCCAATTAAAGTGTATTCCAATGAGGTAGCCTTTTTAATAATGATTGCAGCAATAAATGAGGTATTTTATGCTGATTACATAAAAATCTGTCAATACGATTGGTATTAATATGAAAGCTAAGGAATATGCTTAATTTAAGGAAATAAGCTATTATGTGTCGTACAAATTTGATACGCTAGCGATATAAGATAAATTTTACAAACATTGGCTCAGCCGGCATTAAGTGCTCTTCATAAAAGAAGCTATATTTTGGCAAGCTTTTTCAAAATAACTCTCAAAGCTTTCTTCAGTTACATAGCCCAGATGCGGTGTGCAAAGAACTCTATCTGATTGCAATAATTTGCTCTCATATATTGGCTCGCTGTCATAAACATCCAGTGCAAAGTAAGTTGAATTTTCCAAACTGAGTATTTTTTCTATCGCCCCTTTTTCAACCAAAGCTGAACGCGCTGTGTTGACAAAAATAGCATGAGGTTTCATGCTCAATAGATCATTTAATTTTATGATTTCTCTGGTTTTATCGCTTAAACGTAAATGGACGGATATAACGTCAGGACGTGTAAAAAATTCATCTTTTGAATGCGTAAAATGATAACCTAAATTTTTTGCTTCTTGCGTTGAACGCTCGCTCCCATAAACCAAAATGGACATGCCAAAAGCTTGAGCATATTGAGCAACCATTTTACCAATACGGCCAAACCCGAATATTCCAAGAGTAGCCCCTTTCATTTGGTTGCCAAATGTTGTTTGCCATCGTCCTTTTTTCATATCAGATACAGATTTACAGAGTTTTCTACGCGCAGACATAATTAAGAGCCACGCAAATTCAGCAGCAGAAGTTGGATCTCCACCACCGTCTAATATTTCAATTCCTAAGTCTCTACAAGTTTCTATATCAATATGTGAACCTATAGGGCCTGTTTGGCAGATTAATTTTAAATTTGGCAGTTTCAGGAGAAGATTTCTATCAACTATAGTCCGCTCTCTGATTAAGATCAGAATATCTATCTCTTTGAGCCTATCTTCTAAATCATATTCTTTAGCTAAATTATTTATAACCAGCACTTCATGCGATTTCATTAATTTTGTAATAGACTGTAATGTTAGGGTAGCTTTTTGATAGTCATCTGGAATTAATATTTTCAATTTAAACCTCCTGTTTCATTCATCAATATTTGAGTTCATTATTTCATTTCTAAAACAACCAAAAAGCAATATCACCACTGATATTTTGACATAACGCCAAGCCTATTAACAATTATCCCCCTTGATTTCATTGTTATTTCTAGCAATAAGAATAGCATTAATCAGTTAGTTTTTATAAACTTTAAAATATTGCGACAAAAAGAAAAAGTTTGACTCAGTAGATGGAGAATTGCGCTTTTCTCATATTCTAGAGGACGAACCTGAAGTGCTACGCTGGACTAACCATGTCCCAGTTTTCTTATAATAGACTACCAAGAAGGACATACTTACGAACCAGATTTTATTGTTGAAACAGAAAAAGCTACATATTTGTGCGAGATAAAGCGTGCTGCATATAAGTGTGATATCTCTCTTTATTCGTTGAGATATCACTTAATTTGTAGCATGAAGAGTAAATTTATTAAAATCATGATAAGAGGACGATAGGAACTTTATAGGTGTATCATCATAGGATTAAGTCGTTTTGTTGAGAGCTATTTCTATTTCTGCCAAGAGGTTTTCGATATATTTAATTATTATTTCGTAATAGTGGATGTACTTTATTTTTATGTGCAAGAAAGCTGATTGATTGTGTAAAATAGTATTCATAAAATGACATTATTCTTATCCTGTTAAGGACATTTTTTTTAGCGAGAGTTTTGCAAATGCAATATTCTTTTTCTTATTCTAAATTTTGGTTATAAAAAGGTATACTAGGTGTTATTTTAAATTTAAGATATGCATATTCCATTGTTGGTGTTACTTTTGTAAAAAATGATATTTTATTCGATAAATATAAAGTGTTACCAAGAAGATCGATGTATAGATAAAATTTAGATTGTTACACTATCTTGAAAAAGTAATGGGTCAATAATTGATAATTGTGCTACAAAGGTTGTTAGATGGGCGTGTATCAGCAATTCTTAATAAAAAAGTTTTTTTTGATAGTCGTTTTTTTTCAAAATACTGCTTTTTTTATGCAAATCTTATATTGGTAAGCTATGCAGTTTTCACGGGAACAGGATAATGCATTGAAGGCTGTTGCCGCGTGGTTGAGGGAAGGGCGTTCTCCTCTTTTTCGCCTTTTTGGCTATGCGGGAACGGGTAAGACGACGCTTGCGCGCTATTTTGCAGAAACAGTTGATGGTTCTGTCCAGTTTGCTGCTTTTACAGGGAAGGCGGCGCAGGTTTTACGTTCTAAAGGTGCAAGCAATGCTTGTACGATTCATTCATTGATTTATTGTCCGCGTGGAGAAGAGGAAGTTTCCGATGAAATTACGGGAAAAAAGTCTATTGCTCCAACATTTACATTAAATCGAAGAAGTGCTGCTGCACAAGCTAAACTCATTATCGTTGATGAATGCTCGATGGTCGATGAACAATTGGCACGTGATTTAATGAGCTTTCGGACGCCAATTCTTGTTCTTGGTGATCCAGGTCAATTGCCTCCTATATCAGGTGGAGGTTTTTTTTCGAATGGGGAACCAGATTTTCTTCTCTCAGAAATTCATCGGCAAGCGCGAGATAATCCGATTATACGTCTTGCTATGGATGTACGTGAGGGACGCGATATTGCTTATGGTGATTATGGAGAAGCGCGCGTTGTTACACGTAAAGAGGTCAATCAACAATTGGTTTTGGATGCTGATCAGGTTTTGGTAGGGATTAATCGTACACGCCACCTTTATAATCAACGTTTACGTATGTTAAAGGGATTTACAGCAGATTATCCGCAAGCGGGGGATAAGCTTGTGTGTTTGCGAAATGATCCTCCCAAAGGTTTGTTAAATGGCTCTTTATGGAAGGTGATGACTTCACAGAAGGAAACAGTTAAACCAAGTATTAATCTTCTTGTGAAACCAGAAGAAAGTGAACGTGGGGTAGCAAAGATTAAACTTTTAAAAGCAGCGTTTGAAAACCCTGATCAGGAAATTTCATGGCAATTAAAAAAGCGATATGATGATTTTGATTATGGGTATGCATTGACGGTTCATAAAGCGCAGGGTTCTCAATGGGATAACGTCGTTTTGTTTGATGAAAGCTTTGCATTTCGTGATATGTATGCACGCTGGCTTTATACGGGAATTACCCGCGCAGCAGAGCATTTAACGATTGTTCGATAGAGAAAATATGTGTATCATTCAAATTTCAGATGGAAAATGCCTTTTTCTATCTTGTTACACACTGTAAAAAATGGAAATGGGCATGGCGGTGAAACTTTCGGTTAATCTTAATGCTGTTGCTGTTTTGCGCAATCGACGTAATCTTCCGTGGCCAAGTATCGAGAATATTGGGCATATAGCGCTTGCTGCTGGAGCAGCAGGTTTGACGGTTCATCCGCGCCCCGATGAAAGGCATATTCGTTTTGCAGATTTGCCAGATATATACTGTTTAATAAAGAACAATTTTCCTACGGCTGAGTTTAATATCGAAGGTTATCCAAGTGATCAATTTTTGGATATCGCTGAAAACTATGCGGACCAGATTACCCTTGTTCCTGATGATCCAGATCAGTCAACATCTGATCATGGGTGGAATTTTGCTCGTAATGCAGAATTTTTAGCACCTATCATTCAGCATTTAAAAAAAAGAAAGATTCGTGTCTCACTTTTTGCTAATCCTACTGTTGATGGTCTTGATATTGCTAAGGCAGTGGGCGCTGATCGTGTGGAATTTTACACTGGACCTTATGGTGCTGCATTTCAGGATAAAACAAAACAAGAGCAAGAGCTCAGTAAACTTGTTTTAGCAGCCAGAAGAGCGAAAGAGTTGCAATTAGGGATGAATGCAGGGCATGATCTAACAATTATGAATCTTCCTGCTCTGGTTAAAAATATTCCTTGGCTTGATGAGGTTTCTATTGGCCATGGGCTTATTGCTGATGCATTAGAGTATGGAATGCATGATACTGTTCAGCGTTTTA
This sequence comes from Bartonella sp. AD13SXNS, assembly GCF_042196465.1. Taxonomy (NCBI): domain Bacteria; kingdom Pseudomonadati; phylum Pseudomonadota; class Alphaproteobacteria; order Hyphomicrobiales; family Bartonellaceae; genus Bartonella; species Bartonella sp. AD13SXNS. Next base: position 107,133 of record NZ_JBHIQI010000005.1, read on the forward strand.
TTCGGTTATTATCGTGATCTTTTTCTCTCTATAAAATTGGAAACGAAATCCTTATAAAGCTTTGCTAGTTTATCTAAAAAAGCAATTTTATATATGTTTAGTTGATTTTCTCCCCACTTCTCAAAGAATAGAGATTCTTACCAGCCTGGTCTGTCAACAGTCTCCAGCTTCTCTCACGGGCGGGCTCATCCTGCTAACCACTCACGCGGTCCACTTTATAGGAGCGACAGATAAGTCCTACCCTGAAATACTGATCACGATATCTAAAAAACACTTAATATGTAAAGTTTTCATGCCTTATATCATTGCTCTAAACAACGGTGTTTTACGGCGTAATAGAATAAATAACACTATTAGCATGCATTATAAATATTCTATTGCTGTTCTGTTTATTGGGAGCATTCTATTTTTGTGTTTTTTAGGGCATGAAATGCTTTTTTATTCGTAGCCTCCATTATGGGGAAGTTTTATCAAATCTTCTTACTATAATTTTTTCGAAGGAATATAGGGTTTTATAAGTATTTTTCTTATAAGGGATTGGCGTAGAATTCTTAATGGATCAGTGCACAAAATTTTCTTGAGCTTAATAAGGTGTTTTAAAGATGTCTTTCAATATGTTTGAGTTCAGTTCTCCACGCTACTTGTAAATAGTATAATGTAAAATCTCCATGCATGATATAAAATCTCTTATGTATCACCATTTTACGTCATCAAGACATAAGTTAGCACTATTATTTTTTTCTAGTTTAATATTGCAGCAGTTTTTACCATGAGAGGGGGCATAAGACATCTTTACATGCAATCTTGCTTGTAATGTGCAAGGGGAAATGAGGATTTTTATCATGAAGAGATTAAAAATCAGAAAATGCTTTTTATGAATAGGCTCACTGCAATAAGAGCGATTATAACATTGGGAGTGAGAAAATAGAATGATAATATCAATTTGTCGCTTTATGAGGTAAAGAGAGGTAAAGCTTAGACTCTTACAAGGGTGGCTCTTGAAAAGAGTTCGAGCACATTAGGCGTTTTTTAATAAGCGTATGAATGAATAACGCAATGGCATTCTGTTTCGTGTGTAAGGCGCGGCTATTAAAGAAGGTAGAAAGTAAAAGTGTTTATTTGATTATTCTAAAAATAGTGCTGTACATGCTTGTGAAGGCTATACTAAAACAATACTTGTTATTTTATAATTTTTCTTGCTATCCATATTGATTTGGTTCATGTTAAAAATTGTATGTTGTATTTTGATTTTTAGGATATAACATTTTGTTGCGCGGTGGAAGAATAGAATATTAGTAGATATATTTTATTTAGAAATCTTGTTTTGTGTAATATATTGTTTTTATAGAGCAGCAGTTGAAGTTTATTTGGAAATCCGTATATGTTTTGGGAATGTTTGGGGACCACAGTTTTTTCTACGCAATATGTAAATTTTAAAAGATTATTCAATTGCTCTGTTCTTATAAGCGGCGTTTTTTGTCTTTATAGTGTGTGATGCACGGAAGATAATGTTTCTTATTTAATACAAATAATCTGAAATCCAGTTTGAATAGAGAAAGAAGGAAGTGTTTTTATGCGTGTTTATTATGATCGTGATGCGGATGTTAATCTCATTAAAGGGAAAAAAGTAGCCATTGTTGGTTATGGGTCTCAAGGGCGTGCGCACGCTTTAAATTTGAAAGATTCCGGTGTCCAAAATGTGCAAATAGCTTTGCGTTCAGGGTCGCAAACAGTTAAAAAGGCCACAGCTGATGGTTTTGAAGTGGTGAGTGTTGCTGAAGCTGCAAAATGGGCAGATCTCATCATGATGGCAACACCAGATGAATTACAAGCTGATATTTATAAAGAGCATATTCATGACCATTTACGTGATGGGGCGGCGATTGCTTTTGCGCATGGTTTGAGTATTCATTTTGGTTTGATTGAACCTAAAAAGACTGTTGATATTGTGATGATTGCTCCTAAAGGTCCAGGTCATACAGTTCGTAATGAATACCAACGTGGTTGTGGTGTTCCTTGCTTAATAGCGGTGGCGCAAGATGCTTCAGGGCATGCTCATAATGTAGCATTATCTTATGCATGTGGTCTTGGTGGTGGACGTGCTGGGGTCATTGAAACAACTTTTAAAGAAGAATGTGAAACTGATCTTTTCGGTGAACAAGCGGTTCTTTGTGGTGGTCTTGTTGAACTGATTCGAGCAGGTTATGAAACACTAACTGAAGCTGGTTATGCATCAGAAATGGCTTATTTTGAGTGTTTACATGAGGTTAAATTGATTGTTGATCTTATGTATGAAGGGGGCATTGCAAATATGAATTATTCAATCTCTAATACAGCTGAATGGGGCGAATATGTCTCTGGTCCTCGTGTGATTACGGATAAAACCAGAGCAGAAATGAAACGTATATTGAAAGATATTCAAACGGGTAAATTTACATCGAATTGGATTCAAGAATATAAGGCTGGTGCTGCTCATTTTAAAAGTATGCGGCGTTTGAATGATAATCATCCTATTGAAGAAGTGGGTAAAAAACTTCGTTCTATGATGCCTTGGATAAAATCGAATGCTTTGGTTGACAAAGAGCGTAATTGAAGCTTCTACAGAGATATTTTGTAAACAGCTTTTATAATTTTATAGATAAATATCAAAAAAGGGTAACTAAAGTTACCCTTTTTTATATGTTTTCTTGCACAGAGGATTTATTTTTTAGGGCTATGTTTTTTTAAGTTTTCGCATAATTCTTTCTTCCAAAAAGAAAGTATACAATCCCTAAAAATATAAACCATGCTGGAGTATATTTTAAAGCTATGGCAGTATCAGCTTCTAATGATAATAAATAAATAATGAATGCAAAGAAAATGAGAATTCCCCAACACATAAAAATACCTCCTGGCATTTTATAAGGAGAAACAGTATGCTGGAGAGGACGATTGCGACGATAGACGATATAGCTGATCAAAATGATAGACCATACAAATATAAACAAAATTGCAGCAATTGTCGTAACAATTGTAAAAGCAGCTATGAGGGTTTGAGATAACGATACAACTGCATAACCTAATAAGATGCATATACATGAAAAGAATAATGCGTTGGCTGGAACGTGGTTACGAGAAAGTTTTCCTAAAAATTTAGGCGCACCTTTTTGTGTTGCTAGCCCATATACCATACGGCTGGTAGAAAAAATTCCACTATTTGCTGAAGATGCAGCAGCTGTGAGGACAACAAAATTCATCAAACCAGCAGCAGTGGAAATGCCAATAAGTTCGTACATTGTTACAAACGGACTTTTTTCTGGGCTGATTTGATTCCAAGGTGTCACAGACATAATTACAAGAAGAGAGAAAATATAAAAGAATACAATGCGGACTGGTATTGAATTGACAGCTTGTGGTAAGACTTTTTGAGGCTCTTTGACTTCAGCAGCAGCTGTTCCAGCGAGTTCAATGCCAACAAAAGCAAAAATAACAATTTGAAATCCAGCAAAAAAGCCTGTAATTCCTCGCGGAAAAATATTCCCACCGTTCCATATATGGCTAAGAGAAGCGACCGTACCATTTGGAGAAACAAAACCTGTAAAGATCATATAAAATCCCACAACAATTAAGACTAAAATTGCTACGATTTTGATAAAACCAAACCAAAACTCAAGTTCGCCAAATAGTTTTACGGCGACAAGATTAAGGATTAAAAAAAACATAAGACTTATTATAACGGGAATCCACGGATTGAGCTCAGGCCACCAAAAGTGTGTATAAGTGACAATAGCAATAATTTCAGCAGTTCCAGTGACAATCCAACACAACCAATATGTCCAGCCGATAAAGAATCCAGTACATGGCCCTAGAAGATCGGTCGAGAAGTCAATAAAAGATCGGTATTGTGTATTAGAAAGTAATAATTCTCCCATAGCACGCATGACAAAGTATAGAGCACAGCCAATAATCGCATAAACGAATAGGATTGAGGGACCTGCTACACTGATTGTTTTTCCTGATCCCATGAAGAGACCTGTTCCAATCGCTCCACCAAGGGCTATAAGTTGTATGTGGCGGTTATGTAGTCCACGTTGCAATTTCTTCTTAGACTTTTTTTCTAAATTTTGTTTATTCATTTTTGGGAGGTTCCCTTTAGTTATTTTAAGATAAAATTACCCTAAAAAAGGTAATCTCTTCTATCGAAACATGATATAGCTAGGGAGTAAAGGAATATTTTTTGCAATTCCATGTGAATAAAGAAAAAATATTACAAATTAATGATATAATTATTTTGTAAAACTATTAACATAATATAAATTTAGTATAAAATTTTAATTTTTGATTATTTATACATATTAAACGATATTATATATTACAATATATTATGAAATATTTACATTTATATTAAATAATATATTAATAATTTATGTATTTTATATTTAAATTAATTATTTATAAAATTTTTATTTTATATAAAAATATAGTTATTTTAAAATACTTTAACTTATTTTAATAAAATTAAATATATCTGTATAATAAAATTTAAAAATAATAATTAAAAGTTATTCTACATAAAAAATATTTTCATATAATCTTTTTTATTGTAGATAATTGTTGGGATATATTCTATTTAGAGCTGTATTTTTAATTTTGAGAAAAAGTTGAATGCAAACTTTGTTTTTCTGATGTTTTAGATAAAATCTAAATGCTTGAGGAATAAACAATGTAAGTGAAGTTTATAGAGAATTCTTTGCAAATCGCTTACGTCTTATCCTATTATGCCGTAAAACACCGTTGTTTAGAGTGGTGATATAAGGCATGATAAGCTTTAGATATTAAGTGTTTTTAGATATTGTGACCCGTATTCAGGGTAGGGTTTGCCCGTGGATCCTATGAAGTAAACTGCATGAGTGGTTATCAGGTGGAACGCTGCCCGAGAGAAGCTAGACTGTTGACAGACCAGTGGCTGGTAGGAATCTCCTTCCTTTGAGGTGTGGGGAGGAGGTCAAGCGGAAAAAGGGTAAATTTAGTTACCCTTTTTTGAGATGTTTTTTATGTACAGATTTTATTTATTATTTTGAGATGCGTATTTTCTTACGAACATGAAATACATTATACCTAAGAAAATAAACCAGACTATACTATATTTAAAGGCTATTAGAGTATCAGGTTCTAATGTCAATAAATAGAGCATGAAAGCAAAGAAAACTAAAATGATCCCACACATGATAACACCTCCTGGCATCTTATAGATGGATTCAGCGTGTAGATGAGGGCGATTGCGACGATACACAATATAGCTAATCAAAATGACAGACCATACAAATAAAAATGCAATAGCCGAAATGCTCGTTACAATTGTAAAAGCACTTATAAGGCTTGGAGAGAGTGAGGCAATTGTATATCCTATTAAAATACATAAGCAGGAAAAGAATAGAGCGTTGGCTGGAACATGGTATCTAGAAAGTTTACCTAAAATTGGAGGGGCACCTTTTTGTGTTGCAAGTCCATATATCATACGGCTGGTAGAAAAAATACCACTATTTGCTGAAGAGGCAGCTGAGGTGAGAACAACAAAATTTACCAAGCCAGCAGCTATTGGAATGCCTGCAAGCCAAAACATCGAGACAAAGGGGCTTTTATCTGGAACAATTTGATCCCAAGGTGTGACAGACATAATTACAGCGAGAGAAAAAATGTAAAAGAGTACAATACGGACTGGTATTGCATTAATTGCTTTGGGGAGAACTTTTCTAGGTTCTTTGACTTCAGCAGCGGTTGTTCCAGCAATTTCTATGCCAACAAAAGAAAAAATGGCAATTTGAAATCCAGCAAAAAATCCTGTCATTCCTCGCGGGAAGATATTTCCATCGTTCCATACGTGATTGAGAGAAGCAACTGTGCCATTTGGAGTGGTAAAGCCTGTAACAATCATATAAAATCCCACAATAATTAATGCTAAAATTGCTACGACTTTAATAAGACCAAACCAAAATTCAAGCTCACCAAATAGTTTTACGGCAAAGAGGTTAAAGATTAAAAAGACACTAATACAAGCAAAAACAGTAAACCATGGATTGAGTGTTGGCCACCAAAAGTTCATATAAGTGATGATGGCAATAATATCAGCAGCTCCCGTTACAACCCAGCTTAACCAATAGCTCCAGCCAACAAAGAAAGCGATTCCCGGTCCTAGCATATCGGTTGAAAAATCAATAAGAGATCGGTATTGAGAATTAGAAAGCAACAATTCTCCCATAGCGCGCATGACAAAGTATAGAGCAAAACCGATAATAGCATAAACGAGTATGATGGAAGGACCTGCTACACTAATTGTTTTTCCTGATCCCATGAAGAGACCTGTTCCAATAGCACCTCCAATGGCTATAAGTTGTACATGTCGGTTGTGTAGCCCACGCTGCAATCCATCGTGAGAATTATCTTTTAAATTTTGTTTGTAGTCCATTTTTTGGGGGTTCCCTTTAATTATTTTGAGATTAAATTACACTGAAAAAACATTATTTTGTATCGAAGCATGATATAAATGAGGTGTAAAGGAAAAAAACGTTTTTTATGATTTTGTGTGGATAAAGAAAAGAATATAGTTTTGAAAAAAGAGAATGTTTTCATCTTAAATAAAGTAACGGATATTTGAATATGGAGTTTTTTGTTATTTTGATAACAAATTATAGATGATTTTTAAAATTATTTCAGAAAGTTATCAGAAGTTTTTATGGTTTTCTAAAATTTATTATTTTTAATCAGTATGTTATTTGTTTTTATTGGGATAAGGGGAGTTTTAATTTTTGCTCAAATAGCGCTAGACAGTTGTCATTTGAGTTTAGGAAAAAGTCTTTAATAATAGAAAATTTAAATGATTTCTAAAATCATTTTTCTATTTTTATGATGCTATTATAAGTGAGAAGGAATTACTTTTGTTTTACAAAAGAAAAGAAGAATATCATAGTTCTTTCTTTTAAAGTGGTGAATAAGATGTTCCTTTAGATATTGATAACACTTGATAAAATGTTGCGAGAAATTCGCATTCTTTATACAAAACGTCTTTATGCTATGATACTGGAATGCAGCGTAATTCAATTCTTCAGAGAAAATGAGAAAGAACTGGTGGTTTTATAAGTTCTGTTAGAGATTGGAATATTAATAGCGATAAAGAGAATCATAAAAAGATTGATCTGTTAGCTTTGCAATTTGTTATCAAAATAACATTATCCAAAAAAAATGGAAAAAGAAAATAGAGATAAAACTATTCCTGTCGCAATATTAATGCATCCTTTTATTTTTTTCTTTTTTAAGGTGGCGCTTGCGAATGATATAAAAATGGTCATTAAAGTAAACCATGTAAAGATGTTGAAGGAATGTATCGTTACAAGTTCAAAGCCTTTTTTAATGCTACCGCCAGAAGCTAAGAATTTTGGAAAGGCTGCTATGTAAAATATTGATACTTTGGGATTTAGTATTTGTGTCAAAAAACCATCCATATAGCTGGTAAAAAGCTTTGTTGTACCGACAATGCTTTTTTCATTCGTTGATATTTTTTCTTTTGAATTTAAGCTGTGTATTCCAGATTTAATCGATTTAAAGCCCATATATAATAAATAGCAGCTTCCCATGAGTTTTACTAAAAGAAAGAGCGTTTTGTTGTTGAGAATGAGTGCTGATACACCTAATATGGAAAATGCTCCATGTGCATATGTTGCTGTACATAACCCTAAAACGTTCATAAATGCGTTCTTTTTCCCCAATCTCGTTGCATTATCGATGATAAGGGCCATGTTCGGTCCCGGTGAGATGACTAAAAAAAATGAAACAATGAAAAAGGTTAGTATTTGATGACTCATTCTACTTTTAGCTCTGAGATTAATTGAGCTTCAAGATATAATTCTATTCTGTCAAATTTAGAGAGTTTTCCTACGCCCTGTGGAGTGCCTGTGTATATGATATCACCACGCCTTAGCTGAATGTAGTGACTTAAAAATGATATTATTTTCTCAAAGCTAAAGATCATATTTTTCGTATTGCCAATTTGCTTCGTTTCGCCATTTAACTTCATTGTAAAGGTTATTGGGTTGTTTATTTTTTCTTTGTTTATGAAGTCAGAGACGTATGCCGCTCCTTTAAATCCTTTAGATAAAAGCCAAGGAAGCTTTTTTTCTTTCAGTTTTGTTTGCAAGTCTCTTGCGGTAATATCAAGACCTATTGCTACGGCATCATAGCATTCTTCTGCTTCTTTCTCTGTGACCATGAAAGTGTCCTTTGAGATTCTGAGAACAATTTCAGTTTCAAAATGGATTTCTTTAGAAAAGTTAGGAAGATAAATTTCATTACCTAAAATGAGAGAACTATTTGGTTTGCTAAAGATAACAGGTTTATCTTCAACAAGATTGCCCATTTCATGAGCATGTTCAACATAATTGAGTCCAACACAGTAAATGTCATTTATCATAGCAGAGCCCCCAGTTTTTCATTTTTCTTTGTATATACAACAGATTGATTTCAATAATAATTTGGCATTATTCATACTGAATAAGAATCTTGAATAGTTTAAGAAGCTCTCATTCCAAATTATCAATGAAAACTTTTTTGCACTGAAAATTCGTTGATAACTTAACTTTTGTACATTCATTATTTCACGCTTAAAAAAATATGACAATACAATTAAGTCATCAACTGCCTATTTTTTTACTTTCTAATTATAAGAAAAATCCTTTTATTTACTTTATTTATTAAAAGAATTAAAATTCGTTTTTTTCTGGTAACGCAAGTGGAGAAATAAGGACTTTAGATATGTTCCGACGTTCCATTTCGATAACTTTAAAGCGTAAACCATCCGTTTCAAAATTTTCCCCCTCATTCGGTAAATGACCAAATTGCCAAAGCATAAAGCCTGCCAGAGTCGTATAACGATCTGCTTCATCAACAAGATTACGCCCAAGATAACCACTTAAACGTCGGATATCAGCATACCCCTCTACAAGAAGACTTCCATTTTCAAGTTGTTCTGCGATCATGAGTTCTTCATCGTCATCAGGAAAGTCACCTGCAATAGCTTCAAGAATATCAGTTGGTGTTGCAATCCCTTCAAAAGATCCGTGCTCATCAACAATAATTGCAAGCTGAATCGAAGAATGACGTAATTGCTCCATCAATCGTAAAACACTTGTATTTTCATGAACAACAAGGGGCTCTCGCATCGCTTTTTTCCAATTAATCTTTTTTCCCTCAGCCAAATTCAAAAGAAGATCTTTTGTCAATGCAACGCCAACAAATTCATCCACTTTTTCACGCGCGAGAATTAAACGGCTATGTTTAACTTTTTGTAATTCTTCACGCATTTCATTTTCATCAGCATTTAAATCTAACCACTCAATCTCATTACGTGGCGACATAATAGAGCGAACAGGACGATCAGCTAAATCGAGAACGCCACGAATCATCTCTTTTTCTTCTGGTCTAAATAACTCAGAAGCTGCGGACTGTTCAGCAATAACATCTACAGTCTCAGCAAGATTACTATCTTTGCTTCCTCCTCCTAAGAGCCTCAAAACAGCATCAGCTGTTCTACTACGTAGATCATTCGTTTTAATCATTTTTTCACGGTTACGACGTCCAATTTGATTAAAAGCTTCGATGAGAACAGAAAAACCAATAGCAGCATACAAATACCCTTTTGGAATATGAAAACCGAATCCTTCAACAATAAGCGTAAAACCAATCATCATCAAAAAACCAAGGCAAAGGATGACAATAGTGGGATGACGATTAATAAAACGCATAAGAGGGCCAGATCCGCACATCATTACTGCCATAGCAGCAATCACTGCGATATACATAACTGCTGCCTGCTCTTTTGCAATCATACCTGTTGCTGTAATAATACTATCTAGTGAAAAAACAGCATCCAGCACCACTATTTGAATAATTACTTGCCAAAAAACAGCATAAGCAACGCCTGTTTTTCTTTCATGTGATACTCCTTCTAATCTTTCATGGAGTTCTAAGGTTCCCTTTGCTAGCAAAAAGGCTCCACCACCGATTAAAATAAAGCTATGCCAACTAAAGACAAAAGATGAAAGTGAAAGAATTACCGTGTCCAGCCTCATAACCCATCCAATAACTGTAAGAAGGAAAAGCCGCATCATTAATGCTAAAGTAAGACCTATAAAGCGTGCACGGTCACGCAAATGCAGAGGCAATTTTTCAGCTAAAATTGCAATAAAGATAAGGTTATCTATTCCTAAAACAATTTCGAGAAAAACCAACGTGATCAAACCAAACCACGCATGCGGATCAGTGATCCATTCCATCATTTCTTACCTTTTAAAAGCTTAAAAGCACGCGATTGACAAAAAAAATCCATGGGCTTTTATTTGTGTATTGAATCATGAACATTGAATGTAAAAAAACTGATACTCAAAGAAAAAAATAGCAAACTATTGCTTAAATGCATATGAGTATTGATAAAACAAAATGATGCTCCAACTCGCCTACAACCACAAGAAGGTTCCTCTAAATTTTGCTCGGGCATTATGCTCGATGATCCTCCAACTATAGGTTTTGTATAACAATCAGAACATTTATTATAGAGCTTCTTATAATGGGTTTATTTTTATATAAGATCAAGTGGTGAATATCATATTTTTAATCTTGCGGACAATGAGGCTATATAAAAAACAACAAAATATCTAGACATCCACTCTTAGGAGCGTTATAGAAACGCTCATTCTCATTTTTTGAGAAACTTATGGGTGATTAGCTCAGTCGGTAGAGCAGCTGACTCTTAATCAGCGGGTCGTGGGTTCGATCCCCTCATCACCCACCATTTGGTTTTATACCATAAATAACTTATTGATTGCGTATTTTTTTAGGATATTCAATAAAATTGAAGAGTAGGATTTCCCCATATGCAGTTGTTTAAGGGTAGTTTGTTGATATAGCTTGTCATCATTTTATATTTTAACATTCGCTTTTGGACCAATTTATTTTTTTTAAGAGAGCTTAAAAATCCTTTGATGTGTCTTGTCTTTTTAGAAATCGCAATTGGTGAGGAGAAGTTTCCTATCAACAATTGTATTATTTAAAGAATTATAAGAAAACTGTTCTTATTTCTTTTAATATAAAGTGACTAAAAGTTTTTTGGAGTTCTGGCCTATTGTTTAAAAACAGAACAATCTTTCTCTTTTAGTTGTGCAAGTAGGTAACGTAGATATTGTCTGATAATTCTCGCACTTAAACAAAAAAAATCTGTAATAATCATTGGTACTCTAATAGTCGGATCAAGGTCAACAAAGTGTTTAGCGGTCCAGTACAAGAATAAAATCAGATCAGTTTAACGGATCAACAGTAATATCTGCTAAACGACAGAAAATAAGCTTTCATGAGGCTTTAAGTTTTAAAATATTAAACTGTTCAGTTACTCCCGTTAAAGCTTAATTGTTAAAAATATAGATATTGAAAAATCCGCTAAAAATTATATAATGCATTGATTTATAATAATTAATTATTCTTCTTTTGAATAAGATACTTTAATATCGTAGGCTTATTTTATTTCAGTCTCTTTATAGTCAATCAATTAAAATCATTCATTTTTTGTACTTCATAAGTGGGATAAGGGTGGGAATAAAGATTATTGAAGAAAAGAATGTAAATGTCTCTTATTAAGGTTCTCAAGTGTTAAGAGGTGCCATAAAATTGGGAGTGAAAAATAGTATAATTGTGCTGGCTTGCTCTTTTATTGAGCATAAAGATGATGGTGCATAATGGCTTTACTATCGTGTCATTTACGAGGGTTATCATGTAATGGTGGTGATGAGCGCTGAGAGAGGTTTCTTAAAAAAAGCGTGTGAATTGGCAACGAGATGGTATCTTGTTCCTTGTGAGAGGCGTTATTCTATTAAAAAACGCGATGAATACAAAGTGTGATACGATATGTGCACACATTATATTTCTGTATTTTTCAGAGATGAAAATTTCGTAAAAAATTTTTCTAGATTTTTGTATGATCATTTAGGGGAACTTATTGAGGGTTATTGAAGTGTTCTTGCTCTATCATGCTTTCTCTTTTTCAAACAATAAAATGAAGTTATTTTCAGATAAAGGTTTTTAATTTTGCGCATTTGTTTTCTGCAAAAAGTTTTGCAATCATGTGCTTTATCCAACATAAAAATCGATTACATGATGAAATAGCTGCTTTAATATTCAAGATTAAATGTTAATTAAAGGTTATAGCAACGATTGTTTTTCTATACGGATATATATTTTAAAGTTTATGAGAGCTTTTTTGAAGAAAAATATTTCTATGTTTTTCGTAGAGCAAGATTCTTATAAAGAATGCGCTCAAAATTTCAATGTAAAAAAGATAAATACAAATAATGACTGCTTAATCCACATATACAATTGAACTTAGCATGACTATATCATTGATATGCACAGCAAAAAAATCATTGATAGTTTTTATTTATTCAGGTGGTGTTTTTAGGGGGACTTTTCCAGTATTGTTGCACTTCAAAAATGGCAACCACAAATAATGAAATGATGAGTGGTATGATCAAATAAAGTATTCTAAAGACAATAAGGGCTGCGATAACATCGGTTGGATTTATATTGGGCATGCCTGTTATGAAGAGAGCTTCAAGAACGCCTACTCCTCCTGCAGGAGCATTGGAGAGAAGAGTGATCGTAAAAGATGCTAGAAAAACACCAAGAACAGAGATAAAATGGATATCTGCATTGTTTGGAAGAACAGCATATATAATTCCTGCTGCTCCTAAAAGCTCTAGAGGGCTAATGAGAAGCTGTTGAATAACAATTTTCAGCTGTGGATAGGAGAGTTGAATTTTTTTACCCAAGCGTAAGGGTTTTAACTGAAGCCAGCTGCCAAACGTATAAAGTGCTATACAGCTGAGTAAAATTGCTCCAACCGTCGTTCCCAACCATTCAGGAAGTTCTTCATGAATAAGGGTGATAATTTCGGGTTGCAAAACTAAAACGATTCCCAAAAGTAAGATTGTGCCGATGACAAAAGTAAAAGAGCAAAAACCTACTAATATTGCGATTTCTGTTCCATTTAATCCTTTCATTTTATAGGCACGATAGCGCACGACAGCACCAGAAAAAACTGAAGCGCCAATATTATGTGAAAGTGCATAGGTCGTAAATGAACATATAGCGATAAAAATCCAAGAAATTTTATGGCCCAGATGTTGTAAGGCAATCCGATCATATCCAGCAAGAGCAGCATAAGCTAGGAGAGAACATAAACAGGCTAATAACCAGTGCTGTGCATTTAAATTGCTCAAGCGTTCCAATACATCTCCAAACGAAATGGCAGAGAGCTTTATATAAAGAATCCGAATAGATATCAGCATTGCTAAGATACCAATTAATGGCCATATAAATTGCTTTATTTTCACGCGTCTTTATCCATTTTCTGTGTTTTATAAATTTTCATGATTGAGCATATTCTGTACAGAGCTTTGTTCCGTTATATGCTCTATAATGCCATTTGCAATTTCTTCATCATCCGTTACTACAACATCAGCACCTAAATCAACGAGATAAGCTGTTTCTGTATCGGATAATGCATGCGTAATTATCTGGATATCCTTCTTCATATCACGTATATTCACTATACATTCTCCTACTTCAATGGTACTTCGCATTGTAATAACAACTTTTTGTGCGCTATTTATATTTGCTGCGGTCATTGTTTCTTGTTGAATGATATTGCCACAAATAGCCTCAAAGCCATCTGCAATTGCTTTATCAGAGAGGCGTTTTGATTCTTCTACGATCACTATAGGTTTCCCTCTGTTTATTAAAGATAATGCAACACACTTACCGATACGACTATAGCCAATAATTACGATATGGTTGTTTTTTAAGGTTATCGGTAAAAAATCTTGGTCAGGATCTTTTGGATCAATATCAATAATTGTTTGGGTATTTTGTGAAGTTGCAGACAATTTTTCTAGATGCTTTTTAATTTTGTTACAGACCATGAAAACAAGAGGATTGAGCAAAATAGAAAAAATTGCTCCTCCAAGAATTAAATCATGGGCGTCATTGTTTAAAAGTCCTAAGCTTAAACTTAAACCAGCAAGGATAAAGGAAAATTCTCCGATTTGGGCAAGGCTTGCAGAAATAGTCAAAGCCGTTGCATTAGAATAGCGAAAAGCTTTAACGATGAAAAAGGTAACGGCAGATTTTCCGATTACAATAATGAATAAGGTTGCTAAGAGTGGAAAAAAATGAGTCAAGAGTTTCTCTGGGTCAAATAACATACCTACAGAAACAAAAAAGAGAACAGAAAAAGCATCGCGCAGTGGTAAAGATTCTTCAGCAGCACGGTGACTTAAATCTGATTCGCTCATAACCATACCAGCAAAAAAAGCACCAAGAGAAAGAGAAACACCAAATAAATGAGCGGCTCCAAAAGCTACTCCTAATGCAATAGCAAAGACGCTAAGACGAAATAATTCACGTGATCCCGATTGTGCACTCATTTTTAGAAGCCATGGGATAACGCGTCGTCCAATGACAAGCATAAGTGCGATAAATACAATTACTTTCAGGATGGTGAGACCAAAAATACCCCAAATACTTAAATCTAACCATTGAACAAGAGGATCCAACGCTTCTTTTTTTGTATTGCTGAGGGCACTTGCCAAGGAAGGTATGAGAACAAGTATAAGGACCATTGCTAAATCCTCAATAATTAACCATCCAACGGCAATGCGTCCTTTTTCTGTTTCAATAAGATGACGCTCTTGCAAAGCACGTAGAAGGATAACCGTACTTGCTATGGATAAAGCTAGACCAAAGATCAAACTACCACTAAAGCCCCATCCCATGATCAGACCAAGGCACAAACCTAGAAAAGTAGAAAATGCCATTTGTGCAATAGCAGCGGGGACAGCAATAGCTTTGACAGATAAAAGGTCTTTTAATGAAAAGTGTAGCCCAACACCAAACATTAGCAAAATAATACCAATTTCAGCCAGTTGATTAATGATGACGGAATCTATTTTAAATCCACCTGTATTGGGCCCCACAATAACACCCGCTAATAAATAGCCTACAAGTGGTGAAATACGCAAACGGTTAGCAATCATTCCCAAGAGAAATGCTAAACATAAGCCTGCAACAATAGTTGTGATAAGTGGTGTGTCGTGGAGCATGAATTATTTACTATTCTTGATCAAAAAGCGAATGAATGAAAATGACTATATTTCTATGAGAAGAGAAGTGTGATGTATCATATGTATTAAAGGCATTCTCATTTCACTTTAATATTGGCACGATTATTTCGTTTATGCCACCAATTTCCTAGCAGGAGTAAAATAGGAGCAGCAATAAAAATAGAGGATGATGTTGCAATAATAATTCCAAAGACCATGGGTAAGGCAAAATTATGAACAGCATTTCCACCCCATATCGCCATGGGAAGCATAGCAAGAATCGTTGTAGTTGATGTAAAAAGACACCGTACAAGAACCTGATTAATTGACATATCAATCAGTTCGCGCAAAGGCATTTTTTTATAAAGACGCATATTTTCACGCATCCTATCATAGACGACAACCTTATCATTTATGGAATATCCAACAATTGTTAAGAGCGCAGCAATGGCTGTTAAATTAAAATCAAATTGAAATAAAGCAAAAAAGCCAATCATTTTTGTGGTGTCTAGAATGAGTGTGACAATGGCTCCAATGGCAAAGAACCATTCGAAGCGGAACCATATGTAGAAAGACATGGCAATAGCCGCAAGAATAACGGCAGTAAAAGCAGCTGTGGCAAGCTCACCTGAAATTTTGGGGCCAACAACTTCTATTTGATCGAATATGGTATCGGGGTAGATATTTTGTACAACTGTTTTGACCTTATCAATGGCGATGGTTTGTTGTGCTTCGCTACCACTTTGTTTCTGCATGCGAATTAATACGCTGTTTTCGTTATCAATATTTTGCAAGGTAATTTCACCAATATTAAGAGTAGAAAGCTTAGAACGCAGAGTGGCTAAGTCTGCTGGTGTTTTCGTGGTAATACTCATTTGGCTTCCGCCAATGAAATCAATTCCGAAATTTAAGCCAGGCTTAAAAAAGAGAAAAACTGAAGCCATTGATAAAACAATTGAGACGCCAATACCAATGAAGCGCGCTTTCATAAAGTGGAAAGTTGTGTTTTGTGGGAGAATGTTGAAAGCAGAATGAATATGCAGTTTTTTAATTTTCCATTTACGAACAATCCAAATCATGATGATGCGGACAATGGTGATATTTGTAAACATGGAGATAATAATACCAAGCAACATTGTTACAGCAAAACCACGAACTGGACCTGTGCCAAACCAAAATAGTAAAACAGTGGCTATAATGGCTGTAACATTTGCATCAACAATGGTTGCAAAAGCTTGTTTAAATCCACGATCTAGAGCTGCAAAAGCACTCACGCCTTTTCGACTTTCTTCACGAATACGTTCATTGATGAGAATATTGGCATCAACGGCAATACCGATGCCTAAGATAATACCAGCAATACCGGGCAGCGTAAGCGTAGCTCCAAGGAGGCTTAGTGCAGCAAATGTTAAAATCGTATGGAGGGCTAGTGCTATATTCGCAATAAGTCCCCAAATGCGGTAGAGAAGAAAAATAAAAATTGCAACGAGAATAAAGCCAATTATGCCGGTATAAAGTCCCATTTGGATGGCATCAGCGCCAAGATTTGGACCTACGGTTCTTTCTTCAATGACGGTGAGTGGTGCGGGGAGGGAACCAGCGCGGAGCAGAGCAGCCAGAGTTGAGGCTTCTTTGGGGTCAAAGTTTCCTGTAATTTGACCTTGTCCATTGGGAATAACACTATTGATGGTAGGAGCGGTTAAAACCTTATTATCAAGAACAATGGCAAAAGGACGGTTAATATTTTGTCGTGTTATATCGGCAAATATTTTTGCACCAACCGAATCTAGAGTAAATGAAATCATAGAACGTCCTGGCAATTGTGGGTCAAAGCCAGCACGGGCATCTTTCAGGACATTTCCATCTAAAGCAATTTGATCATAAATTGCATAGCGTTGCGTTTCATCAGTATATCCAGGAAGAATCGAAACACCTATCGGTGGATTATTGGGATCCACATTAGAAGGAACAAGATGAAAACTCATTTTGGCAGTTGTTCCTAAAAGATCACGTAATTGTTTTGGATCTTGTAAACCAGGCAATTGGACCATAATACGGTCATTTCCGACCTTTTGGATGGCTGGTTCTGAAACACCAACTTGATCTATACGGCGCCGGATGATTTCTAAGCTTTGTTCAATAGCATTGCTTATACGGTCTTTTATACCAGCTTCCGTTAATGTGATACGAAACATTTCATTTTGAGCACTGATCGTGATGTTATGTTCTGTCGTACCAAAGCTACTGTGTATGGGGGTTATTAATGTTTTCAAAGCAGAGAGTGCTTTTTCAGTTTGTGAGGGATCAGAAATAAGCGCGACAACGCTATCTTCAACGATACGCACATTTGATGTACGGATTTGTTTTTCACGCAATACATTGCGCACATTGCTTAAAACGATGTGTAATTGATCGCGTTTTAACGTTTTGCTATCAACCTCGAGCAGAAGAGAAGAGCCTCCTTGAAGATCAAGACCAAGTGCCACACGGGTATTGGGTAAAAATTTCGAGTTGTTAACTTGTTCGTGTGAAAATAAATTGGGTAAAGCAACATAAATGCTGCTTAAAAGGATAAAGCAATAAAGGGTAGTTAACCAACCAGGTGTACGCATGATATATTCCGCTAATAGGCAATCTAACAGTTATTCAAAGTTAAAAGCACAAATAAAATAAGGTAATCTTTTTATAATTCAAGGAAGAGGATTAGGTGTGTTCATTGGGAGGAGCGCGTTTATTTGAGAAATATTGTGTTTGAAAGTTACAAGGTTGTGTGACAATAGCTGGAATCTTTATTAAAAAGAAATCCAGTGTTAGGATTGTTTGAAAGGTCCTAATAAAAATAGATTCTGTATGGAGTGGTGCAGTTTTTTTGTTTTCAGTTGTGGTAACATTCACCTGATCACACTTATGATGTAAATCAAATCTATTCGTTTTAATGACATTATTGGTGTGTGATTGTTTGATTAAATAAGCGCGCGTTTCTAGGTTGCTCGTCAAGAATACACCTAAACTGGATAGAAAAATCCAGGTTGTCAAAGGAAAAAAATCTTCTTTTTTGCAATAAAGGTGCAAAAAAAACATACTAGAGTGCCTTCTTTAATCTTATTAAGCTCAGCTTATTTATCATTCTTTTATCTTATTATCAGTATTATAGGATAAGGGAAAGCTTTTATAAGATTATTCTATAAAAGTTGAAAATATCTTCCTTGTACTATATCTAAAGGAGAAGATAAAATCCTTTTTGTGCATCTAAGGTATATATGTATTCGTTTTGTAAAAAAAATATCCACAAACTTTTCCTTCTTTTAGCGATTATTGTTGCTTTAAATTCTGGTGCATGGGGAAATAAGGAGGACCAAAATACAATTGTCGAACAAACAATAGCTTCTTATTCAGTTGATGAAATTATTCAACAGCAACAATTGATTATTAAGACTCTTGAAGAAGATACTAAAGCTTTAAAAAGGGACTTTGACAGAAAATCAGAAGATGAACGTGCTTTGGAAGAACTGCGATTACGGGCCCAAGATATCAGTAAGCGTGCTTTTGAGGCAGCATTTGTTTTGCGTTCTCCTCTTAATGAGATTAATGCACTTCTTGATCAATTAACCGAGCTCTATCATGACGTAAAAAAACTGAAAAGTTCAGTGAAGGAATACTCTTACTTGATAGAGCAAAAAGCTAAAATTAATAGTATCATGCTTCAATTTGAAGCGTTTTTTTTGGCGACGAATAGAATAGCTGAACTTTCTATCTCTCAATCTCGTGAGCTTTTTAAACATACACTTACCTACAGGCTTGAGTTTTCGATCCCGATGGTTAAGCATCTTGCCCAAAAAACAAAAGAGGCTTCATCAGATTTTCTGTTGTTGTTAGATTCTTGGTGTAATTTTATATTTTATTTCAAGTTATTAGAACTATTTCTTTCCTTTTTAATTCCACTTTTTATTACGTTTGGTCTCTCATATTTTTCTCATAAAGTTCTTGTTCATGTGTATTGCCACTTTACGAAGTCTAATGAGGAAATATCGTATTTACAGCGCTTATTAATCGCCTTTATTTCAGTTCTCTTACCTTCACTTATCTGTATTTTTTGTGTTTATCTTGTGTTGTTTTTATTTCGTAGTTTTAACTTAGATCCAGGTAAGCTTACGACAGTTTTTGATATGATCGGTTGTCAAATTATTTTAGTGTTTTTAATTAATCGATTAGCGGTTGTTCTTTTCTCATCGAATAGGCCCCATGTGCGCCTTCTCAATATTGCACCATCGTCTGCTTCTCAATTGGTGATTTTGCTCACTTCTTTAGGGGGTGTTTTGGCATTTGATGCTGTTCTTGATAGTATTTATCAAATCATTTCAGCTCCTATATCTTTGACAATTGCTAAAAGTTTTATTGCTGTTTTTCTTGTAGCGATATTACTGTTTATAATATCATTTGTACCTGCGCGGTTTAGACGTAGGAATTTTCAAGAAGAAAAAAAAGAACCGTATTTTTGGCCATTTTATATACGCATTCCTCTTATTGGTTTGGGATTATTGCTGCTTGTGTTGAATTTTTTAGGTTATGTTGGTCTCGCACGTTTTATTATGCAGCAGATTATGATTGGTGGAGCATTTTTAGTGCTCATGTATTTAGGAATACAAAGCGCTCAAGCACTTGGAACTAAAGGTCAATTTATGAAAACAACAGTTGGTCATCTTTTGATGCAGAGGTTTCATTTAGAAGAAAAAACGATGAATCAATTGGGAATTGTTGTGAGCGTTTTTCTCAATTTATTTGTTGTGGTATTTTGTGCAATGCCCATTGCTGTACGGTTTGGATTTTCCTATTCTGATTTGAAAGTAGTGTTGTGGCAATTGGTTACCGGTTTTCAGATTGGAAATATTACTCTTTCTTTGGTTTCTCTTGTAACAGGAATTATTTCTTTTTGTGTCTGCTGGTTTCTTATTCGCCGATTTATTGGTTGGTTAGATAATGTGGTGTTGGACCATGGAGAATTTGATTCTGGTGTACGTAATTCTATTAAAACAGTTATAAGTTATGGTGGCGTTGTGGTGTCTGCTTTGATAGGATTGTCAATGGCAGGTTTGGATCTTAGAAATTTTGCTCTTATTGCTGGAGGACTTTCACTTGGCATCGGTTTTGGTTTGCAGAATATTGTCCAAAACTTTGTCTCTGGACTTATTATTTTAGTTGGAAGACCATTTAAAATAGGAGACTATATAGAATCTGGATCAGTAGGTGGTGTTGTTAAGCGTATTAGTGTGCGTGCAACGGAGCTTGAGACAATTCAGCGTAAGACGATTATTATCCCCAATTCAAGCCTTATTAATAATAATGTGAGTAATTGGACTAGACGTAATAAAGTAGGACGAATTGATATTCCAGTTACTGTATCATCTAAGGTTGCGCCAGAGCATGTTGCTGAAATTTTATTAGAGATTGCTTCTGCGACAGAAGGAGTTTTAAAAAATCCTATCCCACAGGTGAGTTTTACTGCATTTGATTGTAAGAATTTTTCCTTTAATTTGGCTATTTATGTGCCTAATATTACCTCATCTTCTCATATAACCAATGCTCTTCGATTTGACTTATATAAGCGTTTTGCTGAGGAAGGAATCTTAGAATGCTGAAATGTATTTATGCTTTTATTACCGTTATTTTGTTGAATATTTTTACCATAACAGCTTTTGCCGCAACAGTGAAAAATACTGATTTAAAGATACACTCTTTCATTGTTGTTGAAGGAAGTGTACCTTTAAAAATTTCTTTAAATACGCATCAAACAATTACAATTTGTATGAAAGGATGTTTTATAACTTTTCCTAATAAAGACCGTTTTGCAATAAAAGCAGATGATAATATAGAAATCAGTAGGGGAAGAGCAATTTTTAAATAAAGTGATTGAGGACTTTTTTGAGATAATCTCTAGAAAGATAACGATATTGCGCGTATTAATAATCTCATACTTTAAAAGTGGTAGTATGATTTCAGTGTAAGATAGATGTATTTTTTATATACGTAGAATATACATTATTCATTTTATATATAAGCATATAGAGGTATTTCTATACTATTTTATAGTTATAATATTTTTAATAAATATCAATATGCTAAAAATAATTACATCATTTCAGAATTTTTTTTCATGAAAAAATGCTTTGAAATATTCTATTTTATGATTTTTATGCGGTAATTTGGATAAAAAAGGTATTACATTTTCTCATTTTTAAAAATATAATAGATATTTTTATTAAAGATTTATCATTTAAAGTATTCATTATTATAATATTTTAATAGTTGTTAAAATTTATTTGATAAAATTCAATTTTGATGTAATGATGTATTTAGTAGTGATAGATTTAAATGTAAATGTAAAGGAGTTCATGCGGTTTTTTGGTATAAAATTTTATAAAACTTTGTTTTTCTAAATGTGATTTTTAATTATATTTAAATTTAGCAATGGGGTATAATTTTATGAATACAAAATTTATAACAGCATCTGTTTTTTCTTTGGTTTCATCTTCTATAGTACAGGCTGCAGATGTCATAGTTCCTGAAGAGTCAGTACATGTTGCTTCAGAAGTTGCTTCTTCTTCACTTTTTTCTTGGTCGGGTTTTTATTTTGGGGGGCAAGGTGGTGGCTTTTCAAGTAAAATTTCTGCAAAAACGCGTGATGTTAATATTCCTCTCTATCCTGATGAGGAGAGTAAAAGTAAACCATGGGTACCCGTCGAGAAACAGTATATGCCTGAGCTTTCTGGCTTCGTAGGTGGCCTTTATGCGGGTGTTAATTTTGATCTTGGTAATAATTTTATCGTGGGGATTGATACGGATATCCTTTTAACGGAAAAAAAGGATACAAAAACAAAATTTCATGCTGATGAATCGAGTGCTGGTGGTTCGGGTCCTGGAGGAACTAGTACTGAAGGAACTGATACTGGTACTGGAACTGATGCTGGTACTGAAGAAAATGGTAAAAAGAAAGAAAGTTATAAAAGGGCACAGTTTGACGAAGGGCAGGGGTCTAGCTTTTCTCGCTCTGGTACAGAGACTACAGAAGAAAAGGATAGCTTAACTTTTAATCATACTTTTAAACAAAAATGGACTGGAGCCACAAGGGTGCGTGTTGGGTTTTCTGCTCATCGAGTGATGCCTTATATTGCTGGCGGTATCGCTTATGGACAATTTCAAGATGTTTTGTCGACAGTCATGACGGGATCTGAACCTTTTAATAGGACATCGGATGCTACAAAAATGATGATTGGTTACACTCTGGGTGGTGGTGTTGATTTTGCAATGACAGATAATCTTGTTTTACGTGCGGAATATCGTTACTCAGATTTTGGTAAAAAGAAATTTAAAGACGAGATTGAAGTTAAGTATAAGACGAATGATTTTCGTGCAGGAATAGCTTACAAATTCTAGTTTTTGTAGGAATAAATTCGGCTTAGGAGTTTAAGAGGTCCTATCTTTGGTAGGGCCTTTATTATAGTGGGAAAGAAATCTTTAACTTTGAATGATTCTAAAGAGTTATTCAGATTCTTTATTGTTTAGAATGTAACTCTTTAGTTTATAAAGTATGGTTGAAATATTTGTTTGCAAAGAAGGAATGATTCGTCTTTTATATCATTACAGTTTCATCTGATAATATTGTTATAGAGTTACAAATAATAAACTTAAAGATAGTTTTCTAAACATTAGAAAATAAAGAGAATTTGCATGAATTGGTGCGGACGGCGGGACTTGAACCCGCAAGGTCTTCGACCGGCAGATTTTAAGTCTGCTATGTTTACCGTTTTCATCACGTCCGCGATGTGAGTTCTCTCATAAGCTATATCTTTTATTGAATCAAGAATTAATGACAAAAGAAACATTTTTCATTTTTTTAGTGAAATTTTGACTGACAATAGTTTCCTTTATCGATAGAAAAAGCTTTTATAATGTAAATAAAGTATGAAATGATTAGTGTTATGAGTCAATTTATTCAAGACGTCACAAAAGCTATGGTGGGATTGCATCACGTGTTTGCTGAAACACCACTTCAAAGAAATGATTTTCTTAGTCAAAAGTATGACGCAGAAATTTATTTAAAGCGTGAAGATTTAACACCGGTGCGGTCTTATAAGATTCGTGGTGCTTTCAATTTTGTTTCAGAAATGCTTAGCTGTATATCACCAGATTCTGCATTTGTTTGCGCTTCAGCGGGGAATCACGCGCAAGGGGTTTCATTTGTTTGTCGTTATTTTAAACGTAAAGGCGTGATTTTCATGCCTATGACAACGCCACAACAAAAAATTGAAAAAACACGTATTTTTGGTAAAGAATTCATTGATATTCGTTTGATTGGTGAAACATTTGATCAATGTTATGAAGCTGCGCAATCCTTTGTCGTGGAGAGCGGTGGTGTAATGGCTCCACCTTTCGATGATATTCGCATTATTACAGGGCAGGCAACAGTGCTTTGTGAAGCTGCTTTACAATGGAAAAAACTCAATGGAGAAAGTGAGCCAGATTTGATGATTGTGCCGGTAGGGGGTGGTGGTTTGGCAAGTGGAGTGAGCAAGTTTTTACATGAATATGGTTGGAAAACAAAGCTTCGTTTTGTTGAGCCGCAAAGAGCTGCAAGTTTGCTTGCTTGTTTGGAGAGTGGAAAACGCGTCAAGCTTGAAAGCATTGACACTTTTGTAGATGGGGCTGCTGTGGCTGAAATTGGTGCACTAAACTATACAATTCTAAAGCAATTTCCCCCTGATTCTGTCATTACGGTTCCTGAAAACCGCGTTTGTTCTACGATGGTTGAAATGCTTAATGTTGAAGGTGTGGTTCTTGAACCGGCTGGAGCTTTATCGATTGATGCGCTTAACAGTATTCCTCCTCAAGAGTTAAAGGGGAAAAAAATTCTTCTCGTTATTTCAGGAGGTAATTTTGATTTTGAGCGTTTGCCAGAAATTAAAGAGCGTTCTTTACGTTTCCAAGGGTTGAGAAAATATTTTATTTTTAGTTTTCCGCAACATCCTGGTGCATTGCGTCATTTTCTTTCCACATTATCACCAGATGATGATATCGTGCGTTTTGAATATCTTAAAAAATCAGCGAGAAACTTTGGTTCTGTATTGGTTGCGATTGAAACAAAAAAATACAGTAATTTTTGTCTTTTAGAGGAAAAATTTCAAACGTTAGGTTGGCGTTATCGTGATATTACTGATGATCAAACGTTATTTGATTTTGTTATTTGAGAAACTGAAATTTTACTAAAACAAGAAGTATAATGATGAAACCTATTTTTTATTCGGTGCTGAGTCTATTTTTCTTTTTGATTGTTAATCAACAGAGTTTAGCATCTCAGCCAACAATAGTACAAAAAGCTGAACTTTCAAGAGTCGTTGTTGATGTCAATAATGCTATAAAAAATGGGGATTTTATGCCTATTTCTCGTTATATGCCTGAGCGGCTTTATAAAGAGATGGCACATCGATTGAATACAACAGAGAGTGCTTTACGTAGTGATTTTCTTCAACAGCTGCATAGGAAATTTGAGGGGGTGCCTTCTGGTGCTTATTATTTAGATAAAGAAAATATAGAGTATTTACAAACTGATAACGGTACTTTGTATGCTTTAATTCCAACAGTTCTTGAGATGAAAGATCGCATCATTCAATATAAAACTTTGGCGATTTTTGATAAAAACCAATGGTATTTAATTTATGGCGGTCAAAAAACTTTACAAAATCCAGTTTTTCTCGAGATTTATCCTGATTTTATCAAGGTACATTTACCGATGGACACAATCATTAAAAAATAAACGATCTAAATATTGTTTTTATTCATGATAAATGTATTTCGTAAAGTTCTTGCTTTTTTATCATAATCCAAAGATAATAGGGATGAAGGCATTTAGGCTGGTTTGTTGGCTTTTTGTAAAGTGAAGTTTATACGCCTTTATCTTGATTTCAAGGTGTTCATGAGTTGCGCAAGCCGCTTTTTAGGCGTTGCTTCATTTAAAATGTCAGGGATTTCTCTTGCGCGGATTCTTGAGTGGAAAGTTCAGCTGGTTACTTGTTTTAAGTTTTTCAGCTGAGGAGAGATTTTATTTTGCCTATAAAAGAAGAAAATGTTTTTACAAAGTTAGGTTTGCCTACTCTTTTGATTAAAAATTTACTCATTGCTGGGATGAGTAAACCTAAGCCTATACAAGAACAAGCTATTCCAGTGATGTTGAAAGGACACGATATTTTAGGTGTTGCTCAGACAGGCTCTGGAAAAACCTTGGCATTTGGTTTACCTATTTTAAGTCAGATTTTGGCTTTGGGTGATAAACGCTGCCCTAAAACTGCACGTGCTTTGATTTTAGCTCCAACGCGTGAACTTGCTGTTCAGATTGATGAAACGATTCGCACTGCGGCGAAAGGAGCACATCTTTCAACATGTCTTATTTTTGGGGGCGTATCACGTTTAAAACAAATTAAACGTATGGAAGCAGGTGTGGATGTTTTGATAGCGACTCCAGGGCGTTTGAGAGATCTTGTTCGTGAAAAATGTGTTGATCTTTCTCAAACGCGTTTTTTAATTTTGGATGAAGCAGATCGTATGTTGGATATGGGATTTATTCATGATGTCCAGCAAATTGCAAAGCTTTTGCATCAAGAACGTCAGACAGCACTTTTTTCTGCGACAATGCCAAAAGAAATTGCTGCGCTTGCAAAGTGTTTACTCAATGATCCGATTAAAATCGAAGTTGTTCCTCAAGGAACTACCGCTGCGGAGATTCATCAAAAATTATATTGCATCCCTACGAGTGAAAAAAAGGATACTTTAAGTAAACTTTTGACAAATCCAGATTTTGCTTCGGTTATTGTTTTTACTCGAACGAAACATGGGGCTGATGCTGTCACACGTAGTTTAGCAAAGATCGGATATTTAGTTGCAACAATTCATGGGAATAAATCACAAGGCGCTCGCCAATCTGCTTTAAAAGCTTTTCGTGAAAAATCGGTGCAGATCCTTGTTGCAACAGATATTGCAGCACGCGGTATTGATATACCAGGGATAAGCCACGTTATTAATTATGACTTACCAGATGAAGCTGAGAGTTATGTGCATCGCATTGGTCGTACAGGACGCAATGGTGCATCTGGTGAAGCTATTACGCTTTTTGATGAAAGGGTAGAAACGGTTCGGTTGCGTGCTGTAGAGCGTTTGATTCGTATGAAATTGGTGTCTGAATCTGTTCCAGAACAATTTGCAGCATTTCCAGAAAAACTAATTGAGCCAGAAAGTGAAGAAAAGGAAAACAATAAAGAACGCCGTTTTAAAAAATCTAAACGTCAGAAACGGTTTTTAGGTCGAAAAGATGATGCTGCACAGTTGCAACGGAAGAATTCTTCACCTCAAAATGAGAGGCATCAAAAAACAAAAGCGGTAGCAAAGCGTGCAAAGACTTTTCGTTTTCGGAAATCAGTTAAGAAGGCTGCTTAGATAAAGTCTTGAAAAAAGATCATATACAGGAGATTTTTTACTTTTGTTGATTTATTCTCAATTGAAAAGAGCTATAAAATACTCTTGTTAAAGTAAGAAAACTTCTAGCTGGTTGGATTTATTTAAAAATCTTTAAAAAATCATTATTGTAGAGGCAATTATTTATTTGCTTTATTCCCATTTTTTAAAATGGGAATAAAAGTAGATTTTATTTATATAAAATTATTTTTATATAGGATGTGTTTTATCTTTAATGATGACTTTTAACTTTAAAAGTTGATGTCTAATAATAACTTACTGTTTTATATATTAAATAGTTCATTATATCGTAAATTTTTTTCATTTTGAAGCTATTTATGCGGATCAATCAAAAGTATTCACTTGCACGTTATATGTGAAATTATCGTATAGATAAACATTTGAAAAAATAAATAAAATGATTCTTATTAACTCTTTCAAAGGCAACGGGTATTGCTGAGATTGAGAGTTGGAAAATAGTATGATGGTATGGCTTTTATTATAAATAAAGATGGGGCTGATCAATCGATTTCATTTTATACCATTTACGGGAGTCAATGTGAAAGAGTCCTGGGGGATTTAAGAGATATCTCTTTAAAAAAGCGTGTGACTGCATAATACAATAGCGAGAATGTCATGATTTCTGAAGACTTTCTCAGGATTCTTAACAATTTAGCTCGTTATCTTGGTTTTACTGTAAAACACTATTATTTGGGGGATATAAAGCCTATAAGACTTTATGTATTAAATATTTTATGACAGTGTGATGAACAAAGCAAGGTTGTTTGTAAAGCGTTGAAGTGGTTAGCAGGAGGAACAATCTGTTAGATAAGACGCCGGAGTGTTTACAGACTCGTTTTATGTTTTTTGCTTTTAGGATGGGGAAGAAGTTATGTGGGGTGTAGAGTGATATATATGATCTCGATTGTTGTTCTTACATTTTTCAAAATGATTATTTTATGAGCAGGTTTTTGAGCTTAATTGCTTTATTGAGTACAAATCATTTTTAAGTTAGAAGAAAAAATCATACGAAACTTTTTTATTATTAATTTAGTTTTACAGTTTTCTCTCACGAAAGAAATTGTGATTTATAATGCGCAAACAGTTACAGTGTTCTCTGACAGAGTTACAATAGTTTGATAAAAATCCTGTTGGCTATTTTTAAATTAATCAATAAGAAAAAACTTGTACAATAGCTATTTTATTTAAAATGAATTAATCATTTTTCGCATCTACTGCAAAAAAAATTATCCTCATAGTATATTGTATCTCTATTCAATTGCGGAAATCCTATTCCCTCACTTTTACTTGAGGATCCCTCATGTTTAAAAATGTGAATAGAAACAATTTGCTATATGGAATAAGAAAAGAAATGGCTCCCCGGGCCGGATTCGAACCAGCGACCAACCGGTTAACAGCCGGTTGCTCTACCGCTGAGCTACCGGGGAACGATGCTCAATCACTTACTAAAGAGCCTATAGCAAAGCAATTCTGATTTGCAAAGGATAAAATTACTTTTTTTAAAAAAATATGGTAAATTGTGTAATAAGAGGAAAAAAGACAAGAGAAGATTTCTACACCTTGACGGATGCGTTGCCTTCCCTTATTGAGACCTTTATATTTATATTTGTTGATGAGGCCTCGTGGCGGAATGGTTACGCAGAGGACTGCAAATCCTTGTATCCCGGTTCGATTCCGGGCGAGGCCTCCAGCCGATTTTAAACAAAAACGGCTTTTAGGGGAGATTAAGGCATAGGAAAATAGATTTTCCCTCTATAGTTGTGGTATCACTTTTGTATGAGAGGTCGTACAGGGAAAATCTGGTTGTTGACTGTAACATCCTTTCTAGTAACATTTATAGTTTCAGGGATCTTCGTTTCTCATTGTCGTTGTTTTGTTTGTTTTTTTGTAGGTTAGGAGAAAATAGTCGTTATGATTGCAGATTTTGCTGAGCTTCGTCGCAAAATGGTTGACAATCAAATTCGTACAGTCGATGTAACGGATTTATCGGTTCTTAAAGCGTTTTTAACGGTATCTCGTGAAGATTTTGTCCCGGAAGAGATGAAAGTATTAAGCTATCTTGATACCGATATTGTTTTATGTTCAGAGCAAGACGGAAATTCTGCACGCTATTTGATGAAGCCTGCATCTCTAGCGAAATTACTACAGCTTGCTGCTGTAAAATCATCAGATGTTGTTTTAGATGTTGGTGCAAATAGTGGTTATTGTGCGGCTTTGCTTTCAAAACTTGCAGGCTCTGTGATTGCGTTGGAAAGTAATAAATCTCTTTTTGAACGTGCTCTTGAAGCTTTAGAACGGAATCAATGTGACAATGTGCTTGTGATTCATGGTCCATTAGAGCAGGGATATGCCGTTGAGGGACCTTATGATGTGGTTTTTGTTGAGGGAACTGTCGATTTTATTCCACAAGGTATTTTTGATCAGATGAAAAACAGTGGACGTCTTGTTGTGGTTGAAGGATATGGAAATGCTGCTGTTGCACGAATCTATATAAAAGAAGATGGAATCATTTCGGCACGTTGTGCTTTTAATCTTGCTGTAAAACCTCTTCCTTGTTTTTTAAAAACACCTGGTTTTGTATTTTAGAGCTTGTTTGTTCGGTGAATAAAAGATAATTTCGTAATTTATTTGGGGTATGTTGTTGTGTGTATTGTGTTAAAAATAAACAAGAAGTTTCAGGCATGTTTGTTGTTGGTGTTGAGTGTTTTTTTATCAGAGACTGTTTGTGCTGAAACATTGATGGATGCCTTTTCTAAGGCTTATAAACACAATGCTAAGTTGAATAGTGAACGTGCAGCTGTGCGTATATCCAGAGAGGATGTTGTTATTGCGCGATCGGGGTTGTTGCCACAAGTTGAAGGAGTTGGCAGCTATGGGCGAAATAAATCTTTTACAGGCCCTTATGTGACTTCTGGATCTATAGGTGTAAGATTAAATCAAAGATTATTTGACGGTTTTATCACGCAAAATATCTTTTCTTCAGCCCAAGTTAAGTTGCAGGCTCAACGTGAGTATCTTCGTAATGCTGAACAAAATACGTTTCTGGAAACTGTGACGGCTTATGCTAATGTCTATCAGGCACGTCGTGTTGCCGATCTTCGGAGAGAAAATTTGGCAGCTCTTGAAGAGCAAGTTCGTTCCGATAAAGCAAAATTTGATGTGGGTGAAGGAGGCCGTGTTGATCTTGCTCAAGCTCAAGCTGCGCGTTCCGTGGCAGTTTCAGAGCTGAGTCTTGCTCGTGCTGATGTAAAAGCAGCCGAGGCAGTGTATCGACAAGTTATCGGTTCTGATCCTGAAAAGTTACAGCGCCCACCGGTAGCCAAAGATTTTCCCGCCAATCTTGATATGGCTTACCAAATGAGTGTTGCGATGCATCCAGCTATCCTTTATGCTAAATATTTAGTCGATGCGAGTGTTTACAATGTAAAGGCGAAAGAAGGAGCGTTGCTCCCAAAAGTTGATTTTTCTGCGGCTGCGTCTTATAATCGAATTTACAGCGGTGTTGGAGAGGATGGCATTTCTAAATCAATAGGATTGTCAGTAAGTGTCCCAATCTTTGAAGGGGGGCGTACATCTGCACAGATTCGCCAATCGAGGGAACAGCTTGGACAGGCGCAGCTTCAACTTGATTTGGCGCATAGCAGTACGAGACAAGCACTTACTTCTGCTTGGTTTCAGTTGGAGGGCGCACGCTCATCTGTTGTTGCTTACCGTGAAAGTGTTCGTGCTGCTGAAATTGCTCTGAAAGGTCGTGTTCAAGAAAATCGCGTAGGGCAGGCAACGACATTGGATGTTTTAAATTCTCGTACTCAATTGATTAATGCTCAAATTGCGCTTGCAATGGCAGAGCGTAATGCTGTGGTGGCGAGCTATAGTGTTCAATCTTCTATTGGTAAATTGACTGCAAGTTATTTAGGTTTAAAAACAATTCAATATATCCGATAATACATAAAAGTATCTCTTTGAATCTTAAATTATTTTAGTTTTTAAAGATGAGTTTATCAAGAGTTGGGTGTGTTAAAAATAGAGCAGAAATATGTTATTTTTTAGTGCAGAAAATTGTGTGCAGCGCCCTCTTTATGACAAGCATATTTGAAAATATCATGAGAGGTATGTTGATCTTATGATTCTTTTGCATACACTGAAAATATGATTCTATTTGTTGTTGCGTCTTTGAGAGGTTGTAAAGTATGGTACAGAGTTCAAGCGTGTTACGTGAGCCAAGTATGGATGAAATTTTAACATCTATTCGTGAAATAATCGAAGAAAATGCGGTTCAATCTGATCACTTTTTAAATGAAGATGTTGCAGTCAATGCTTCGGAAGAGCGTTCAGAAGGTGCATTAGAAGGTGTTTATGATACAACCTTATCGGTTGATGATGCTATGAAAGCTTTAGCTGATCGTATTGGTCTTTCTTCTGAAAATCAAGGGGGGAGAATAATGCAAGAGAAAGAGAGTATAGAGGCAGAAAATAATGCAGTTGGTATGGATGTGCAAAAGATGAAGCTTTCTTCTGAGGAACGGAATTCTGTTTATAAAGCAAGAGAATATGAAGATGAAATAAAGAAACCACAGTCAGAAGATGGAGGAGTTGGTCGAGTGGAATTGTCTGCGTATTGTATTTCTTCCGCAGAAAAGATTGCAAAGGATGTATTGCGTCCGGCTATAGCTGAATGGTTACAGTCTAAATTGCCTGTTTTGCTGGAAGATATTTTACGTGAAGAGATTGTGAAGGCCATTAAGAAATCATCTTAATTATTTTCTTTACATTATTTTTTATGTTTTTCATTTTATGAGAACTTTGTTTGTGGTTTTGCAAGCTGTCTAGTAAATGGGATAGGTTTGCGGGATTCTGATTGGGTTTTGTTCATATATTGTGTTTTTCAGCGGCGTTATGGATGGATAGAATGTTAGAAAAAAACTATGATGCTGCTTCCATAGAGAAACGGGTTGCAAAAAGATGGGAGACTCGTGGGGCTTTTAAAGCAGGAGCGGGTTCTAAAAGTGGTGCAGAACCTTTTTGCGTTATGCTTCCACCCCCGAATGTTACCGGCTCACTTCATATGGGGCATGCACTCAATACGACAATTCAAGATATAATGGTTAGATTTCAGCGGATGCGTGGCAGGAATGTGTTGTGGCAGCCTGGTATGGATCATGCTGGGATTGCTACACAAATGGTTGTAGAGCGCCAACTTGCAGAACGCCAAGAACCAACGCGTCAAGAAATGGGAAGAGAAAAGTTTATTGAGCGTATTTGGAAATGGCGTTATGAAACTGGAGGCATTATTGCAAACCAATTGCGCCGTCTTGGCGTTTCATGTGATTGGTCGCGTGAACGGTTTACAATGGACGAGGGGTTATCGCAAGCTGTTCGTGAAGTTTTTGTCACGCTTTATAAGCAAGGGTTGATATATAGGGATAAGCGCCTCGTCAATTGGGATCCTAAATTGTTAACGGCTATTTCAGATCTTGAAGTTGAGCAAAAAGAAGTTCAAGGGTATTTGTGGCACTTTAGATATCCACTTGAGGGTAAAACTTTTGATCCAAATGATGCGACAACTTTTATAACAGTGGCGACAACACGACCAGAAACAATGCTTGGTGATACAGGAATTGCTGTTAATCCTGAAGATGAGCGTTATAAAAATCTTATCGGTAAAAATGCTCTTTTGCCGCTTGTTGGTCGTCGGTTATTAATTGTTGGTGATATGCATGCTGATCCTGAGGCTGGAAGTGGTGCTGTAAAAATCACACCAGCCCATGACTTTAATGACTTTGAAGTAGGACAGCGTAATCATTTACGCTTGATCAATATTTTTACCCCAAAAGCCGAGATTTTTCTCCGTGAGAATGAAGCATTTTTTGATGGTTTGATATTATCAGATGAATTAGAAATGTTAGTAGAAAGTTTCGATAAATCTGATCGTTTTGTTGCGCGCCAGAAGATTGTTGCTTTGATGAAAGAACAGGGATATTTGGCTTCTGTTGATGATCATCCCCATATGGTTCCTCATGGAGATCGCAGTGGTGTTCCTATTGAGCCTTTTTTGACAGATCAATGGTATGTTCATGCTGCTGAATTAGCAAAGCCAGCGATAGAGGCTGTTCAACAAGGAAAAACGCAGTTCGTTCCCGATAACTGGAAAAAGACCTACTTCAATTGGATGCAAAATATTCAACCTTGGTGCATTTCTCGCCAATTATGGTGGGGACATCAGATTCCTGCTTGGTATGGACCTGATGGAACGGTTTTTGTTGAAAAAAGTGAAGAAGAGGCTTTAGATTCAGCTGTTGCTCATTATGGTGAGGTGGTTGAATTAATCCGTGATCCGGATGTTTTAGATACTTGGTTTTCATCAGCTCTTTGGCCTTTTTCAACATTAGGATGGCCCAATAAAACGACTGAGTTGTCTACTTTTTATCCAACATCTTTATGCGTGACAGGGTTTGATATTATTTTTTTCTGGGTTGCTCGTATGATGATGATGGGACTTCACTTTATGGGTGATGTTCCTTTCCCAACGGTTTATGTGCACGCTCTGGTACGGGATCAAAAGGGTGCAAAGATGTCAAAATCTAAGGGAAATATTATCGATCCCTTAGAGCTTGTTGATCAGTATAGTGCTGATGCACTTCGTTTTACTTTGGCTATTATGGCAGCACAAGGTCGTGATGTAAAACTTGATGTTTCCCGTATTGCTGGTTATCGTAATTTTGCTACGAAATTGTGGAATGCTACCCGATTTGCACAGATGAATGGTGTGAAGCATGATCCAGCTTTTAAACCAGAACAAGCAAAACTGGCGCTTAATCGTTGGATTTTAACGGAGCTCTCTAAAACGATTTCAGCAGTGACAATTGGCATTGAACACTATAAATTTAATGAGTCTGCCGCTACACTTTATCGTTTCATTTGGAATACACTCTGTGATTGGTATTTGGAACTTCTCAAACCTATTTTTCAGGGGGAAAATGAAGATGCTAAAAATGAGGCTCAAGCTTGTACTGCTTGGGTTTTAGATGAAGTTTATAAACTTCTTCATCCTTTTATGCCGTATATGACGGAAGAGTTGTGGTCTCTTACAGAAACGCAAGCCATCAAGCGTGAGGATATGCTCGCATTGACAAAATGGCCAGAGGAAACATTTACAGATGAAGAGGCTGCAGCTGATATTAATTGGCTTATTGATGTTGTCACTGGGATTCGATCTGTACGTTTTGAAATGAATATTCCAGCGGCTATACAAGCGCCTCTTGTTGTTGTCGAAGGAGGGGAATTAACGCGAGAGCGTGTGCAGCGTTATGATACACTTATTAAAAAGTTAGCGCGTATTGAAATCATCCATTTCTCTGATAAAGTTCCAGAAGTATCGGCACAAATAATTTTGGGAGAAGCCGTTTTTTGTTTGCCCTTAGGACAGTTGATTGATTTGGAAGCTGAACGTGTTCGTTTGAGGAAGGATATGAGTAAAATTGAACAGGATATTGAAAAAATATCGCTTAAGTTAAATAATCCAAAATTTATAGCAAATGCCAAAGCAGAAATTGTTGAAAGTGAACGGAACAGGGTTGTAGAACTGCGCGCTGCACAGAAGAAAGTATCTGTTGCTTTAGAGCGGTTGGGTTGATTTCAACTTTTTGTTTTTTGGATACATGATTTCATATCATGAGGGATGGGAGAGATTTGCTTTAAAAAAATTCTTTTGTTCGTTTTTCGTAAGTGCGATCATGAAATTTCTATAGAGATCCGTCTTTATGTTTCTTCTATTCATTCTGTAAAACACCATAGTTTAGGGTAGCAATATAAGGCATATAAAATTACACATGTGGTATTTTTTGTTATATATAGCGCTGCGTATTCTGAGGTAGCGCTTGTGTGTAAAGTTTATGAAGTAAATCCATGTGAAATGATGTCAGGAGGAATCCGTTAGACAAGAAGCTGGATTGTTTACAGATTGATGGTGATGAGGAAGTCGTGAAATTATAAATTAATTATCATCAGTATATTCATCCATGTTTAGCGTTGTTTTTTGTACGCTTACTATTCATCATGTATTTTCTTTGTTCTCAAGCTGCTGTTCAATGCGCATGTTATTTTATTGAACGATTTTTATTCATTCGTATAAATTTTTAAAGATAAATAAATCTTATAAGGAAGTGTTATAAAATATAGAATGATGATTTATATTTAAAAATCAATTTGTTGTATATAAAATGGGGGCTTAACTTTACCAAACTCTTTGGATAATTATCATTTATTTGTCTTTTCTTTTAAAATTTTTGCTTTAAAATCTTTCATGTTTCTTACTAAAAAGAAGAGTTTAAATATCTACAAAGAAATTTGTAACAGATATAACAATTAAAATTGAGATAGGGGGAAATGGTCAAAGGCTTCAGATATGGAAAAAAGCCGCGATTGTTGTGACGTGAGGGGGATTTTTTTCTACTGTTTATGCAGTAGATGTTAATAGCTTGCAAGAAGCCAATGATAGTTCGTTTTATTTTTTGAAACGTGGCATGTCTGCTTATAAAATGGGTATATCAATCAAGTTATTCCAGCACTCCGTTGTGCTGCTAAGAGGGGCCATATATCGGTGAGAATTGGAAACTTAGCTCTATCTATGCAAATGGTGATGGTGTTCCTAAAGATGATTACAAGGCATATCATTTTTTTGCATATATCGTTGAAAAAGGTACAGATCTTGCTTCAGAAGATGAAAGTTATGTTTCTGATGCATTGGTTAAACTTGCGGGATATATAAAAGATATTCCTCAATCACCTTCATCCTTCTTATGCTGTTCGTCTTTATATGCGGGCTGCGGTGAATTATAGAAATCCTAAAGCTCAATATCATTTAGGAAAAATATTTTTAAAGGGAGAGGGAAGGGAGAAAAATCCTATACAAGCCACGATGGTTTCAACTCTCAGAAAAAAAAGGAAATCCTTCTGTTTAAACAATGCTTGGAAATATGTTGCTTCAAGAAGGAAAAATAATTCTCGGGATAGCAATGCTAACTGCAGCCTATGAAAAAACTAACGTAAAAAACAGAAACTGGACTCACCCTTTGCAAGAGCAGGTTTTTTCTCTTTGTAATAAATTTGAAAGATGTACAGCAATGCCACTTGTTTCTGATATTTTAAAAAATAACAGTTTTTTAATATCTGATTGTAATATTTTTTACATTCTCCCATCTGATATTAAACGCCATCTTTTTATGTCCAAGTTCATAGTAGAGATAGCTTTTTGTTATAATATAATGGTTAATGACTTAGGATCTTAGACAAAAATTCTTGCGTTCTCGGTTTTCTTGCTTGCGGATCAGAAAAGAACTCTTTAGATGAACAGTCTTCAAGAATTGTTCCTTGATCTATGAAAATAACACGCTCCGAGACTTTTTGTGCAAATCCCATTTCATGGGTTACACAAATCATCGTCATACCTTCTTCTGCTAAGCTAATCATGACATCGAGTACTTCACCTACCATTTCAGGATCTAGAGCAGATGTTGGTTCATCAAAAAGCATGACAAGTGGATCCATAGTTAAGGCACGTGCAATAGCAACCCGTTGTTGTTGCCCTCCAGAAAGTTGACCAGGATATTTATCTTTGTGTTCAATGAGTCCAACGCGTTCAAGATATAACAATCCACGTTCAAGTGCTTCTTTTTTGCTTCGTTTTAGGACTTTGATTTGTGCAATTGTCAAATTTTCTGTGACAGATAAATGGGGGAAAAGCTCGAAGTGTTGAAATACCATTCCTACCTGACTTCGCAATTTAGGCAGATTCGTTTGTTTTGAATGAACTGGTATTCCATTAATCCAAATTTCACCTTTTTGAAAAGGGACTAGAGCATTAATGGTTTTAATGAGTGTTGATTTTCCTGATCCTGATGGCCCACAAACGACAACAACTTCTCCTTTATTAATGTTGGTTGTACAGCTTTTAAGAACTTGAACTTCGCCATACCAGTTAGAAACATTTTTTATTTCGATCATATTAGTAGACATTTTTTCCCCGTTAGCGGATAATAGACACTTTTTTTTGTAAATACAAAACGATTTGTGACAGCGTAAAACAGATAACAAAATAGAAAATAGCTGCTAAGATATAAGCTTCTTGCTTTACACCAAAATTATTAGCAGCAATATCAAAGCCATTCAAAAGGCTATGACCACTGATGGCATAAACAAGGGTTGTATCCTGAAAAAGAATAATGACTTGTGTTAAAAAGACTGGAAGCATATCTCTAAAAGCTTGAGGAAGAATGACAATGTACATACTTTGCCAATATGTCATTCCAAGAGCTTTCCCCGCATATTTTTGTCCTTGCGAAACTGAATTTATGCCAGCACGCATAATTTCAGCGAAATAAGCAGTTTCAAATGCGGTAAAGGTAATGAGTGCTGATTTATTTGCACCGATGGATGTCCCCGTTAAAAAAGGCAGAAGTACGAAAAACCATAAGATAACCATCACAAGGGGTATTGAACGCATAGCTGTTATGTAAACGATTGCAACCCAAGAAAGAAGCTTTATGGAAGAAAGGCGCATCATTGCTAAAAGCGTACCGAAAATAAACCCCAATACTGTTGCAAAAAGAGTTAGAAAAACGCTAAAAAGTAAACCTGATAAAATGTAAGAACGAAATACATCAAAGGTAAAAAAGGAAAAATCAAAATCAGAAAAATTGAAAGGAAAATAAAGTCCAAACTGAGAGCTTATAAAATTTATCATATTCAATTTTCCTGCGTTTGAGAATTAGGAATTTTGAGTATTTGTTCAATAATTGTCATCACAATAAATACGAATAAGGCTATAAGAATATAAAGAATCGTAACAAGCAAATAATTTTCGTAAACATGGCTTACCTCTTCAATTGCTTGGTATTGAAATTGCATGAGTTCATTTATTGAAACGGCGAATGCTATAGACGAATTTTTTACAATACTCATTGCTTCTGAAGTAAGTGGGGGCATAATTGCGCGTATAGCACGCGGTAGTATAATATAGCGATAACTTTGATACGTTGTAAATCCCATTGCCATAGCAGCATAGCGTTGCCCAGAAGGAATAGCTTCAATACCTGAACGAATCTGTTCGGCAATGCGTGCAGATGTAAAGAATCCCAACGCACATGTTACTAAGAGAATAGGGGAAAATTTCATCGCTGGTGGATAGATCTTAGGAACAACAAAATACCATAAAAACACCTGTACAAGGAGAGGAATATTACGCATGATCTCTACCCAAATAGCACCGATAGTGCGAAATATACAATTGGTTATGGAAGTATTAGGTAAAGTACGCATTGTTCCTATAATAACACCAAATAATACAGCTAATATAAGTGAAGTGATGGACAATATAACCGTATTTTTTAAGCCATCGAGAAGGGTGTCTAAATAGGTATGACTTACGCCAGGAGTCCCAAGGCATCCTGCTACCAGTGTTTGAGTAAGATCATCCCTACAAAGAAAAGAAAAGTCCATTAATTGATATTCCCTCAAATTAGTCATTTACAAATAGGACAATAAATCAACCGCATCTACATAGGCGGAATTTATCAAAAAGTGAACTAAAATATAAACCACACTCAATTTTTTAAGAGTGTGGTTTTTCCTTTTAAACTCTATAAATCTTTTCCTATGTAGCTTTCCCGAGGCTTATTATTGGGGTGATCCCAAGCATATCTTGTTTGTTTTGATAAAGGAAGATTCATAACAGTATTAGCAGGTGGAATCGGTTCCATAAACCACTTATTGTAAAGTTTTTCAAGTGATTCGTCTTTGATCTGGCGTACGATACTATCGTTGATTGCTTGTTCAAATTTTTTGTCATGTAATCTGAGCATGCAAGCGATGGGTTCGACTGAAAGTACAGGGTCGAGAATGACATAATCAGATGGTTTTTTTGATTTTGCAATATGTCCAGCAAGAATTGAGGCATCCATAACAAATGCATCGGCTTTACCAGATTCTAATAATAAGAAGCTATCTCCATGATCTTTTCCTTTGATGACCTTAAAGTTAATGTTTTTTGCGCGTTTGTTTTTACGAATAAGTTGAACAGATGTTGTACCAGTGGTCGTCGCAACTGTTTTTCCATTTAAATCGTCAAGAGATTTAATGTTAGAATTTCTCTTTACAGCAATTCGAACCTCTTCGACGTATGTCGTATAAGCAAATGCTGCTTCTTTACTACGGGAGATATCATTTGTTGTTGATCCGCACTCAAAATCATAGGTATTATTTTTTAAGAGAGGAATCCTATTTTGAGAAGTGATGGGAAGATAGTGAATTCTAATTGGTTTACCAATTTTTTTTGAAATATCATCAATGATACGTTCTGCCATTTCTGTATGAAAACCTACATATTTATTATTACCAAGAGCGTAGGCCAAACCAGATGATTCACGGACACCTAAAGTGATTTCCCCTGTTTTTTTTATTTTTTCAAGCGTATCATTTTTAGCATGCGCGATACTTGTGAGCCCAATGGCTGCTGCTGCAATAAATATTAACAATGATTTCTTCATTTCTGTCCTCCATTCATTTATTGTAGTTGTTTAAGATATAATCTTTATTTGGTGTAGCATAGTTATTATTTATCGAATGATTTTTTTTGCTGTCTCACAAAATAAGGGCTATAGTTTTTTAATTGACATTAAGCTGAATCCAAACAGGAACGTGGTCAGATGGTTTTTGATATCCCCTTACTTCTGTCTGGCTATGAGCGCAAATAAGATGATCAACAGCTTCTGGTGATAATAATAAATGATCAATGCGGATCCCATTATTTTTAGGCCATGACCCAGCTTGGAAATCCCAAAAACTGTAGGAGGGTGTATCGGTGACATTCCGGATAGCATCGTAGAGACCTAAATGAAGAATACGTTGGAATGCTTTTCTTGTTTGTTGAAGAAATAAAGCATCTTGATACCATTCTTGAGGGTTTTTTGCATCTAATGGGGTGGGGATGACATTATAATCACCTGCTAGGACAAGAGGTTCTTCGTATGCAAGCAATGATTTTGCATGTGCACATAATCTTTCCATCCATTCCATCTTATAGGAATATTTTTCACTCTCAGTAGGGTTTCCATTTGGCAAATAGAGAGATGCAACACGGACAACACCTTTATTTGTTGAATAAACGGCTTCAATGTAACGTGTTTGTTCGTCATTATCGTTGCCTGGTAATCGACGGATCACTTCATCTGGTGTTTTTTTAGAAAGAAGCGCAACGCCATTAAAACTTTTTTGTCCGTGTATTTCTATATGGTAACCTAAATTTTCAATTGCATCGCGTGGAAAGTTTTCATCAATACTTTTAGTTTCCTGTAGACAGACTATGTCCGGCTGATTTTGCTGTAGCCATTGATATAATGTTTCATGTCGTGCTTTTATTCCGGCAATATTCCACGTTGCTATTTTCATGGTGCTCATCATTAAATATCACATGTGCAATTTAATTTTCTGCATTCAAGTTTTATAACAGTCACAGCTTCTTTTTTTATTTGTAGAGGCATGTGATTATGATAAATTGATTTATCAAGAATACTGGCAAAAGCAAATGTAAAGTTTTAAAATTTAATTTATTTTCATTTTTAAAAACTTTCTGCTGTTTAGTTCTTGACGAATGTACGTGTTCTCGCTATTAGAGACAGACATAACCGATGTAGAAATGATCAGTGGTTTTGGATATGTCCAAAAGATCATTCATAAAGGGTGTTAAGAAGATTAAAAGCAAGTGCTAGTGCAAGAGGCTATTGCCTTCTCTGCTTGTGGTCGGGTGAACTGTTTTTGCAGGTGGCCCGATTTTGTGTGTAGAATTAAAATATCTGTTCTGATTCTATCGGAAGAGATGAAAAAAATAGAAAAGCCCGATTGGGTGATACGAATGTAGATCTAAAAGAGGAAGGTTACATGCCTACCGTAAACCAGTTGATTCGAAAGCCGCGTGTAGCGCCAGTTAAACGTAATAAGGTTCCTGCTCTTCAGTCGAATCCGCAGAAGCGTGGTGTTTGTACGCGTGTTTATACGACAACGCCGAAAAAACCTAATTCTGCTCTTCGTAAAGTTGCTAAAATTCGCTTGACGAATGGATTTGAAGTGATTGGTTATATTCCTGGAGAGGGGCATAATCTTCAAGAGCACTCTGTTGTGATGATCCGTGGTGGTCGTGTGAAAGATTTGCCGGGAGTTCGTTATCACATTATTCGTGGTTTGCTTGATACGCAGGGTGTCAAGAATCGTAAACAGCGTCGTTCAAAGTATGGCGCGAAGCGTCCGAAATAATATTGAGAGACAAAGCCAATGTCCCGTCGTCATAGAGCAGAAAAGCGTGAAATTAATCCAGATCCTAAATTTGGTGATTTGGTCATTATGAAATTTATGAATGCCATTATGTTTGATGGTAAAAAATCAGTTGCGGAGCGTATAGTTTATGGTGCTCTTGATTCTGTAGAGAAAAAAGTAAAAACAGATCCTGTTGCTCTATTTCATCGGGCTTTAGGGAATGTTGCTCCTCATATTGAGGTTCGTTCTCGTCGTGTTGGTGGTGCTACTTATCAAGTTCCGATAGATGTTCGTCCTGATCGTCGTCAAGCTCTTGCTATTCGCTGGTTGATTTCTGCTGCACGTGGTAGAAATGAGACGACGATGATTGAGCGCTTGTCTGGTGAATTGGTAGATGCGGCTAATAATCGCGGTTCTGCTGTGAAAAAGCGTGAGGATGTTCATCGTATGGCTGAAGCTAATCGTGCATTTTCTCACTATCGCTGGTAGATGTTTTAACTAAGGCAAAGATAATGGCTCGCGAATATAAAATTGAAGATTATCGTAATTTTGGTATTATGGCGCATATTGATGCCGGTAAGACTACGATGACTGAACGTATTTTGTTCTATACGGGTAAGAATCATAAAATCGGTGAAACGCATGATGGTGCTTCTACGATGGATTGGATGGAGCAGGAACAGGAGCGCGGTATTACGATTACATCGGCTGCG
Organism: Bartonella sp. AD13SXNS; assembly: GCF_042196465.1. Classification (NCBI taxonomy): domain Bacteria; kingdom Pseudomonadati; phylum Pseudomonadota; class Alphaproteobacteria; order Hyphomicrobiales; family Bartonellaceae; genus Bartonella; species Bartonella sp. AD13SXNS. Next base: position 148,846 of record NZ_JBHIQI010000005.1, read on the forward strand.
ACAACAACTTTTTGGGAAGGGGCTGACGGTCGGAAGCGCCGCTTTAATATTATTGATACGCCAGGGCACGTTGATTTTACGATTGAGGTAGAGCGTTCTTTGCGTGTTCTTGATGGTGCAATAGCCTTGTTGGATGCAAATGCTGGTGTGGAGCCTCAGACGGAAACTGTTTGGCGGCAGGCTGAGAAATACCGTGTGCCTCGCATGGTGTTTGTTAATAAAATGGATAAAATAGGTGCCGATTTTTATCGTAGTGTAGAAATGGTTGGTTCACGGTTGGGGGCTAAGGCGCTTGTTTTACAGTTGCCGATTGGTGCTGAAAATGACTTTGAAGGTGTTGTCGATCTTGTCGAAATGAGGGCTTTAAAGTGGGATGGTTCTATTGGCGCTTCGGCAGAGATAAGTGAAATTCCCTCTGATTTAAAGGAAAAAGCTGAGGAATATCGCGAAAAGCTCATTGAAATGGCCGTGGAGGTTGATGAGGCTGCCATGGAAGCTTATTTGGAAGGTGTTATGCCAACCAATGAGCAACTCGTTTCTCTCATTAGGAAGGGGACAGTAGAGGTTCAATTTCATCCTGTTCTTTGTGGTACGGCTTTTAAAAACAAGGGTGTGCAGCCGCTTTTAGATGCTGTCGTTTCTTATCTTCCTTCTCCGATTGATATTCCAGCGATTAAGGGTGTTGATGTTAAGACTGAGGCCGAGACAACACGCGAATCTTCTGATGATGCTCCGCTATCTATGCTTGCTTTTAAAATTATGAATGATCCTTTTGTTGGTTCGTTAACTTTCTGTCGTATTTATTCTGGTAAAGTTCAGAAGGGTATTTCTCTTGAGAATACTGTGAAGAAGAAGAAGGAACGTTTGGGGCGTATGCTTCAAATGCATTCAAATTCTCGTGAGGATATTGAAGAGGCATTTGCTGGTGATATTGTTGCTCTTGCAGGGCTTAAGGAGACGACAACAGGTGATACTCTTTGTGATCCTTTGAAGCCTGTTATTTTGGAGCGGATGGAATTTCCTGAGCCTGTTATTGAGATTGCAATTGAACCGAAAACAAAAGCAGATCAAGAAAAAATGGGGATTGCTCTTAATCGTTTAGCGGCAGAAGATCCCTCATTTCGCGTTAAGTCGGATGAAGAATCGGGTCAAACTATTATAGCTGGAATGGGTGAGCTTCATCTTGATATTATTGTTGACCGTATGCGGCGTGAGTTTAAGGTTGAAGCAAATATTGGACAGCCTCAGGTTGCTTATCGTGAGTCAATTACTAAAATGGCAGAGATTGATTATACACATAAGAAACAATCGGGTGGTGCTGGTCAATTTGCTCGTGTAAAAATTGTTTTTGAGCCTCATGAAGGTGATGATTTTATTTTTGAGTCGAAGATTGTTGGTGGCGCTGTTCCTAAAGAATATATTCCAGGCGTTCAAAAGGGAATTGAAAGTGTTATGGGGGCTGGTCCTCTTGCGGGATTTCCTATGCTTGGTGTAAAAGCGACTCTCATTGATGGTGGTTATCACGATGTTGATTCTTCTGTTTTGGCTTTTGAAATTGCTGCTCGTGCAGCTTTTCGTGATGGAGCAAAGAAAGCTGGTGCGCAACTTCTTGAGCCGATCATGAAGGTGGAAGTCGTTACGCCAGATGATTATGTTGGTGATGTTATTGGTGACCTTAATTCTCGTCGGGGACAGATTTCAGGAACTGAAGCACGCGGTATTGCAACGGTTGTGAATGCAATGGTTCCTTTGGCAAATATGTTTGGTTATGTAAATACCCTTCGCTCTATGAGTCAGGGGCGTGCGCAGTATACAATGCAGTTTGATCATTACGAGCCTGTACCTTCGGCTGTTGCTTTGGAGATACAAAAGAAATACGCGTGATTTCAGGTTGTGTAATTAATTTTTAACTTAGTCCTTGGCTTGGACGGAAAATGGAGAGCTCAAATGGCGAAGAGCAAATTTGAACGTACAAAACCGCATGTTAATATTGGTACGATTGGTCACGTTGATCATGGGAAGAC